>NZ_CFQRNQ010000001.1:0-333109 GCF_986071375.1 Paraprevotella sp. | reverse complement strand
AGCGGCCACACAAGGCCTTGCTTCCCGAAAGCGAGTGCAAAGGTACAACCTTTTACCATAACTGCCAAACGTTTTGCCAATAAAAACCGAAAAAATATCAACCGGATTAATTTACACCTTATTATATTTAAAGTATTCCGATGTTCGAATCGCGTCTTTCCCCCGCATACCCATATATGAAATAGTCCAGACTTACGTCTCACGTGTTCAAAGCGTCACGGATTCATGGAATTCCACCACAGCCTCGATACCTTTCCGAAACATATCCAATGGGAAATTCTCATTAGGCGAATGAATCGCATTACTCTCCAAACCGAATCCCATCAAAACAGTCTTGGTTCCCAAAATCTTTTCAAAATCACTTATGATAGGGATACTGCCACCACGGCGCACAGCCAACGGCTTTCGCCCGAACGCCTTGGTGAAACCTTCTTCCGCAGCTTTGTAAGCCGGCAAGGTTATCGGACAGACATAGCCTTCGCCACCGTGCATAGGGGTCACTTTCACCTGCACGTAGTCCGGAGCTATGGATTCGATATAATCGACAAACATCCGGGAAATCTTCTCATGCTGTTGATGGGGAACCAAACGGCAAGACACCTTGGCATAGGCTTTAGACGGCAATACGGTCTTAGAACCCTCTCCCGTATAACCGCCCCAAATACCACACACATCGAACGACGGACGGCAACTATTCCGCTCGATTGTGCTGTATCCGTTCTCTCCTTTCAAAGCATGTACACCGATAGCTTGTTTATAACGTTCCTCGTCAAACGGGATTTCAGACAGCATCCGACGTTCTTCCTCCGACAGTTCTTCCACTTCATCATAAAAACCCGGTATTGTAATACGCCCATCTTCGTCAGTCATACGAGCCAACAAACCACACAATACATTAATCGGATTAGCTACCGCTCCACCGAAATGCCCGGAATGCAAATCACGGTTCGGCCCTGTCACCTCGATTTCCCAGTACGCCAAACCTCTCAGTCCCGTCGTAAGCGAAGGCAGGTCGAGCGCGAGCATACTGGTGTCGCTCACTAAAATCACATCACAAGCCAACAGCTCACGGTACTCTTGCAGGAAAGCATTCAGACTGGGAGACCCGATTTCTTCTTCCCCCTCCAATATGAATTTGACGTTATGGCGCAGAGCCCCTTCCCGCACCATATACTCAAAAGCCTTTAGTTGAATCATAGACTGCCCTTTATCATCATCCGCCCCACGGGCAAATACATGTCCGTCACGCACTTCCGGTTCAAAAGGGTCACTTTTCCATAAGTCCAACGGTTCGGCAGGCATCACATCGTAATGGCCATATACCAAAACCGTTGGCGCATCCTCCCCCACACGCTTTTCCGCATACACCAAAGGATTTCCTGAAGAAGGCATCAACCGCGCTTCATCTGCTCCAGCCTCTAAAAGCAAATCTCTCCAACGTTCGGCACAAGCCACCATATCATTCTTATGCGCCGGGTCGGCACTCACGCTCGGAATGCGAATCAGACTGAACCACTCTTCCAAAAAACGGGCTTCATTTTCTTCGATATACTCTTTTACGCTTTTCGCCATATATTTTCCATTTAAAAATTTCACACTTTGCATTCTTTGCCCAAATATATAGAATATATTCCATTGTCCTGCTATTTTAGACATAAAAAAGCCTTCCGCTCCTTGCAAACAGGAACGGAAGGCCATATTTGCCCAATGTGCCATACTTAAATCTTCTTCGACCAGACGGATGCTTCTCCTGAACGTAACCCGCCCGAAGATACTTTAACCGTAATTTTTCCAGGATTAAACGTCGTCCGCACCGCCACGCGCATCAAACCTCCTTCGGCCTGCAACTCCGTATCGCCCGGGGCATGGTATTCCAAAGGTTTTCCTTCCGTGACATAGAAATTGTAAGAACCTTTGTACACCCCTTCGCCTTCCACTTCAAACTTCAACTGGTTGTCGGCAAAAGGACACCAATGCCCATCCTTGTCCACCACGCGCACCGTAGCGATGAAAGCATCCGAAGCATTGGCTTTCAATTCAAATCTTTCCCCGTCCGGTTTTGGTGTCGGTTCTTCGATTTCCACTTCCAAAGCGTACGGCTCGCCGGCAGAGGCGATCTCATCCTCGCAAACGGGACGTTTCCGTTCGTCCAACCCCACGGCCTTGACCGTACCCAGCTCCCATAGGATGCCTTTCCACGTGCAGCGGCGCGTCCGCGCCTCCGGTTCCACAATCCCACGGGATACCCCGTTGACGAAGAGTTCCACATAAGGACAGTTGCTCCACGCATCCACGTCCTGCAATCCCCGGAAGTTCCAATGGCTCTGCAAGGCCACACCGGGACGCTCGTCGAAAGGCACCCAAACGGCTTTCTCGAAAATCCGGTACAGCAATTTCGGGAAGCGGTTGCCATCCATGGCGCACGAACCAAGGCTCTTTTGGTTGCGCATGCCGTTGAGGTAAATGGTGTACCCCTCCCCGTACGTCTCGGCCAACATCCAGTTGATCCATCCGCATGCGCGTTTGTCCATGTTGTCGAAATAGTTCTCCACATAGTCCATCGAGAACTCTTTTTCATTATCGTAGTCGAAACGGGCGATGCACCAACTGGGCAAGCCCGACCAGTTCGTCCCGTAGACTTCCGTATTCCACGAAGGACTTCCTTCCACTTTCTCATAACGGTTTGTATAACCTATCACGACCGGTTCGTTCTTGTCCCACTCCGGTGGGTAACCGTCGCGGTTCTGCACGAGACGCGGTTGGATGTAATCCCATTTCTTCACTTGTTCCAGCGTATAAGACGGCAGGTATTTCTCCCCATCGTACGCCAAACCATTATTCGACTCCCAAATGACCACGCACGGATTGTTCCGGTAGGCCACCATCACATCGCGGTCGTACTCCCTTTTGTAAGTAATAGCCGGTTCGTCCTTCAACGCCCATTCATTGTCGCCGCTGTTGACAACCAACAAGATGCCGTAGCGGTCGCAAGCCTCGAACACTTCGGGAAAAGGCGGTTGGTGCCCCACGCGCAGCGTGTTGCCGCCGCACCGCGCTATCCGGGCCATGTCATTCCACCAGAAAGCCGCAGGGACAGCGGCCCCCAATCCCGGGTAATTATTCCGGTAACCGAAGCCGCGCAAAAAACATTTCTCACCGTTGACATAGCAAAAATCCTCGTCCCACGTGATTTGCCGGATGCCCCACGGACGGCTTTGCCTGTCCACCAGTCGTCCGTCCACGTAAACTTCATTCTCCACCTTATATAAATAAGGTGTACCGGAAGTCCCTATCGGATACCACAAACGGGGACGCTCCACCACTCCCGTCCGGTCAAACAATACGGTCTGACCGCCTGCGGCACGACGTGTGTCCTTGAAAGCCAAAGCGGTCTTGCCTTTCGCATCCTTCAGATATGTGCGCAGCTCCACGTCGCACGCTTCCGTACCCGCATTCTCCACGTTCACCTGAAAACGTACTTCGGCTTTGTCTTTGGTAGCCGACACCGTCCCGAAGTAAGTTCCCCACTTGCCCATAGGAGAATAAGAATCAAAAGGAATGTGCACCTTGTTCTTCTTGTGCAGGTAGACGGGGCAGACGATACCTCCCATGGCCTGACCGAAGCCTTCGTTGGTCCCGAAACCGGGCCAAGTGAAAAACGTGCCCTCGGCATTGGACACCCTTACCGCAATCTGGTTCTCTTTTCCATAACGCAAATAAGGCGTAATGTCCACCACGAAAGGCAATGCACTCCCCACATGGGTCACAGCTTCCGGCTGCTTCACCTTTGTATTGCTTCTTATCGGAGTTCCGTTCACATACACCGTTGCCCCTATGTTCACTCCCTGAAACTCCAAGAAGAACATCTGCCCACGGTCTTTTTCGTCTATGGTTATTTTCTTACGATACCACGCTTCTCCACGCCAACAACGCTCTCCCGTACTGGTATTCAAATAAGTGTCCTGCTCATTATAACAATGAGGAATCCCTACCGTCTGCCATCCGGTATCGTCGAACGAAAGCGAAGCCATGGCCCCGGCCTGTTCATAATCCTGCCCTGCTTTAGGGTTCACTTCCACTTCACTCAACGTTACAGGCACATCCTGTCCCTGTTCTGCCTTGCATTTCAATCCGGAAAAACGCACATAACGTGCCGTCCCCTTAACTTTCAAATTCAAATAAGTAGCCGTCACCGTCTCGGTATACCCCACCGTTCCGGTATGCCCCACGGTCGTAAAGTCGCCCTCTTTATGGAGCACACAGAGTTTCTTTCCTTCCGAAAGGGTTTGCCAAGTACTACCGTCGGCGGATACTTCCAACTTGACCTCTGCAAACCTCGTCCGGTCCGTGTCGAACCACAGTTTCACAGAAGATAAGGAAACGGACTTGCCCAAATCCACGCTCCATATTCCTCCTTCTGGAGCATCTCCAAGTTTCCAGTCCGAATGGATATCGCCGTCGTGAACCACGGGAACGGACTTTCCGTCAAGACATACCTGCGCATCCTTCGCCAAATTGATTTCCTGACGCACCACTTTCGTAAATTTCCATGGGGTCGCCCCCAAATTAATGCGTGTGGACACATTTTTAGCCTGCCCGCTGCCCGCAAAAGCCCACAGGCATAGCCACAACATCGACAATAAGCTTTTCCTCTTCATGTTTCAAACTGTAAATTAAGTTTTTTAGGTTGTGATTATTTTTTAAGCCCCGGGGTTGCATTTCCTTGCCTTCCACCACGGGGAAATGCCATCCGGTTTCACATTAAAGTTCGTAAAAGTCCATCGTTTTTGCAAGCGGAAGAACAAAAATTAACGGTGTGTACGCGCCCAACACATTTCACCGGCGGGCACAAAGGGCTTTATACCGGGAAACATGGCTTTCTGCACGAAGGACAAGCCGTAAACGCCCGACCAAGGCTGAAAAAACGTATAGATTCATAAAAACAGAATCTCATTTGATTTTCAAGCATTTGAATCCTCAAAATCAATCTGCGGAGAATGAAAAATCAATCTGCGCCAAACGAAAAATCAATCAAAGGAGATTGAAAAAACGTTTGGCGCAGATTGATTTTTGTATATAAGTTTCCTACGAAAATACCAGAAAACGAAATAAGCCGAAATACGATTACTCCACCGTGACCGACTTGGCCAAATTACGTGGTTGATCCACATCCTTGCCCTTGCATACGGCTATATGGTAGGCCAACAACTGCAAAGGGACGGAAACCACCAACGGCTCGAAACATTCCATTGTCTCGGGAAGTTCTATCACCTCGTCCGCCAAATCCCGTATCTTCGTGTCGCCTTTCGTCACGAGCGCAATGACACGTCCCTGACGGGCTTTTACCTCCTGGATATTGCTGATGAGCTTTTCGTACATCCCGTTGCGTGTGGCGATGACAAACACCGGCATTTCCGAATCGATGAGCGCAATGGGACCATGCTTCATCTCAGCAGCCGGGTAGCCTTCGGCATGGATATAAGAAATTTCCTTCAACTTCAAGGCGCCCTCGAGCGCCACAGGATAACAGTAGCCGCGCCCCAGATAGAGGCAGTTGTGCGCATAGGTGAAAATCTTGGCCATCTGGGCTATCTGTTCATTAGCCTTTAGTGCCTCTTTCATTTTCTCGGGTATGGCCACCAACTCCCGCACCATCTTGACATACTCATCCTGCGAAATCGTCCCGCGCGCCTTGGCCAGGGCCAACGTCAACATGGCCAGCACTGTCACCTGCCCCGTGAACGCCTTTGTAGAAGCCACGCCTATTTCCGGCCCCACATGGATGTAAGCCCCGGTATGCGTGGCCCGAGGTATGGAAGCACCCACGGAATTACAGATACCGAACACGAACGCCCCTTGCTTGCGTGCCAGTTCGATGGCGGCCAACGTGTCGGCCGTCTCGCCGGACTGCGATATGGCAATCACTACGTCGGTAGGCAAAATGACGGGATTACGGTAGCGGAACTCTGAAGCATATTCCACGTATACGGGAATACGGCAATAGTTCTCGATAAGTTGTTGGCCAATAAGCCCCGCATGCCACGACGTTCCGCATGCCACGATAATAAAACGGCTCGCGCTCAACAACTTGTCCTTGTGGTCGATGACCGCCGAAAGCGTCACGTTGTCGGCATCTATGTTGATGCGCCCGCGCATGCAATCAAGCAGGCAATCCGGCTGCTCGAAAATCTCCTTGAGCATGAAATACGGATAGCCTCCCTTTTCCAGTTGGCCAAGATTGATGTCCACCGTTTTCACCGTAGGGTGCATGCGCGTGTTGTCCATATCCACCACCTTCAGCTCGTCTCCGGGACGGATGACGGCGATGTCCCCGTCTTCCAAGTACACCACCTTGTCAGTGTATTCCACAATAGGGGTGGCATCCGAGGCCAGATAAAACTCATTGTCGCGCCCGATGCCCACCACCAACGGACTGCTCTTGCGTGCGGCGATGATTTGTTCGGGATGCCTTTTGTCCAATATCGCGATGGCATAGGCACCGATGACCTCATGCAAGGCCACTTGCACGGCACCCAACAAATCCAAATCATTGCTCACCTGGATATATTCAATGAGCTGCACCAACACTTCGGAATCCGTCTGGCTGCGGAACTTCACGCCGCGTTGCTGCAAACGTTCCTTCAACGTGGCATAGTTCTCGATGATCCCGTTATGGATCAGCGCCAGGTTGCCCGATGCCGAATAATGGGGATGGGCGTTTTCTGCACATGGTTCGCCATGCGTGGCCCAACGCGTATGGGCGATACCGATATGCCCGCTCACGTCTTTTGCTTCCGTCGAGCGTTCCAAATCGCTGACCTTGCCTTTCGCCTTATACACATTCAAATCTCCCGAATTACTGATCAAAGCCATGCCGGCACTGTCATAACCACGGTACTCCAGACGCTTAAGTCCTTTTATCAAAATGGGGTAAGCCTCTCTCTTACCTATATATCCGACTATTCCACACATATTCCATTTATTTTTCCAAAAGCAAACTTAGTAAAGTCTAAACGCTTAAACATGATTTATCGTACAAATGTACGTTATTTTAAGCAATTTTAGTATATTTGCGCGCAGAAAAAAACGAGAATAAAATGGGATTTCTAAAAACATTGTTCGGCGCCCGGGAAGAGTCCCCGGAAGAAAAAACCGAGAAACGCCGCGAGCGGGATTTTAACGTACTGAAATATGACGGTGTACGCGCCTGTAAAATGGGGGAGGTCAAATATGCCATACGTTGTTTCCGCGAAGCACTTGCCCTCCGGAACGATTCCGAAACCGCAAGTTATCTGGCCGAAGCCTTGCTCTCCGACAAACAGGCTGAAGAAGGCCGGAGCATATTGGCAAAACTGGCCGAAGAACTGCCGGACCATATCGGCGTACGGTTGGCCATGGCCCGTGCCGATGAAATGATGCAGGATTATACGCGCATGGACGAAGATTGCCAGGCCGCCTTGCAAATCGACAGTTGCCATGCCGGAGCGCTCTACCGCTCGGCCCAAGCCAAACATGCCTTGCACGACGAACTGAACGCCGTGGCCCTGTTGACACAAGCCATCGTACAGGACGGCCATTTGACGGAAGCTTACCTGTTGCGCGCAGAAATCCTCCGCGCCATGGGCAGCCTGACAGAAGCCGAAGCCGACATCGACCACTTACTTGAAAGCGAGGAAGCACGACCTGCACCCGAAGAAGCCGTAATGTTGAAAGCCGCACTGCGACTGCAGCAAGGGGATGCTCCCACAGCCATTACCTATTATAATAAGGTGAAGACTCAAAACCCTCTAATGGGAGAAGCGTACGTGGGCCTCAGCACGGCATACGCCGCCAACCGTCAGCTCGACCGGGCACTGTCCACACTGGACGAAGCCGTGGAACTCATGCCGGACTTCAGCGAAGGATACAAAGAACGCGGACGCATCAAACTGATGCTCAACGACAAGGCCGGGGCGACCGATGACCTGAAAAAAGCGTTGGAAACCTCTCCGGAAGCAGCCAAGGCCGTCGAAGGACAGTTCAGCAACATAGAACAAGAGATGAACGGACAATACAAAAACCGTAACCCTTACGGTTTCTAAATGTAATCAAAATCAGGTATTCTTTCACATTTTTCCCGTTTAAGAGGAAAAAAGCGGCGAAAACATTTGCCGGAAATGAAAAAATCCCTAATTTTGCAACAGATTCAAAAATACGAAGATGAAAGAATTATTCAACACATATTTTTATTTCTTCTTTTACTTTTACTTTAGCCATAAAGTGAAGCGGGAGTTCGTATGTGTACCAAACAGAGAATTATACTAATCCAATAAGACATGAGGTCCCGCTTCCCACCGAAGCGGGACTTTTTTGTAAAAACGACAAAACAAAAACAATGAAACGAATTGCAATCCAAGGTATCAAAGGGTCGTACCACGACATGGCCGCCCACTACTTCTTCGACAAAGAGGACATAGAACTTATCTGCTGCTCCACCTTTGAAGAAGTATTTGCCACGGTAAAGGACGACAGTACGGTACTCGGTATGGCTGCCATCGAGAATACCATAGCGGGCAGCCTGTTGCACAATTACGAGTTGCTTTGCGACAGTGGACTTACCATCGTAGGCGAGCATAAGCTGCGCATTTCCCACAGCCTGCTTTGCCTCCCGGACGACAACATAGAAGACATCACCGAGGTACATTCCCATCCGGTAGCCCTAATGCAATGCCGCGAATTCCTGGCCCGGCATCCTCGTCTGAAAGTCGTGGAAGGAGAAGATACGGCCGGCTCGGCGGAAATCATCAGCCGGGAACAACTGCGCGGACAAGCCGCCATCTGTTCCAAATTCGCAGCCCCGCTGTACGGCATGAAAGTATTGGAAGAAGGCATCGAGACCAACAAACACAATTTCACCCGTTTTCTGGTCTTCAGCCAACCGCAACGCGCCAACCTGCTGCGTGATATACGCCAGACCAACAAAGCCAGCCTGGTATTCACCCTTCCCCACGAAGAAGGCTCGCTCTCGCAGGTGTTGTCCATCCTTTCTTTCTATAAATTGAACCTGACCAAAATACAATCCCTCCCCCTCGTGGGAAAAGAGTGGCAATATATGTTTTACGTAGACTTGGGCTTCGACGATTATACCCGCTATTCACAAAGCATAGATGCCATTACCCCGCTGACCAAAGAACTCAAAATATTAGGAGAATATCAAGATGGAAGACAAACTATATAAATTCCGCATACAGCCAGCCGAACGGCTGAGTTCCGTACAGGAATACTATTTCTCAGTGAAACTCAAAGAAGTGGCACGCATGAACGCCGAAGGTAAGGACGTTATCAGCTTGGCTATCGGAAGTCCGGACATGCCCCCTTCGCCCCAAACCATAGAAACGCTGTGCGAAGAAGCCCGACATGCAGACGCACACGGCTACCAACCCACAACGGGAATCCCCGAACTGCGCCGGGCCATGGCCGATTTCTACAAACGGTGGTACGACGTGGATTTGGACCCGGCCTGCGAAATACAGCCGCTTATCGGCTCCAAGGAAGGCATACTCCACGTCACGTTGGCCCTGGCCAATCCGGGCGACCGCGTGTTGGTGCCCAATCCGGGATACCCCACCTACACGTCGCTCAGCAAAATCCTCGGCCAACAAATCACCTATTATGACTTGCAGCCCGAAAACGGTTGGCAACCCGACTTCAAAGCCTTGGAAGAAATGGACCTGAAGGGCGTGAAAATCCTATGGACCAACTATCCCAACATGCCGACGGGTGCCAACGCCCGGCGCGAAACGTACGAAAAACTGGTAGACTTCGCCTTGCGCCACAACCTTGTCATCGTGAACGACAACCCGTATAGCTTCATCCTGAACCACGAACGGCTCAGCATCCTGCAAGTCCCTGGCGCCAAACGCTGCTGCATCGAGTTCAACTCCATGAGCAAGAGCCACAACATGCCGGGCTGGCGCGTAGGCATGTTGGCCACGAACGCGGAATTCGTGCAATGGATTCTCAAAGTGAAGAGCAATATCGACTCGGGAACCTTCCGCCCAATGCAGCTCGCCGCAGCAGCCGCCTACCGGAACGATGCCCAATGGCACGAAGAAGCCAACATACACGTGTACGCCGAACGCCGGGCACTGGCCGAGGAAATCATGCGCACACTGGGCTGCACCTTCGACCCGACGCAAGTGGGCATGTTCCTTTGGGGGCGCATCCCGGAAAGTTGCGACAACGTGGAACAACTTACGGAGAAGATTCTGCACGAGGCACGGGTCTTCATCACGCCGGGATTCATCTTCGGCAGTAACGGTAACCGGTATATCCGGATTTCGCTTTGCGCCAAAAAAGAGAAAATAGCCGAAGCTTTGGAACGTATCCGAAAAGTATTTTAAGCACCAAAAAGCATAGAATTAAAAACATAACGATATGGACGATTTACGATTAACTTCCCTGAACCTTCCGGGAATAGACGAAAACAAGCGACCCCTCGTCATCGCCGGCCCCTGCAGTGCCGAAACAGAGGAACAAGTCATGGCCACCGCCCGGCAACTGGCCGAAAAAGGATTCAAGATATTCCGTGCCGGTGTATGGAAGCCACGTACCAAACCGGGAGGATTCGAAGGTATGGGCGAGACGGCATTACCCTGGCTGCAACGCGTCAAGGAAGAGACCGGCATGCTGATAGCCACCGAAGTGGCCATGCCCAAGCATGTGGAAGCGTCTCTCAAAGCCGGAGTGGACTTACTTTGGGTCGGAGCACGTACTACAGCTAATCCTTTCGCCATGCAGGAACTGGCCGATTCCCTCAAAGGTGTGGACATCCCGGTTTTGGTCAAAAATCCGGTGAATCCCGACATCGAACTTTGGATAGGAGCCTTACAGCGCATCAACGGGGCAGGCATCACCCGTTTGGGGGCCATCCACCGCGGATTCTCCAGCATCGACCAGAAAATCTACCGCAATGCTCCCATGTGGCACATCCCCATCGAACTGCACCGCCGTTTCCCCAACTTGCCCCTCATCTGCGACCCGAGCCACATCGGCGGACGCCGCGACTTGATTGCCCCGCTCTGCCAACAGGCCATGGATATGGGCTTCAACGGATTGATAGTAGAAAGCCACTGTAACCCGGATTGTGCGTGGAGCGACGCCAAACAACAAGTCATGCCCGATGTGCTCGACTTCATACTTGACCGTCTGGTGGTACGCGAGAACGTGGAAATGACAGAAAGCCTGTCAGCCCTGCGCAAACAGATAGATACCTTGGACAATGACCTGATGGACCTGTTGACCCGCAGGATGCGTGTGAGCCGCGAAATCGCGACCTATAAAAAGGAACACGACATGGCCGTGGTGCAAACCGGACGCTACTCTGAAATCCTTGACAAACGGGGGGCGCAAGGCGTACTCTGTGGAATGGACGCAGATTTCGTCAGGAAAATCTATGAAGCCATCCACGAGGAAAGCGTACGCCAACAAATGGACATCATTAACAAGTAAGCACGGACAAAAAGAACAAACATCATGAGAATACTCATTTTAGGAGCCGGGAAAATGGGCTCATTCTTCGTGGACTTGCTGAGTTTCGACCATGAGACGGCAGTATACGACATCGATGCCAAACGGCTACGGTTCATGTACAATACGCAACGTTTCACCTCGATGGACGAAATAGACGCATTCCGCCCCGAACTGGTCATCAATGCCGTGACACTGAAATATACACTGGATGTCTTCCGGCAAGTGATTCCCCACCTGCCTCAAGACTGTATCCTGAGCGACATTTCGTCCGTCAAAACGGGATTCAAGGAGTTTTATGAAGGTGCAGGCATGCGTTATGTCAGCACACACCCCATGTTCGGCCCCACGTTTGCCAACTTAGGCAGCCTGAACCACGAGAACGCCATTGTCATCAACGAAGGCGACTATATGGGACGCATCTTTTTCCGTGACTTATACAGTCGGCTCGGATTACATGTCTGCGAATACTCGTTCGAGGAACATGATGAGACCATGGCCTACTCGCTCAGTATTCCTTTCGTATCGACTTTCACCTTCGCTGCGGTGATGAAACATCAGGATGCCCCGGGCACGACATTCAAACGCCATCTGAAAATAGCCCAGGGCGTGCTGAGCGAAGACGACTGCCTCCTTCGGGAAATCCTTTTCAACCCGCGTACCAAAAGTCATGTGGAGCGCATCCGCGAAGAGTTGAAAAGCCTCATCCACATCATCGACGAGCGCGACGAAGAAGGGCTGAACCGCTACCTGACACGTATCCGGGAAAACATCAAATAAAAAACGCCCGAAGGCTCCATACCCAACCGCAAGCCCGGACCCACTCTACAAGCGTCCGGACCTGCGGTTGGACTTTTTTTGAAAAAGGGAACGATTTCCAATAACCACGGACATGAATAGGAAAATAAATGGCTATCTTTGCGGACATGAAAAGAATTATTCTGATTACAGGAGGAGAACGCTCCGGTAAAAGCATGTATGCCGAACAGTTGGCACTGCGACTGTCCGAACAGCCTGTTTACATGGCCACGGCACGCATTTGGGACGAGGAGTTCCGCCAACGCGTACATATCCACCGCGAACGGCGAGGCCCGCAATGGACCAACATTGAGGAAGAAAAATACCTGAGCCGCCACGACCTGAGGGGACGGACGGTGTTGGTGGATTGCGTCACGCTGTGGACCACGAATTTTTTTTTCGACTATACGCCGCAGCCGGGTTCCCGGGTTCCGAATCCCTCTGACACCGTGGAAAGCCGACAGGCCCAAGCCGGAATCCGGCAAGTAGAGGAGACGCTGCAAGCCGTGAAAGAAGAATTCCTGCGCTTCACTTCGCAGGAGGCGACTTTCATATTCGTAACCAACGAAATCGGGATGGGAGGCGTATCGACTAACGAAGTGCAACGCCGCTTTACCGACTTGTTGGGTTGGACCAACCAATTCGTAGCGTCCCAGGCCGATGAGGTCTACCTGATGGTGAGCGGTATCCCTGTGAAAATCAAATGAACATGAAAACATTCCGAATTACGACTCCGGACGAGGCTTTGCGCCCTGCCCTGCAAAACAAAATAGACAACCTGAACAAGCCGAAAGGGTCGATGGGACGGTTGGAAGAATTAGCCCTGCAAATCGGCCTGATACAACACACGCTCTCACCGGAATTGCGCCACCCTTGCCACCTGCTGTTCGGTGCCGACCATGGAATCGAACGCGAAGGAGTCAGCATATCCCCTCGCGAAATCACCTGGCAACAGATGATTAACTTCAGCCACGGGGGAGGCGGAGTAAATATGTTCTGCCGCCAACACGGTTTCGACCTGTTCCTGATAGACATGGGAGTGGACTACGATTTGCATTCCTATCCCGGCATCATCGACTGTAAAGTAGCACGTGGTACACGGAACTTCCTTCACGAAGCGGCCATGACGGAAGAGGAAACGGACCGATGCATAGAAACCGGTGCCCGCATGGTGACAGAATGCCACGAACGGGGCTGTAACGTCGTCAGCATAGGCGAAATGGGAATTGGCAACACCTCTCCTTCTTCCATTTGGATGCACTTGCTGACCGGCACGCCGTTGGAAATGTGCGTGGGGGCAGGAGCCGGACTGGACAATGCCGGTATCCGCCACAAATACGAGGTCCTGCAAAATGCCGTACAGCATTTCCGCGCCCATCATCCCGACCTGCAAGATGCCGATGTCTGTTCAACCCAGTACGCCACGGAAATGCTCCGTTGGTTCGGCGGCTTCGAAATGACGGCGGCCATCGGTGCGATGCTGCGTGCCGCCGAATTGGGCATGGTGATTCTGGTGGACGGTTTCATCATGACGGCCTGCATGCTGATGGCCTCACGGCTTTATCCGGCCATACGCCACTATGCCGTGTTCTGCCACGAAGGCGACGAGGCCGGACACCGGCGGATGCTCGCAGCCTTGCATGCCCGAGGGCTGCTCCAGATAGGCTTGCGCCTCGGTGAGGGCACAGGTGCTTTGTGCGCCTATCCGCTCTTGCAATCCGCCGTCCGCATGCTCAACGAAATGAACAACTTCGAAAACGCTCACATTACCAAATACTTTTAATCCCGCATCCCACTATGACAGACCGACTATGGGCTTCACTGATTTTCTTCACGCGCCTGCCTTTCTGGCGCATCCGGCAAGTGGACGCCAAGTATTTCAAACACGTGGTAGACTACTGGCCGTTCGCAGGTTGGCTCACGGGAGGTACGGCCGCTCTCGTTTTCTGGCTTGTTTCAGGGATTCTACCGGTCACCACGGCTGCTTTGGCAGCGACAGGCACACGCTTGTGGCTTACCGGTGCCTTGCATGAAGACGGATTGGCTGACTTCTGTGACGGATTCGGCGGAGGTACCACACGCGAACGTACATTGGCCATCATGAAGGATTCCCATATCGGTACGTATGGTGTCCTGGGACTGGTCTTCTACATCGGACTGCTAATCAGTCTGGTCTCGGCTCTGCCGCTTTGTATGGCTCCGGCCATTATCTTCACAGCCGACGTGTATGCCAAAGCATGCAGCAGTTTCATCATCCTGCAACTCCCCTACGCCCGGACGGCAGAACAAGCCAAAGCGGGGGTCGTTTACTCCGTCTGGAATAAACAGGCTATCGCTAGCCACGTATTCCGTTGCCTGCTCGCCCTTGTCCCATGCGTAGCGTGGCTCCTGTCCGGCCCGACCGTTTTCCCTTTCTGGGCTTTTCTGGCTCCCCCGGTTACGGAACTTCTGCTCACCGGCTGGATGAAACGCCGGTTGCAAGGTTATACGGGCGACTGTTGCGGTGCCTTGTTCTTGCTCTGTGAGTTGAGTTTCTATTTATCTATTGTCATACTTTACCATTTCATATAATCCCGTCATGGAAATCTATTTAGCCCGACATACCTCAGTAGACGTCCCACGCGGCACTTGCTACGGTTTTACGGATGTTCCCCTCCGTGCCACATTCCGGCGCGAAGCCACTGCCACCCGACTACGGCTTGGCAACCTCACTTTCGACCACGTGTACACCAGTCCGCTCAGCCGGGCGGCCAAGTTAGCCACATTCTGCGGTTATCCCGCTGCCGAACGGGACGAACGGCTGAAAGAAATGAATATGGGCGACTGGGAAATGCAACGTTTCGATGACATCATCGACGAACGGTTACAACTTTGGTACGACGACTTCCTGAACCAACCGACCACAGGCGGAGAATCGTTCCGCGACCTTTATGCCCGAGTAGCAGCCTTCTTGGACGACCTGAACAGGAAGGACTACCGGCGTGTAGCCATCTTCGCCCACGGCGGAGTACTGATTTGTGCCCAAGTTTATGCCGGTGCCATCCCGTTGGAAGACGGTTTCAAGCATCTGACATCCTACGGCGGCGTAGTGAAAATCAATATCTGAGCATCATGAAACATATATTGCTTTATCCCGTCCTGTTCATTTGCTTCCTCGCCTGTCTTCCCGCCAATGCCCTTCCGTACGTTTTCAGCCGATTGGATGCGTCGGACGGCCTAAGCGACAACCAAGTGCAACATATCCTGCAACTGCCGGACGGACGGATGGTCTTCACGACATTAGGTAACATCAACCTATACGACGGCATGCGGTTCCATTACATACACCGGAACGACTCCGACGTGTATGCCATCGACGGTTACCATGGGCATTACCATGTATATGTAGGCGACCATGAAAGACTTTGGGTAAAGGATTACGGCAAAGCATGGTGCCTCGACCTCCGGCATGAACGATACCTCAAGCAACCGGAACAGGTTTTCTCAGAAACGGGGATACGGGAAAAAGTAAACGACTTGTTCGTGGACTCCGAAAAGGGATTATGGTTGGTCTCTTCCAAAGGAATTTGGGAAACCCGGAAGAAACGTTACCTTTTACTCCCGAAAGATGCCGGCGAGTTGCAGGACGTTGAAGTCTCGGACGGGCGAATTTACCTTTTTTCCAGTTCCGGGGAAGTGCTTTGCTACTCACAAAACCAAGGTAAACTGCTTTACCGGGCAACGGCTTATCCGGAAAGCGAACATGCAAACTACGGCCGCACCTCGCTCGTGGTCAAGGGACCTGACGGCAACTTCTACCAAGTCAGGAGCGGCATGAAGTCCGGATTGTTCGCCTTTTTCCCAAAATCGCGCACATGGAAGCAATTATTGGATACCCAAAGCCCCTTGCACACGTTGATAGTCCCATCTCCCCAAATGGCTTACATCAGCAGCCTGAACGGTATTTGGGCCATCAACCTGGCCAACGGCAAAGCCCATTTCCAATCTAGCCTCCGTACGACCGACGGCAAGCAACTACAGACCGACCTCAACACCATATACCAAGACCGCCAACAGGGCATTTGGTTGGGCACAGGAAACCGTGGCATACTCTACACCCACCCCGAACGTTTCAAATTCATCTCCACGGCCACGCAGGAAGAACTGCCATTTGAGGATTCCCTGAAAACGGCTACAAGACAACGGGCACGACGCCCGCCCATTTTCAAAGGGCAACAGTACAATGACGTGCATACCGACCGCCACGGGCGGACATGGGCCGGCACGCCGGACGGGCTGCGCCTTTTCTTCCCCGGACAAGACCAATACCGTACATTCTATACGGAAGACGGATTACCCAACAACTTCATCCATGCCATCACGGAAGACGGGCACGGGCAAATATGGCTGTCCACAAGTGATGGCATCTCGCGCCTGACCGTCAACGAAAACGCAGATTCGGCATGGTTTACCAATTACCGGCAGGAAGACGGAACGCTCAAAGGGGAGTACCGTAACCAAGAAGTACAAAATTTGCCGGACGGAAGCATTTTGATGGGGGGAGTGAACGGATGGACGATGTTCCACCCCGACAGCGTGGAAATCCCCCGCAAGGATTTCCTCCCCCTTCTCATCAGTCTGTCTTTGTACGGAGAGCCAGTACACATCTCACAGGATTCCACCCACACGCATCCTCTTCTTCCACAAGCCCCGCCCTACATCAAACATTTCGAGTTCAATTACAGGCAGAACCACATCGGCTTCGACTTTTCTGCCCTGAACTATGCCTGGCCTACACACACCTATTACCGTTACCGTCTCATCCACGAAGGTGACTCCACATGGCATATAGTACGCCCGCAAGCCAATAGCAGTATCATAGACCACAAAGGCAACCTGCATCTGACCTTTTCCCTTCTCCCACCCGGAAACTACCGCCTGGAAGTCATGGCTTCCACACAATCCCACCTTTGGGATGGCCCTGTCACGGATGTCACATTCACGATCCATGCCCCATGGTGGCTTACCCGTTGGGCTTACGCAAGTTATGCCATCCTACTCCTGCTATTGGCAGCCATCGGAATACGCCTATATATACGTCAGACCAAACGACGTATCCTGCGCCGGCACAAAGAAGACATTCTTCTCCTACGCATCCAACACCTTATCGAACGGTGCGACAGTTACGAACAACAAGCCTCAATAGCCAATACACGCGACAACAAACCACAAGAAAAAGAAGAACCACCTATCAGCGCCAATGACAGTGATTTTTTAAACAAGGCCGTAGCTTTGGTTGAGGCTCACCTGAACAGCCCGGGATACACCGTAGAGCAGCTTAGTAAAGACCTATGCATGGAACGCAGCGGATTGTATAAAAAATTAAATACGTTAATAGACAAATCGCCTAGCCTGTTCATCCGGAGCATTCGTCTGCGGCGAGCCGCAGACCTCATCCGAAAGGGGGGGATGAACATGGCAGACATAGCAGAACAAGTAGGATTCAGCTCGGCCAGCTACATGAGCAAATGTTTCCAGGAAGAATTTGGCTGCCGACCTTCGGAATACGCCGAAAAAGAGCAAGAATCAACATAATTACCACACGTTTCAACATAATTGTTACTGGTTTTTATCTGTTCTGGAATAACTTTGCACCATCAACATTCACTTTAAAAGTTTTCAAGACATGAGAAAAACCTTATTGACATTTTATGGCTTGGCTTGCATGGCCTGCCTGCACGCACAAGAGGTGACACGAACGGCGGAAGGCGCAAAAAATTTCATCCGCACACAAGATGTGACGGAAGAAATACGTTTCTATTCCGACGCCATCGTGCGTGTTATCAAGTACCCCGCACGCCAAATGCCCGACAAAAAAAGCTATCCGGTCATCAAGACACCGGAAAACATAGATATTTCCTATACGGAACAGGGCGGCAATTTATCCATGAAAACTCAAAACTTAGAAGTCATCATGGATAAGAATTCCGGCAAAATCACATTTAAAGACCTCCAAGGCAACTTATTGATACAGGAAAAAGAATTTGGCACGAACTTCATTCCATGCAAAGACGGCCCTCATGCCAGTTACCGCGTGACGCAACGTTTCATGCTCGAACCCGACGAAACCATTTTTGGACTGGGACAACAACAAACAGGCAAGTTGAACCAACGCGGCCAAGAACTGATGCTACGTAATGAAAACACTCGCGTATGTATCCCCTACATCACGTCGGAAAAAGGTTACGGCCTCTATTGGGACAACCCGTCACCTACCCTTTTCTCCGACACACCGCAGGAAACCAGTTTCAACAGCGAAGCCGGACTGATGAGCGACTATTACATTATTTATAAAGACGGCACACAAGACGGTGTCATTGCCGGCGTACGTGAGCTGACAGGACAAGCCTCCATGCTTCCACTCTGGACCATGGGATTCTGGCAATGCCGTGAACGTTACAAAAGCCCCGATGAACTGTGTGGTGTATTGGACAAATACCGCGATTTGGAGATTCCCTTGGACGGTATCGTGCAAGACTGGCAATACTGGGGATGCGATTCCAATTGGAATGCCATGAAGTTCATGAACCCGCGCTACATCAACAAAATGGGAGACCCGGAATGGATGAGATATTTGCCTAACGGCGAAGATCCCAATGCCAAATATCCGGAGCCACGCATCAAGACCCCCAAAGAAATGGTGGAATATGTGCACAAGAACAACGCCCACCTGATGATTTCCGTATGGGCCAGCTTCGGACCTTGGACAGACCAATACAAGGAACTGGATGCCATGAATGCGTTATTAAAGTTCGAGACATGGCCACGTAATGCCGGAGTACACCCCTATGACCCCTTCAATCCCAAGGCACGGGATTTGTATTGGCGTTACCTGAAGAACCTTTACGACTTGGGCATTGATGCCTGGTGGACAGACTCCACGGAACCGGACCGCTTTGACATGGGTGAGAAAGAATTCAGCCTTCCTACGGCAGACGGCACTTTCCGTAGCGTGCACAATGCCTTCCCGCTTGTCAGCAACCAAGGCGTATACGAACACCAACGTGCCGTATCGGACAGCAAACGCCTGTTCCTCATGACCCGTTCCTCATACTTTGGCCAACAGCGTTACGGCTCATTCTGTTGGAGCGGTGATGTGTCTTCACAATGGAATGTCATGCGTGCCCAAATTGCGGGCGGATTAAATTACTCGCTTTGCGGTATCCCTTACTGGAACACGGACATAGGAGGTTTCTTCGGTTGGGAATATAACAATGACTGGCACAACGTGGCCATGCAGGAATTGCAAGTCCGTTGGATGCAATGGGGTTGTTTCATGCCTATCATGCGTAACCACTGTTCTTCGCCCATGGAAAGCGAAATCTACAAGTTCGGTGAACCGGGCTATTGGGCCTACGATGTCCAAAAAGATTTCGTTGAACTGCGTTACCGGCTTTTGCCTTATATATATAGCCTTTGCGGTGAAGCCACCCAAAATAACGGCAGCATCATGCGCCCGTTCGTTATGGATTTCCCCAAAGACAAGAAAGCCATCCGGACCGACAATGAATACATGTTTGGCCGCAACCTGCTCGTGATGCCCGTTACAGATTCACTTTACACCTATTTAGACCCCAAGACCAAAAAGGGATACACTTCAGTACCCGATGTGGCCAAGGCCGTGAAGAATGTAAAAGTCTATCTGCCCCAAGGTGCCAAATGGTACAACTTTTGGACGAACGAATTGCATGCCGGAGGGCAAACGGTCAATATGCCATGCCCCATCGACATCATGCCGGTGTACGTGAAAGCCGGTTCCATCATGGCCTTCGGCCCTGCAGTGCAATACACATCCGAAAAGAAGTGGGACAACTTGGAAATCCGTATCTATCCGGGAGCCGACGGCGAGTTCACCCTCTATGAAGACGAAGGCGACAATTACAATTATGAAAAAGGAGCTTTCAGCCAAATCCGTTTCCATTGGGATGACGTAACCCGCACACTGACCATAGATGACCGTAAAGGCGAATACAAAGGAATGTTGAAGAAACGTAACTTCCGTATCCTCGTAGTAGACCGCCAATCCCCTTCGGGCGACAAAGAACCGACCCAGTTTAGCCGTTCCGTACGTTACAACGGAAAAGCACAGGCCATCAAGTTGTAAAAAAACTTTTAAACATCTGGATGCCGCACGCCTTCGCAATTCATTACCGCAGGTGTGCAGCATTCGTTTTTTACGAACACAACCCTTAACTCCATTTTGGGTAACAGCAAGCCATCGAGGGACATCCCCCTACACTGGAATTTTCCAAAAAACCTGCTTCATCCTTCAGCACACAATATAAATATATAATAATCAAATTATTATAAACTGAAAGTTGTTCCGGTCATCTTTCAGCCATGCTTCATTTCTTTTGGAAAAGAACGGAAAACCAATCGGCTGAGAATGAAAAATCATTTGGCTGAGAATGAAATATCGTTTGACGCAGAACGTTTGACGACCTTCAGCCATGAAAGGAAACTGAAAGATAGGTATTTAATCTTTCAGTTCACAATATATTATATGATAGTCGTTTACCACATATCCTGAAAGATGAAAGACTTTTTTGCAACCCCCTTTGGGAAGAGCGCATGAGAAATCCCCCTAATTTTCCTTTCCAAATTGGCATTTATTATCCAATTTCTGAATAACATAATCCTATTTTATGGATGTTTATTTTCATATCTTTGTATAAAAAAAATAAAACTATATTAATCTAATTTTTATTTTCAACATATTAAAATTTAAGGTTATGAAAAATAAAATCAGCCCCATCTTATCTATGGGTGCGGTGTTGTTCTCGTTCATGCTAACGACTTTATTTCCGAGTTGTAACGACGACCTTGCCGCCGACAGCTATTACACATTCACGGGAGAAATGATGAGCGACTTCCTGGACAACCATGAAGATTTCAGCCAATTCAAGCGTATAGTGGAGAGGGCAGGAAGAATGGACTTGCTGGCAAGCCGGGGAGCAAGGACGCTGTTCCCGCCCGTGAACTCCGGCGTGGAAGATTTCCTGAAAGAAAGGGGATACGCCTCCGTCGAGGACATTCCGGCATCTTTTTGCGACACGCTCGTCAAAGCCTGCCTGGTGGAACGGACATTGTACACATACAACCTGTCCGAAACACATCAGGAAAGCAACCAACTTGACCTGCCCGTAATCATCGTGACCGACGGAGACACGGTCGATGCCAACGGAATGACACTCAGCGTCATCAACCGGCGTGCCGCCATCATCAACGAATTGAAGAACGACTCCGTGGAAAACGGCGTGGTGCATCCCGTGGACAAGGTGATTGTGCCCAACACCAGTCTCGGAGCCAGCCTGTTGGACGATAACCACCAGGACTTCACCATTTTCTATGAAGCCCTCAAACGGACGGCCCTGCTCGATTCCTTGTCACGTTACCGCGATGATGATTACGAAGTGTGGAAAAATAACTATAAAGAATTTACACAAAGCATGCACATCGGGAACGAGGACTACGTGGGCAAACGCCCCGACCATCGATACAGCGGTTTTACCCTCTTCATCGTGCCCGACAAGGTGCTTTATGAGAAGTATCCGGACCGTTTCAACGAGGATATGACCATGGATCAAAAGATTGATGCACTGTACGACTTGGCCGTAGAAAAATACAACGACAACACATCTGCCAGTATTTTCGGGCTGGACAAGACAGAACCCGCCTCAGGCAAGACTTATAAAGAACTGTATTGGGACAAATCCTCCCTGAAAAGCCGGTATAACCCGTTGAACATGTTCCTGTCCTACCATATCCTCGACCGCCTGTTCACCAGTACGGCCAAGCTCATCAACTGTTGGCAAATCAACACGGCCTATGCCGACCCGACGGAATGGGTGGGAACGATGCTGGATTTTTCCTCCATCAAACTGGAAAAAGTGTACCGTACAATCGATCCGGCCGTGGAGTACGAGCGCGAGTTCTACATCAATCATAGCGAAGCTTGCATGTACAACAACTACGAACGAATCCGCGGCGCCCACTTGACAACTCCTGAAAATGCAGACAACTTTTCATTGAACGTGGCCTATTATTACGTGGACGACGTGTTGGCCTACGACCCAACCATGCGCAACAAGGTGATGAACACACGCATGCGCATTGATTTCATGACACTTTGGCCGGAACTGACCAATAATAATATCCGTTTGGCCGGGAATCCTACACAAGCTTATAATTCTGGTGACAACAGTGAAGACGGAACCGAAGCAGGCGGCTTCAATTACTACCTTCCACCCGGTTATCTAAGAAACGTGTCCATCAGCGACAATACCACATTCTTCATATCGCGCCCCATCGTATATTGGTCCAACATGGGTGGAGATGTATTAGGCATACTGGGAACAAGTTACGATGTAACATTCCGACTGCCGAACGTACCGCCCGGAACATACGAGCTTCGTTTAGGTTACTGTGCCTTAGTGGATCGTGGCATCGGTCAAGTCTACGTGGACGGCATTCCACAAGGTATCCCAATGGATATGCGCTATAGCGCAAGTGACGCAAGAGTAGGCGGACTCTATAACGGGGGCAAAGGTTGGAGAAACAAAGAAGAAAATTCCAGTGGTATTTACACATCGGAAGAGCTGGAAGAAAATGCCCGGGTAATGAAAAACAACGGCTACTACAGTGCTCCCAAAAGTGTATTCTACGGAAATGACGGTAACGACGCGCCAAGATACAGCGCAAATACTTGTACTATTTATTATAACCAAGATAACTTAATGCGCCGTAAAATCTGCAATGTGGAAGTAAAAGCCAATACACACCACACCATACGCTTGCGTTCTGTACTAACTAGTAGCGAAAGTGGAAACTTCACCCTTGACTACATGGAACTTGTACCCATAGACATCTGCGGAGCCGGAGGTCTTGGAGAGGACCTTTACTAATAAGGCTGATTAAAATATCTTTGGTTTAAAGCCGCACACCATTACGACCCTATGTCATTGGCGTGCGGCTTTCACCGTCCTTTCACTTAAGTCCGACATAATGAACAAGATTTTGCATTTATTATCCAAGTTTCGGACAATATCATCCTATTCTGGTTAGTGTAGCTTTTTATACCTTTGCATATCTGACAAGAAATCAAGAGTGAATTAATCTAATTTTTATTCTTACAAATTTTAAGATTATGGAAAACAAATTCAAATCTTGGATATCCCTATGCGCCCTATTGCTCTCGGTCGCACAGATACCCCTTTTTTCCGGTTGCAATGACGACCTTCCCGCCGACAGCTACTACACATTCACGGGAGAAATGATGAGCGACTTCCTGGACAACCATGAAGATTTCAGCCAATTCAAGCGTATAGTGGAGAGGGCAGGAAGAATGGACTTGCTGGCAAGCCGGGGAGCAAGGACGCTGTTCCCGCCCGTGAACTCCGGCGTGGAAGATTTCCTGAAAGAAAGGGGATACGCCTCCGTCGAGGACATTCCGGCATCTTTTTGCGACACGCTCGTCAAAGCCTGCCTGGTGGAACGGACATTGTACACATACAACCTGTCCGAAACACATCAGGAAAGCAACCAACTTGACCTGCCCGTAATCATCGTGACCGACGGAGACACGGTCGATGCCAACGGAATGACACTCAGCGTCATCAACCGGCGTGCCGCCATCATCAACGAATTGAAGAACGACTCCGTGGAAAACGGCGTGGTGCATCCCGTGGACAAGGTGATTGTGCCCAACACCAGTCTCGGAGCCAGCCTGTTGGACGATAACCACCAGGACTTCACCATTTTCTATGAAGCCCTCAAACGGACCGCACTGCTCGATTCGCTCTCCCGTTACCGTGACGACGATTACGAAGTGTGGAAAAACAATTATGCCCCATTCACGCAAAGCATGCGTATCGGGAACGAGGACTACGTGGGCAAACGCCCCGACCATCGTTATAGCGGGTTTACCCTTTTTATCGTACCGGACAAGGTTCTTTACGAAAAATACTCCGACCGTTTCAACGAAAGCATGACCATGGACCAAAAGATTGATGCACTGTACGACTTGGCCGTAGAAAAGTACGATGACAACATTTCAGCCGGCATCTTCGGGTTGGACAAGACTGACCCTGCCACCGGCAAGACTTATAAGGAGTTGTATTGGAACAAATCCTCCCTGAAAAGCCGGCATAACCCGTTGAACATGTTCCTGTCCTACCACATCCTCGACCGCCTGTTCACCAGTACGGCCAAGCTCATCAACTGTTGGCAAATCTACACGGCCTATGCCGACCCGACGGAATGGGTGGGAACGATGCTCGACTTCTCTACCATCAAACTGGAAAAAGTGTATAGCACAATCGACCCGGCGGTGGAATATGAACGGGACTTCTACATCAACCATAGCCAAGCCTGTGCTTATAACAATTACGAACGAATCCGCGGTGCCCACCTGACAACTCCTGAAAATGCGGACAACTTTTCATTGAACGTGGCCTATTATTACGTGGACGACGTATTGGCCTACGACCAGACCATGCGTAACAAGGTGATGAACACACGCATGCGCATTGACGTACTAACCTTGTGGCCCGAACTGACCACCAACAACATCCGTCTTTGCGGAAACCCCACTCAGGGTTACAACGCCGGGGACAACAGCGAAGAGGGAACCGAAGCCGGAGGCCACAATTATTATCTCCCACCGGGTTACCTGAAGAACGTGAAGTTCAGTGAAAACACCATATTCTTCTTGGAGCGTCCCATCGTACAATGGTCTAATATGGGCGGGGACGTGGTAGGCATATTGGGAACAAGCTACGACATCACGTTCCGCCTGCCGAGCGTGCCGCCCGGAACATACGAACTGCGGTTGGGGTACACTGCTTTGGAATCCCGTGGCATCGGCCAGGTCTACGTGGACGGTATTCCACAGGGTCTACCCATGGACATGCGCATTTTCGGAAACGACGGAAGTATCGGTGGTCTCTACAACGGATGGGCTGGTTGGCGCAACAAAGACGAGAATGCCGGTGGAATCTATACCACGGAAGAGTTGGAAGAAAACGCCCGAATCATGAAGAACAACGGTTATTACAGTGCTCCCAAAAGCGTATTCTTCGGTAATGACGGGAACGACGCACCGAGATACAGCGCAAACACATGTACCATTTATTATAACTCAGTAAACTTGCTGCGCCGCAAAATCTGCAACGTGGAAGTAAAACCCAATACCCACCACTCCGTACGTTTACGCTCCGTATTGACCAGTAGCGAAACTTCTGATTTCACGCTTGACTTCATGGAATTGGTTCCGATAGACATCTGCGGGGCCGGAGGTCTTGGGGAAGACCTCTATTGACAGGCTGAATTCTCGCGAAGACGTTACCGCTTGCCACAACGGTACACATCCCTGCCTACCCTTCATTATTGACAATGGAGGATAGGTCTTTTTTGCTTTTATTAGGAGGTAATTCCATTTTTAACAGAAAAAATGAATATATTATATATTTCTTTAGTACCTTTACAACCCGAAAACAAATAAAATTAACCTAATAAAACCTATTCGATCCATGAAGTATCTATCCAAAATTACCCCATGTATCTGCGCCATCCTCCTTTTAATAGGACAGGGTGGGATTCTCACAAGTTGTAACGATGACCTTGCAGCCGACAGTTACTACACTTTCACCGGTGAAATGATGAGTGATTTTTTGGCGAACCGTGAAGATTTCAGCCAGTTCAAACGCATCGTAGAACGAGCCGGCAGAATGGACTTGTTGGCAAGCCGGGGAGCGAGGACGCTGTTCCCGCCCGTAAACTCCGGCGTGGAAGCTTTTCTAAAAGAAAGAGGATACGCCTCCGTCGAAGACATTCCGGCATCTTTTTGCGACACGTTGGTAAAAGCCTGCCTTATAGAACGAACGTTGTACACATACAACCTTTCTGAGACGCATCAGGAAAGCAACCAATTGGATTTACCCTTGATTATCGTGACCGATGGTGACACGGTCGATGCCAACGGTATGACGCTCAGCGTCATTAACCGACGTGCCGCCATCATCAACGAACTGAAGAATGACTCTGTAGAAAACGGAGTAGTACATCCTGTAGACAAGGTTTTAGTACCCAATACCAGTCTGGGAGCCAGCCTATTGGATGAGAACCATGAAGATTTCACCATCTTCTATGAAGCCCTCAAACGGACCGCACTGCTCGACTCCCTGTCACGCTACCGTGATGATGACTACGAAGAATGGAAAAACAACTACGCTCCATTCACACAAAGCATGCGTATCGGAAATGAAAACTATGTAGGCAAACGTCCGGATCATCGATATAGCGGTTTCACGCTTCTCATCGTACCCGACAAAGTACTTTACGAGAAATACAACGACCGTTTCAACGAGGGCATGACCATGGATGAAAAGATCGACGCCCTGTATGACTTAGCTGAAGAAAAATACGATGACAACACTTCTGCCAGCATCTTCGGGTTAGACAAGACAGACCCTTCTACCGGAAAGACATACAAAGAACTTTATTGGAACAAATCTTCATTGAAGAGCCAATATAACCCCCTGCACATGTTCCTGTCTTACCATATCCTCGACCGGTTGTTCACTAGCACGGCCAAACTGGTAAACTGTTGGGGAGTCAATACGGCTTATCTTGACCCGACGGAATGGGTCGGCACCTTGTTAGACTTTTCTACAATAAAATTGGAACGGGTTTACCGTACAATCGACCCTGCGGTAGAATACGAACGTGATTACTATATCAACCATAGTCATGCCAGCGCGTACAACAATGATGAACGCATCCGAGGTGCCCATCTGACGACTCCTGAAAATACCGACAACTTCTCGTTGAATGTGGCTTATTTCTACATAGACGACGTGTTGGCCTACGACCAAACCATGCGCGCCAAGGTCATGAATACCCGTATGCGAATCGACTTCATGACGTTGTGGCCGGAACTGACCAACAACAACATCCGCTTGTGCGGTAATCCTACACAAGCCTATAACGCCGGAGACAACAGCGAAGACGGGACAGAAGCCGGAGGTTACAATTATTATCTTCCACCCGGTTACTTAAAGAATGCCACATTCAGCGAAAACACCACTTTCTTCATACAGCGCCCCATCGTATATTGGTCGAGTTTGCATGGAGACGTATTAGGCGTTTTGGGTACGAGTTACGACGTGACCTTCCGCCTGCCTAATGTGCCTCCCGGCACCTACGAACTGCGTTTAGGTTATTGCGCCTTGGCCGACCGCGGAATCGGACAGGTTTATGTGGACGGCGTACCTCAAGGCATTCCTATAGACATGCGATACGGCCCTAGCGACGCAAGAGTAGGCGGCCTTTACAACGGCTTCAAGGGTTGGAGAAACAAAGAAGAAAACTCCAGCGGTATCTATACTTCTGAGGAATTGGAAGAGAATGCACGTGTCATGAAGAATAACGGATACTACAGCGGCCCTAAGGGTGCGTTCTACAATAACGACGGAACTGACGCACCAAGATACAGTGCAAGCGTCTGTGTAACTCATTATAACCAGAACGATTTGATGCGTCGTAAAATCTGTAACGTGGAAGTAAAAGCAAACACCCACCATACCATACGTTTGCGTTCCGTGCTTTCAAGCAGTGAAAGCGGAAACTTCGTCCTCGATTACATGGAGCTGGTTCCGATAGACATCTGCGGAGCCGGAGGTCTCGGGGAAGACCTCTATTAAACACGTTCCGCAACAAACCATAGTCCCATCTGTATACGGCTTTCTAACAAGGCCGGAATACAGATGGGACATTTTTTTCGGGCATATTTAGGATTTTTCATACTTCTCCTTGCCATATTCACCACATATCAGCTATATTTGCTTCTTACGATTGTATTCATTAAAACTTTAACGCATGAAGAATTGGAGAATAGAGGCCATTATCTTGGCCGTAGGATTGTCATTAGCCGGCGTATTCGTACGCAATGGCCTCAGCGAGTTTTCATCCCACAGCCGTGTAGTAACCGTCAAGGGGTTAGCCGAAATGGAAGTAAAAGCCGATAAGGTTACGTGGCCGCTGACTTATAAAGTCTTGGGAAACGATATGGTATCCCTTTATAATGAGATAGAGGAATCCAATGCAAAAATCATCGCATTCCTGAAAAGCAAAGGGGTCAAGGAGAATGAAATTAGCATAAACGCCCCGGAAATCATCGACACCAAAGCCGAACGCTATAATACGACCGTGCAACCCTACCGCTACAATGTAACCACGGTCATCACGGTCACCTCTAAACAAGTAGACTTGGTGAGAGGTCTCATCAACGAACAAAGCGAACTGCTCAAACAAGGAGTTGCCATCATTTCCGGAGATTACCGCTACAACGTGGCATACGACTACACGAGCCTCAACGACATCAAGCCAAAAATGATAGAGGAAGCCACCAAAAATGCACGTACGGCTGCCGAAAAGTTTGCCAAAGACTCGGAAAGCCGCTTGGGAAGCATACAACGCGCCTACCAAGGACAATTCTCCATCGAGAACCGGGATCCGAACACACCTTATATAAAACAGGTACGTGTCGTAACGACGATAGACTACTCGCTTGAGGACTGACCGGAGTTCACAACCTGGAAATGGATTCCAACAGACCGGGTATATCAGCAGGGCTGTCCGCAAAACGGACGGCCCCGTTTCGTTCCAAGAAATCCCGGTCGCGGAAGCCCCATAATACAGAAATACACGGAAGCCCCGCATGGGCAGCCGTAGCCACGTCTACATCCGAGTCTCCCACGTAAACGGCTTCGTCCTTTTCCACCCCCAGTTCCTGCAATGCAATTTCCACCATGTCGGGAGCCGGTTTGCGACGTATGCCGGCACGCTCTCCTACGGCCACTTGTACCGTATCCTGAAAATAATGACGATAGAGTTCATCCACCCCGCCTTGCAGTTTATTCGACACAATGGCAATCTTATAACCGGCCATTTTCAGTTCATGCAACAAATCCGCAATACCCGGATATAAACCGGTCTTCACCATGCAATGTTCCACATAATAGCGTTTGAAACAGTCGAAAACAGCCTCAAACCGCCCACTATCCGTACCGGTTGGCACGGCACGTTCCATCAATTTGCGCACTCCGTTACCCACAAAACTGCGCACCTCCTCCACACTGCGCGGAGGAAATCCGAACTGTACCAGAGCATAATTCGTACTATCCGCCAAATCGTCCAACGTATTAAGCAACGTACCGTCCAAGTCAAAAACGACCGTAGTAATTTTCGCCATCCTTATTATCTATAATCGAACAAAATTTCCGCAAAGGTACAAAAAAGCGGCCCACACACAAGTGCAAGCCGCATAAAGTCTTACCTTATTTGCTAAATCAGAATGCGTAACCCAAACGAATCATATGGTTTACCGCACCGGCCGGGCCGTCATCCCACGCTTCTCCGAAACCACGCTTGAAGGTGTATTCAAAGTTAACACGTTTATACCATACGCCTAAGCCCAACAAGATACCTCCGTCACAACGGTTGTAATCATCAATGTCACCAATCTTAATTTCATCATCCACGAATTCTTCCCAATGTTCCCAATCATCATCAACGTCCCATTTAATCTTGCCTCCCATATCAACACCGAAGAAAGCACCGAAACGTCCGTCAATGGCAAAGTTGTTTGTCAAATTGTACTTATAACCAATGGTTACCGGGATATTGAAATTATGTGCCCGAAATTTCATATCAGAGTGGTCGGCCTCAAAACCACGCGTACCAAACATCAAGCCCACATTCCAATAAGCACCTTTATAAAAGTTCTTGTTATAATCCAAGCTAATATTGTAGCTCGGCAACATGTCCAACCCTGCGGTATTGTCCCCTTTGAAATTATTAGCCGCAAAACCACCACGCAAGATGAATTCTCCACCTTTCACTTGTGCATTCATCGTAGCTGCCCCCACCATGAAAGCTGCTACCAACATTAAAAAGATTTTTTTCATAAATTAAGTTTTTAAATTAAACAATATCGGCGCATTTATCACACCTCACACAAATATACGCAAATAAAATCTATCTGAAGTAGATTTCAGAGAAAAAAGATTCTTCATCCTACTTTTTGGAAACAAATAAATCCAAAACGGACAAAAGAAAGTAAAAATTAATAAGAAAAACGATGGAAGAATTTGATTTATCTCTTCATAAGAGAGCAACTATTTAATGCAAAAATATTCAAAAGATTGTATAACGCAAAATTATCTTCCGATAAAATACAAATTATGTGCACAAAATGTTGAGAAAGTTAAGAGAAACCGTCTTTTCAAGAAGGCTATCATACTATATAACAAGATGAAACGCCACACAATTGCTCTCTTATGAAGAGATATACATTTAAACCAAAAAAGGAAACACAGATATGAGATTCGGAATACAACCTTATAGCATGTTTTTTCTACTCGCTTTAGCTTGTGAATCAATTATGGCTCAAAGCGTAGACTACTCGGTGGTGTCTGTTCCGGAAGAATCGGGAACCGATTTCACCCAAATTTCCCAGACCACAGATTATGTGTGCATGCCGGAAGTCAAACGAAGCAACCGAGGCATCGGTTGGTTCTCCAATCGCATTCTGGATATTTCCACAGACGGAAGCCAGATTGCCTACCTGTCTTTCCGTAACAACACGACCAATATCTTCATTAAAGATTTGAGTAAACAAGGTTCTTCCATCCAGAAAACCAACCGTACTGCCGTATTGGACTTTTCTTATTCACCCGACGGTAAGCAAATCGTGTTCTCCGAGGCTCGCGGGAAGACCAACCAGATATTCCAAACGTCTGCCAACAAGGGTTTCGTATGCCGCCAAATCACAACCGGCAACATGGACTATTCCCCGATTTATTCGGCGAACATGAATTTGATATTCTTTGCCCGACAGGAAAACATAAGCATCAGCATATGGAGCCATGACATGAAAAACAACTTCTTAGCCAACTACTCCCAAGGCCTGAACCCCTACCCCGTCAAAGGCGAACCGGCATTCATCTGCGTGCGCCCCAATGCTGCGGGACACAGCGAGATATGGAAGGTCAACTACGAGACTGGAGTGGAGGAATGCATCGTCTCGCAACCCGATCGCGACTTCACCTCTCCTTCCATCTCACCGGACGGACAATGGTTGTTGTTCGTGGGAAGCAGTAAAATAGAAACCGGCTCTTTTTCTTACTACAATACCGACTTGTTCGTGTCGCGTCTGGACGGAACGGGATTTGCCCAACTCACCTACCATGCCGCAGACGACCTCAGCCCGGTGTGGAGCAAGGACGGACACTACATCTACTTTGTGTCGCAACGTGGAAACAAAGAAGCCAAAGCCAACATCTGGCGTATGACATTCAACTATTAGTGTTTAATCAAATAATTTACTAACATCAAAATTTGGGATTATGAAAAAGTTTAAGTGTTTATTGACCGCGATGTTGTTGGGTTGCTCTACAATGTCTTTCGCACAGTTCATGAACGGCAGCGGTTCATCAGCTTCATCATCTTCTGACGTAGAGGCTTGGAAAGGTTTGCGGTTCTCGTATGACCGCGTATTCATCAACCAAGACTTCGACGACCCCGATGACTTGGATATGAATGGATTCTCCGTAGATTACGAACATGCTTTTAAAGTCGCTAAGAAATTGCCCTTGTTCATCCAAACCGGTATAGGAATCAACTTCTCACGCCATAGCGACAGTGAAAGCGAATCAGATGAATATTATGGCTATACAGTCGGATATGAATCCAAGAATTCTATCACACAATTAGGCTTGAACATACCCATAAATTTAGTCTATGGCGTAAAAATCAACGAACAGTTGGCCATCAAGCCTTACACGGGTTTCTATCTGCGTGTAAATCTAATGGCAAAAGAAAAGGAAGAATTCACTCTTAATATTCCATCAGAGTTTGAAGACTACATTGACAGAAGCGATTACGAATACGACGAAAGCTATAACTTGTTCGACAAAGACGACGTAAACGAATTGTATGGTTCCGACGACTGGAAATGGAACCGTGTGCAGTTCGGATGGCAAATCGGAGCCACACTCGACATCAGCAAGTTCAACGTGGGCATCGGTTATGCTCTCGATTTCAATGAAATCACGGAAAAGACCAAAACCAGCAAGTTTATGGTCAAATTAGGATATAACTTCTAATCCATAGAAGTTTCTTCATGGCTTAAACCAACGGGGACATGCAGTGAGTGCACGTCCCCGTTTTTTATCCACCCTCTCCCTCTCATATCTTATCATTTTTACGTACCTTTGCCCCAAAATGGAATCACCATGCTCAACGGACACGGAGACGACTCATACCGGTACAACCGTAAGATAACCCTGAACTTCAGCAGCAATGTATATCACCATACATCGCTTGCCCCCTTGTTCCGGCATTTGGAGAACTGTTGGGAGCAAGTACGTTCCTATCCCGAACCGTCACCGTATGCCGTAGAAAACAAACTGGCCCAAGCGATGGGGATAAGCGCAGAATCGGTCTGCCTGACGAGCGGAGCCACAGAAGCCATCTATCTGGTTGCGCAGGCTTTTTCCGGAAGACGTTCCTGCATCCTGTCCCCCACGTTTTCGGAATATGCGGATGCCTGCCGCCTGCACGGCCATCAGGTACAATCCATCTATACCACCGACCATCTGCCGGAGGATGTGGACATCGTGTGGATCTGTAATCCGAACAACCCGACCGGAGCCGTCCTTCCCCACGATGAGATGAAACGGTTAGCCGCGCAGCATCCGGATGTCCTGTTCGTCATCGACCAAAGTTATGAGGATTTCACCCTGCGCAGGCTGTTTTCTCCGCATGAAGCCGCCGCACTGCCTAACGTCATATTGCTCCATTCCCTGACGAAACGTTTCGGCATCCCGGGATTGCGCGTCGGCTACCTGACCGCCCGGCGGGAATGGACGGCGCGTGTCCGGCAGAACAAAATGCCGTGGTCGGTCAACACATTGGCATTGGAAGCCGCCCTCTTCCTGACGGAACATGAAAAAGACTTTCGGTTCGACCTGCAAGCTTTATTAGAAGAGCGAGCACGCGTGGCCAGGCAATTGGAAGCCCTGCACATAGCCGAAGTTTGGCCAGGAGAGACCCACTACCTGTTGGCCCGGCTACGGATGGGCAAGGCCTCGGCACTGAAGGACTACTTGGCCGAAACGCATGGCATGCTCATCCGCGATGCCGGTAATTTTGAAGGATTGGACGAACGGTACTTCCGCATAGCCGTACAATCCCCCGAAGAAGACGACCGCCTGCTCTCCGCCATCGGAGAGTGGATGTTTTCCATATAACCACGACTATGCACAGCATTATTCCTTTACTCATCGGATGGGGGTTGGACCTCTGCACCGGAGACCCCGCCCGGCTACCGCACCCCATAGTGGCTTTCGGCCGTTGGATCAGTTTTTTTGAACGGAAAGCCAACCACGGGAACCATCGGCGTGCCAAAGGGACTTTCTGGACCATCGCCACGCCCTGCACCCTGTTCCTATCCGCCCATCTCGCCTTGGCCACCTTATGGGCAGCCTGCCTGCAATGGGAGATCTGGGGAACTTATTTGTACTATCTCGTGACGGGCATACTTATCTTTTACTGTCTGGCAGGCACGACGCTCGTCCGGGAAGTGCGCAGGGTATTCCGAGCCGCCGACCGTTCTTTGGAAGAAGGAAGGCGGCAAGTGAGCCGCATCGTAGGACGGGATACAAGCCGCCTCAGCGACCAGGAAATACGCACCGCCGCTTTGGAAACCTTGGCGGAAAACTTGAGTGACGGTGTCATCGCCCCGTTATTCTGGCTCTACGTGCTAGGTATCCCGGGGATGCTGACCTATAAAATGATTAACACCATGGATTCCATGCTCGGCTACCGCACCGAACGGTTCAAGGACTTCGGCCGCACAGCCGCCCGGATAGACGATGCCGCCAACTACTTGCCTGCCCGGCTCACCGCCCTTCTGATGGCGTTGGCCACGTGCATCCCCTTCCGGAAAGGCAAAAGCGCCCGCAACCTGAAAGAAGAACTGCGCTTCATCCGACGCTACGGCCGGATGCATGCTAGCCCGAACTCCGGCTACCCCGAAGCGGCGTTGGCCGGCATATTGGACTGCCGCTTCGGCGGGCCGCACCACTACTTCGGCGAGTATTGTTTCAAACCGTACATCGGAAACCGCCTGCGCCCGCTCACCACTGCCGACATGCGACAGGCCGTGGCCATCAACCGGCGTGCGGAAATCCTGATGATCCTGACGGGCGTCTTACTCTACCTCCTCTGACGACAAGATGCGATAGAACTTCTCCATATCCAAATGCCGCCGAACATGGGCGGCCAAAAGGTCGTATTGCCTTTCTTTGTAGTCAGCATAGTCCTCCGTAGTCCCGCAAGCTGTCCCCTCCGTATAAGGAGCCAAAAGGAAATCCAAGACAGAAGGGTTGTCCAGAATACCATGGATGTAAGTCCCCATGCAACGGTCATGGACATAACACCCGTCGGCTGTCCCGTCCGCCAATCGGTTCAAGGGGATGAAGGATTGCCCTGCCTCGTCGGCCACCGTCCTGCCCATGTGGATTTCATAGCCCCGGCACAGCGTTCCGCAGCCGTGAAAACGGAACTCCACCTGACGGGTCACTTTCTCCCGGCCGATGACCGTATGCACGGGCAATAGCCCCAGACCGGACAAGCGTGCCGGTGTGCCTTCCACCCCGTCGGGGTCGGCCACCTCCGTGCCCATCATCTGATAGCCTCCGCAAATCCCCATGACGGTCTTGCCGCCCCGGGCTGCTTGTACCACGGCCTCGGCCAAGCCGTTGCGTTTCAGTTCGCGCAAGTCGTCCAACGTGCTTTTACTGCCGGGTAACACGATGACATCCGCTTTCTGCAACTCATCTGCCCGGTCGGTGTAATACAGGTGCACCCTGTCGTCGCGTTCCAATCGGTCGAAATCCGTGAAGTTCGACAGATGGAGCAACTTCACCACGGCCACATTCACCCGTCCCGCTACGGCACGTCCGTTCTTCTGTTCCAGTTCCACGGAATCCTCCTCCTCAATCTGTATGTCGTGGAAATAAGGTATCACTCCGAGTACCGGCACGCCGCACACTTCCTCCATCATCCGCACACCATCGTCGAACAACCGACGGTCGCCCCTGAACTTGTTAACGATGATTCCTTTTATCCGGCAACGGTCTTCAGGTGTCTGCAACATGATGGAACCGTAAGCCGAAGCGAAAACCCCGCCCCGGTCGATGTCTGCCACCAAGAACACGTCTGCCCTGGCATGGCGGGCCATGGGCATGTTCACGATGTCGCGGTCCCGCAGGTTGATTTCGGCAATGCTGCCCGCACCCTCCATCACAATGGGATTATAGCGGATGGCGAGCCGGTCGAACGCTGCACACACCGCCGCCCGCAGTTCCTCGCGTCCGCCTCGGCGGAAATAGTCGTAAGCCGAACTGTTCCCCACGGGCCGCCCGTTGAGCACCACTTGCGACGTATGGTCGGAATTCGGTTTGAGCAGCACGGGGTTCATATCCGTGTGGCACGGTATGCCGGCCGCTTCGGCCTGTACGGCCTGCGCCCGCCCTATCTCAAACCCTTCGGGAGTGGCATACGAATTGAGCGACATGTTCTGCGCCTTAAACGGGGCGGGACGGTAACCGTCTTGCCGGAGGATGCGGCATAAGGCCGCCGCCAGTACGCTCTTGCCCACGTCGCTCCCCGTACCGGCCAACATGAAAGGATGTAATTTTCCCATATACGAATCATGGATGATTATGCCGCAAAGTTAAGGCGAAACCCGTGATAATAAAAATGAAAGGTCTGAAAAATGAACCGTCACCATGACCGGACGGAAACAATGGCAAAGCCCATACGTTCATTTTATCCAACAAAACGCCCTCGCACCGTGAAATCGCAACACACTATATTCTAATAAATTACAATCTTAAAATCAATCTCAGGAGATTGATTTTCCGTTCTGCGCCAAACGATTTTTCAATCTCAGCCGAATGATTTCCCGTTTGGCGCAGAACGGAAAAGTACCTTCAAGCCCCCTTACAAACGGGAAGGCGGCACCGCCCCACCGCTATCGGGGACAAGCAAAAGGGGATGCCCCGGTACAACCCGAGACATCCCCTACTTTATCCCTTATTCCAAGAAGGAAAAGAACTTCCTTACTGTATTTCAATCACACGGTTCACTTTCGCTTTTTCTTCCGGCGCGCGTTTCGGAAGCGTGATATTCAACACTCCGTCGCTCACGTTTGCACTGATCTTGTCTTTCTCTACATCATCCGGCAAAACCAAAGCCTGTTGGAACTTGGCGTAAGAAAACTCACGACGCAAATAGCGTTTGTTCTTCTTGTCTTCCTCTTTCACCTCGTTCTTTTTCTCCATCGAGATAACCAGTTCCCCGTCTTCGCCCAAATGGATGGTGAAGTCTTCTTTCGTCATTCCCGGAGCGGCCACTTCCACCTTATAGTCTGCGTCGCTTTCTATCACGTTGATAGCCGGTGCCGTGGCGTTTACCTTGCCCATCCATTCATTATCGAAAAAGTCGTTAAACAAACTCGGTAACCAATTCTGTCCATTGTACTTTCTAATCGGTGACATAATCTTCATCTCCTATCTTTTAAGTTTTACATTCATTTTTTTCTTTCCGGACGGCCTTCCTGCCGGTTGCCCCGTCCGCTTGATTAAAATACAAACCCCGTACCCGGCAACTCCAAACTTTCATCGGGCCGCCTGAGATTAAACTTTTGAAAACCTTTTTAAGCCTGTACGGACTGATTTTAAAATTGTGCAATCCTTTTTAGCACCAACTCTTTTTTCCAACTGACACTATTGGCGTAGGAAGCGACAAAATGTCAGCAATCAACGGTTTATCATTTTCTTTCTATTCTTTTTATTTCATTATATTTTACTTCGCAAGGATAAATCCTTATATTTGTAACATGATTATTTTTCTTTCAATCCCCAATCACCCGACGAAGCAGAAATATCCGGTAGGGCGCATCTTCCAGTCGCGAGGAAATGATGGAACGTATCGCAGACATATACATTATTAATATAACAAAAACAGAAAATGAAGAAAATGACGTTCAAAGTTTGCATGGCGGCTTGCTGCGCCGCATTGGCCTTAAGCGCCTGTAGTGAAGAAGATGCCACCCTGCACGGCGTGGCACCGTCGAAAATCGGTACCATCAGCCTGAACACCGGCAAAGACCAAGTGCGCCCCGGCCAACCCCTGACAGCCTACATCGCCCTCCCCACAGGCGGGCAGAACATCAGCGAAGCAACTTACACATGGGGTGTCCTGAACTATCCTTCGGACAAGGAAGAAAACGGCACGGCCTATTTCAGCTTCACCGCACCCGAAGAACCGGGGCAATACAATTTATCGTTTAACGCCCGTTACTTGTTCCTCGGTCCTGACGCGGAAGGCAATATTTACAAGGACATGAGCAGTACGTTAGACTATACCGTCATTACCTGCAACATTTTCAGCAGTTTTTGGAATGATGATATAACCACCACCCTGAAGGTATACCCCCAACTCACGGAAAACGAATCGCAACCCGGCACTTATTTGGGCACATTCGCGGACAAACTGTCCTCCAGTTCTGCCGCCACCATCAACCGCGCCTTCATATTCAACAACGACGTTCTGTCGAAAATCACGGAATATGAAATCTACTCCAATAAGGACGTAAAGACATACGCCAGAAAATTCTATCTCCTGCTGAACTATGCCCAAAGGAGATTCAACATGGAAGTGAAGGCCACATATTACGACGATGCTTCAGTTCCCGGCCTCCATACCCCGATAGCCGAAGAAGACTGGAACAATGAAAATTGGAGGAACGAGATTGGCCAAAAACTCCAAGCCGGTACTCTCCGCCTTTATTGCCAATTACAAGACGAGCATACCCAACTGTGGCTGAGTGCGTTCAACACCAGTGACGGCAGTGGCATCTACATCGTCCGTGACTACACTGCGAATACCATCAGATAAACCTTTCGACATGAATCACATGCTGTGCAATTAGCACGGCAAAAAACATAAACAAAAAGCATCGCATCCCTGTATGCCATTGCACGTTTCTTCGGGAAACGTCCGGCCATACAGGGACGCGATGCTTTCAACAAACGATAAAACTATTGTTTCATCAAGTATGCCTTGAATCCGGCAAAATCCTTGCCCATCGGGATACTCTTCTTCTCCCCTTTCATGAAGGCTGCCAACTTTTCAGGTATGTCCACCGAGCCGCCAATGATATTCTCCACCGTATTCTGGAACTTGGCCGGATGTGCCGTCTCGAGGAACACGCCGCATTCGCCCTCACGCAGCCCCTCGCTCAAGGCACGGAAGCCGCAAGCCCCGTGCGGGTCGAGCAAGTAACCGTTCGTTTCATAACAAGCCTTTACGGTCTCGGCAATCTGCGCGTCGGTATAAGTTGCCCCGCTGATTTCAGCCGTAATGGCCGCGTGGCTTCCCTTGTATAAATCGTAAATACGGGCAAAATTACTGGGGTCGCCCACATCCATGGCATTGGCGATGGTCTGCACCGACGCACGGGGATGGTATTCTCCCGTCTGCAAATAATTATAGAAGATGTCGTTGGCATTGTTGGCTGCAATGAAACGCTTCACCGGCAAACCCATCACCTTGCCGAACAGTCCGGCCGTGATGTTTCCGAAGTTTCCGCTCGGCACGCATACCACCAACTCGTCGGCCTTACCGAGCTTCTTCATCTGGGCGTAAGCGTAGAAATAGTAAAATGCCTGCGGCAGGAAACGGGCCACGTTGATGGAATTGGCCGAAGTCAGCTTCATGTGACGGTTCAGTTCCTCGTCCATGAAAGCGTTTTTCACCAAAGCCTGGCAATCGTCGAACACGCCATCCACTTCGAGGGCGGTAATGTTCTGCCCCAACGTCGTAAACTGGCATTCCTGGATGGCACTCACCTTGCCTTTCGGATAAAGTACATACACGTGGATGCCTTCCACACCCAGAAAACCGTTGGCCACGGCACTCCCCGTGTCGCCGGAAGTAGCCACCAACACATTCACCTGATTGCACCCTTCCTGCTTGATGAAGTATCCTAAAAGGCGGGCCATGAAACGCGCCCCCACGTCTTTAAAGGCTAACGTGGGGCCGTGGAAAAGCTCCAAGGAATAGATGTTCTCCGTCACTTTCACCACCGGACAGTCGAAACTCAACGTGTCGTACACGATTTGTTTCAATGTATCGGCCGGTACATCCTCTCCGAAGAAAGCGTCCGCCACGCGGTAGGCCACTTCTTGAAAAGAAAGGTCCTGTATTTCGTCGAAGAACGACTCCGGAAGATGCCGGATTACCTCGGGCATAAACAAACCTTTGTCGCTCGCTAAGCCTTTCACTACGGCTTCGTGAAGCGTAGCGCGGTCGGCCTTACCGTTCGTACTATAATATTTCATAAAGTATGTTCGATTAATGTTTCATAAATTCACGAATAAACTCATCACCCCGAAGCAACCCGTAACTTCCGGCTTTAGCAGCGTCCTCATCGAACGTCTGCACGCTGTCCGCCTCTATGCCCGGATAGTAAATGGCAAACGGTATCGGGTCGGGCGTATGCGTACGGTGGGCGCAAGGCGTAGGATGGTCGGGCAACACGGCGATGGCCACCGGTTCTTCCCAACCCTTCACGGCTTCCAAAATCGGACCGATGGCACGGCGGTCCAGATTCTCTATCGTCTGCAACTTCAATTCCACGTTCCCGTCATGGCCGGCTTCGTCGCTTGCCTCCACATGCAGATACACGAAATCACCGTCTTTCAAGGCTTCTATCGCCGCTTGGGCCTTGCCTTCATAATTCGTATCGTACAAACCGGTAGCCCCTTCCACATCTATGACGCGCAAACCGGCATAACGTCCGATACCCCGTATGAGGTCTACGGCGGTAATGACCGCACCCTTTTTGATTTGAGGATAAGTCTCCGTCAACGGGACCATGGCCGGACGGTTGCCGCCGCCCCACGGCCAAATACTGTTGGCCGCATCGCGGCCTTCCTTCATCCGGCGGAGGTTCAACGGATGGTCGGCCAACAATTTCTGCGATTCCAAAACCAAGTGGTTCAGCAAGTCCGCAGTTTCCTGTGCTTCGGGCATTTCTGCCTCCACCAAACAGTCACGGAAAGGCGTGCCCGGCACATCATGCGGAGGCGTACAACGCAGGTGCTTGTTTCCGCCTTTAATGACCAACAGATGGCGGTACTGCACTCCCGTATAAAAATGTATGCGCCCGTTACCTAACTTTTCTTGCAGGAAACGAATCAGCACATCCGCCTCTTCCGTCTCCAACCTTCCGCAAGAATGGTTTTTTATCTTACCTTCTTCAATGCAAATCAGATTACAACGCAACGCCAAATCGTCATCGGCCAATTCGACTCCGATACTGGCCGCTTCAAGTGGGCCACGCCCTTCATACACCTTGTGTTGGTCGTAGCCCAAAATGGAAGAATTGGCCACTTCGCTACCGGGATGAAAACCCTCCGGCACGGTCTGCAACAGTCCGTTGCGTCCCATACGGGCTATCCAATCCATATTAGGCGTATGGGCATATTGCAGCAGCGTCTTATTGCCCAAGGCCGGAACTTTCCAATCGGCCATGCCGTCGCCCAGTATAATAATATGCTTCATCTTTATCTCCTTACCCTAATTATATATATGTCATACGTTGGCAATACTCATGATGTCGGCAAAAACACCGGCCGCAGTCACTCCGGCCCCGGCCCCGTACCCCTGGATTTGCATAGGATACTCCTTATAGCGTTCGGTAGTCAACAAAATTATGTTGTTGGAACCTTCAAGATTATAGAACGGATGTTCGCGCCCTACCTCACACAGTTCCACACTGGCTTTGCCGTTTTCGTAACGGGAAACAAAACGCCAACGTTTTCCTTCGCCCTCCAACACCTTACGCCTCCGTTCGAAATCGGCATCCAGGGAAGGCAGGTTCTTCCAAAATTCATCCAATGTGCCCTGGAAAAACGAATCGGGCACGAACAGGTGCTTCTCCACATCGGACTGCTCGATACGGTAACCGGCTTCACGCGCCAAAATCACCAACTTACGGATGACATCCTTTCCACTCAAATCCACACGGGGATCGGGCTCGCTATATCCTTCTTCCTTGGCCAACCGCACGGTCTCGCTAAACGGGACGTCGGCCGAAATCTTGTTGAATATAAAATTCAAAGTTCCGCTCAATACGGCTTCTATCTTCAAAATCTTATCACCGCTGTTCAGCAAATCGTTCATGGTACGGATAATGGGAAGACCGGCTCCCACATTCGTCTCGAACAGGAACTTCACCCCACGCTTACGGGCTGTAGATTTCAGTTTCTGATAAGTGGCGTAATCGGAAGAGGCCGCAGCCTTATTGGCCGCCACCACGGAGATGTTATGCTCCAGGAATTCCTGATACAGCCCGGCCACATCGGCACTGGCCGTACAGTCGACAAACACGGAATTGAAGATGTTCATGCCAATCACTTCGTCACGCAAGCGGTTTAAATCGCTCGGTGCACTAAGCGTCAACCGTTCACGGCAGTTCTCCAGACCGATACCTTCTCGGTCGAACATCGCATTATGCCCGCTGGCAATACCCACGACCTTAAGCTTCAATCCCCGTTCTTTCTTCAATTTCTCACTCTGCTGCGCCAACTGCGCAATCAAGCTGCTACCCACCGTCCCTACTCCGCACAGAAAAAGGTTGAGGACTTGGTATTCCGAAAGAAAAAAACTATCATGGATGACATTGAGTGTCTTGCGCAAGAACTGTCCGTCCACCACAAAAGAAATGTTCGTCTCCGATGCCCCCTGCGCACAAGCAATCACATTGATACCGCTACGCCCCAACGTTCCGAACAACTTACCGGCGATACCGGGCGTGTGCTTCATGTTCTCGCCCACGATGGCCACTGTAGCCAAACCGCTTTCCGCCGTCATCCTGTACATCGCTCCCGTCTCTATTTCCTTGGAGAACTCCGCATTCAAAACCTCGCAAGCCGCATCGGCATCCGCATCGCGCACACCGATGGAGGTGCTGTTTTCGGAAGAAGCCTGCGAAACGAGGAACACACTGATACCGTTATTGGCCAAAGCCGAGAAAATCCGTCGGTTGACCCCAATGACACCGACCATGGACAAACCTGAAACCGTAATCAATGTCGTTCCGTTTATACTGGAAATACCCTTGATAGGCTTCTGGTCTTCGGCGATGTCGCTCTTAATCACCGTGCCTTTTCCCGAAGGATTAAACGTATTTTTGATGAGAATCGGGATATTCTTTACGCAAACCGGATAGATGGTAGGTGGATAAACCACCTTCGCACCGAAGTTGCAAAGCTCCATAGCCTCTACATAACTCAACTCATTGATGGTATAAGCGGTGGAAATCACCTTAGGGTCGGCCGTCATGAACCCATCCACATCGGTCCATATCTCCAAAAAAGAGGCATCCAATGCCGCTGCAATGATGGAGGCCGTATAGTCCGACCCTCCACGGCCTAAGTTCGTCACCTCTCCGGAGTCGGCATCCGTGGAAATGAATCCCGGCACCAAAGAGACCTTCGGCAAGTCGACAAAAGCCTGTTTGACCAATTCGTGCGTCAAATCAGATGCCAACAACTGACGTCCCGACTTAATCTCTGTCTTAATAAAGGTACGAGAGTCAAACCATTTGGCTCCGTCTATCAACACGGCTACTATATTGGACGACAGCCGCTCCCCGTAGCTGACTATGGCAGCAGATGTCTTAGGCGAAAGGTCACGGATAAGATAAACGCCTTGATAAATGCTTTTCAACTCATCCAACAAGGCATCGATAGTCTCCGACAAACGTTCCTTATTTTCTCCGGAAGGAATTACAGTTTCTATCATCTGGTGATGACGCTCGGCAATCTCGTCAAACTCGGACAGGTAAGACAAGTCTCCGGCCAAGGCCAACTTAGATGTCTTTATCAACTTGTCGGTAATTCCGCCCAATGCAGATACTACGACCACCACAGGCTCCTCTTCAGCCTCAACAATCTTTTTAACACTCAGGATGCTTTCTACGGAACCTACGGATGTTCCCCCAAATTTTAATACTTTCATATCTACGTTTTCTGAATTGGATCTCTTTGCATGCAGGCCCACAACACCTGTCTCGACCGCTCCGAGACCTTAATATTTCAAAGTTGTTCTATCGTTACATAACATCCGCAAAAATAGCAATTATTTATCTAAAAAGGCTTATGAAATAAAATTAATTTGTATTTTTGCCTAATAAATCATCGACATTAAGTATACATTCACATGACAAAAAAAAGTTTTCTTCCCTATATCTTATTACTGTTGATTGCCATGCCGGTGAACGCCGGAAAGGATTTCTATGAAGGAGAACCCGTATATGCGAGCCGTTGGAGGGATTACCGGCGGAGTTCTTACTTCGGCCTGCGTTTCGGTCTGAACGTCCCTACGGTACGATACAAAGGGACAGGAGGAGAAGCACAGACCAACCCGTTACCGCGCTACCACATCGGGTTGGTTTACGGGAACAAGCTCGGAGACGGACTGCCCTTTTATTTGGAAAGCGGATTAATCTACACGGAAAAGGGGACGGAAATAGAAGCCACGGAGGAAGTCGAGTTTAAGAAATGCTACATGAGGTATCTGGAAATTCCCATTGTCCTGAAATATAAGCTCAATACTAACGCCGACGATTTTACCGTGCAACCGTTTTTCGGTGGTTTCATGGCCGTAGGCGTAGGCGGAACGGCCAAACTTTACGATTCCCGTACCAAGATAGACCCTTTCGGAGCCGACCGCTATAAACGCTTCGATGCCGGACTACGGGTCGGCTGCGGCATGGCTTTCCAGAATTTTTATTTTGAAATGGGCTATGACATAGGATTGTTCAATATCGCCGGACGAAATTATAGCGAATACCATTACGACGACTTCGACGGGCATATCCGCACGGGCAATCTCACGATGTCCTTGGGGGTAGACTTCTAACCCCCAAGGTAGGCCGCAGCCGCCTCCGCGCAACGTTCCCCGTCCATCGCGGCCGACACGATGCCTCCGGCATATCCGGCACCTTCGCCACAGGGGAACAATCCTTTCAACCGCACGTGTTGCAAAGTTTCCCCGTCGCGCACGATACGTACGGGTGCCGACGTGCGGCTCTCCACTCCTATCATCACGGCCTCGTTGGTCAGGAAACCACGGGAGGCTTTGCCGAAACGGCGGAAGCCCTCTGCTAGCCGTGCCGTGATGAACTTCGGCATCCAGAAATGCAAAGGCGAGGACACCAGTCCGGGAGCATACGAACTCGCGGGCAGGTCGTAACTCAAACGCCCGTTCACGAAATCTGCCATCCGTTGCGCGGGAGCCGTCTGCCGGCAATTCCCCTGCTGCCAGTTCTGTTCTTCCAAGGCTTCCTGGAAGAACATCATGGCCAACGGATGCCGCACGTCCGGCTGCCAACCGGAAACAGCCATAAAATCGGCCAGTGATTTCTCCTCCAGATCTTCCGGGTGCAACTCCACCACCATACCGGAATTACTCCATTTCGACCCACGGTTGCTGGGCGACATCCCGTTGACCACCGTCTGCCGGGGACCGCTGGCAGCCGGAACAACGAACCCACCCGGACACATACAGAAACTGTACACCCCACGGCCTTCCACTTGTTGCACAAAGCTATACTCCGCAGCCGGAAGATACTTTCCCCGCCCGTTCCGGTTGTGATATTGTATCTGGTCGATGAGGAGCGACGGATGCTCCAAACGCACACCGACCGCCAAGCCCTTGCTTTCGATTTCCACACCATGGGCATGCAACCAACGATAGACATCACGCGCCGAGTGCCCCGTGGCCAGGATGACCGGCCCCCGGAATGTTTTCCCCGTGTTCGTTTCTATCCCCACGACCCTATCTTTCTCTATGAGCAAAGCATCCATACGGGTCTCGAAATGCACTTCTCCCCCACAGTCCAGAATCGTCTTGCGCATATTCTCGATGACTCTCGGAAGCTTGTCCGTCCCGATGTGGGGATGGGCATCTTGCAGGATGGACACACTGGCACCGTGTTGGCAGAACACGTTCAGGATTTTCCCCGCATTCCCGCGTTTCTTGCTCCGGGTATACAACTTCCCGTCGGAATAAGCTCCTGCACCGCCCTCCCCGAAACTGTAATTGCTCTCGCTGTCCACTTTATGCTCACGCGATATTTTAGCCAAATCCAACTTGCGGTCGCGGACGTTCTTGCCTCGTTCCACGATGACGGGACGATACCCCGCTTCGATCAGGCGCAAGGCGGCAAACAGCCCGCCGGGACCGGCACCGACCACGACCACCTGCGGTCGTCCCTCCACATTCCGGTACGCCGTACGGACAAATTCATCGTCCTCCGGCTGCTCATTGACATACACCCGTACCTTCAAGTTGACGAATATCGTGCGTTGACGGGCGTCAATACTGCGTTTCAACACTCGAATGGCCGTCAGCGTCCGTTCGTCCTTTCCTTTCTCGCACGCAATGTAACGGCGCAAGGCCTGCTCGTTGGCCGCCGTTTCCGGCAAGACCCTGAGTTGGTATTCTTCTATCATATCCTTATCGTTATCTGTTCGTTTAACCGAAAAGCGCACGGAGCGCCTCTTCCACTTTCCGCACTGGGACAAGTTCTATCTTCAGTTTCGACGTGTCGAATCCCTGCAAGTTGTGACGCGGAACAATCATTCGCCGGAAACCGAGCTTGGCAGCTTCCGCCACACGTTGCTCGATACGGTTCACCGGACGTATCTCGCCGCTCAAGCCGACTTCCCCGGCCATGCAGACACCGCTTTCGATGCCTGTGTCCACATTGCTGCTCAACACGGCGGAAATGACGGACAAGTCGATGGCCGGATCGGTCACTTTCAACCCTCCGGCTATGTTCAGGAACACGTCTTTCTGCGCTAGCTTGAACCCAACCCGCTTCTCCAACACGGCCAACAACATATTCAACCGGCGCAGGTCGAAGCCGGTGGCCGAACGTTGCGGCGTGCCGTAGGCTGCCGTGCTGACCAGTGCCTGCGTCTCGATGAGGAAGGGGCGCACGCCTTCGATGGCCGAAGAGATGGCCACGCCGCTCAGCCCTTCGTGATTCTCGGTGAGCAACAGTTCCGAAGGATTGCTCACCTGCCGCAAACCGTCCTGCCGCATCTCGTAGATGCCCAACTCGGCCGTACTGCCGAAACGGTTCTTGATACTGCGCAGGATGCGGTACATATAATGTTGGTCGCCCTCGAACTGCAACACGGCATCCACGATATGTTCCAACACCTTGGGGCCGGCCAGTGTCCCCTCCTTATTGATATGGCCGATCAATATCACGGGAATGTTGCTCTCCTTGGCGAATTTCAACAACAGCGCAGCGCACTCGCGTACTTGCGAGATACTGCCGGGCGAACTGTCCACGGCCTCGGTCATGATGGTCTGTATGGAATCTATGACCACCAACTGCGGCTGCTCGTTACGGACGTGCAGGAAAATCTGATCGAGCGAAGTCTCGCACACGACCATGCAAGACGAACGGGACAAGAACCCTTCCTGTCCGTCCGCCTTTCCTCCTGCCCTTGGCACCAAACGGTCGGCACGCAACTTCAACTGCCGCGCACTCTCCTCGCCGCTGACATAAAGCACACGCTTGTCCGTCATCTTCAGTACGGTCTGCAAGACCAAAGTGGACTTCCCTATGCCGGGTTCCCCACCCAAAAGCACCAATGAGCCGGGCACCAGTCCGCCGCCCAACACGCGGTTCAGTTCCTCGTCGTGCATGTCCAACCTCGGTTTCTCGTCGGTCACAATCTGTCCCACGGAAATGGGCCGCCTACGCAACGGTTCCCCCGGCAACGCCTGGTGAAATCCTCCTGACGCGATGGCCGACACACTCTCCTTACGCACTGTGAATTCCTTAAAAGTATTCCATTCCCCGCACGCAGGACAACGCCCCACCCACTTCGGTGATTCCTGTCCGCAATTCGCACACACATAGACGGTCTTATCCTTTGCCATAGAATCTCCTTGTTCTTTGAAAGGATAAAAGTACAGAGTTTTTCCGGAGTGACCATAAAAATGCGGGAGAAAATTTTTCCAAACCACACGATTGACAAAAAGCTTCCGAATACTTTCGTTTCATCACAAAAGGAAAGCAATTCCGCGTTTTGCAGTTGAAATAAAAAAGAAGATGGAGTGCCGTTTAGAAGCCCGTAAGTTAAAAAAGCGGGAAGAGAACTGATTCTATCCGTCATTTCTGCCCGTTTCGCCTCATTTTTCTGCTGAGAATAAAAAATCGTTTGGCTGAAAGCGATTTTCCATTCTCCGCAGATTGGTGCTTCAAACTCCATTTTTTGGATAAAAACATTCAGGAATATCCCCGAGACAAGAGATGTCAAGCCAGATTTTTCTCTAACCGACGCTTTTCAACCGCTCTAAAAACAAAAACAAAATGCAAGCTTACTTCGTTTCAAACTTACTCCTCTACAAGCTTCCAACGCCTTATGCCCACTTTTCATTTTCAAAAAGACCGTAAAAACGCCCCGAAAGCTTTCTCCATGTACAACCTCAGCTTTCCAAATAGTGCACATTCTCCCATCATGCTCCCTTCCGGGCACAAATACGCCATTCTCACCACTTCCAAACTGACGTTTTGGCACTCTGACACTTTGTCTGTTTACCACCCGATGCAGGCCCGTCATAACGGGCGCAACATTTCGGCCAGTCCGGCAAACGAACAAAAGCGGGAGGAGATACCGTTTTGTGTCCATACCATGTCCTGCGGACTGATGACTGCAAGACTCGCTACCCCCTCTCCGCCCTCGTCCGGCGCAATGGGGCGGAAACCGTGCCGCACCAAAAGGTTCTGTGCCCAATAACGCAAAGCCTCATCGGCTGCTTCCAGACGAACCACCCGGCTGTTACGGTTCTTCGGAGCGTAGATGCCGCGAACCGCGTCGAAACGGATGGACGTGCTGCCAAACAGCCGGTCCATCGCCCCCGACAGCACCAAGTCCTCGGTCGTTCCGCACAGCATCTCGCGTTCTTGCGTCATCAGCCACAAGCGGTCGGACATGGCCAAGGCCTGATCCACATCGTGCGTGGAAAGCAAAACGGCCTTCCGTTCTTCCACCGCCAACTTCCGGAGCAGGCGCATAACTTCCATACGGCTTTCCACATCCAGAAAAGCCGTAGGCTCATCCAAGAGAATCAGCGGGCATTCTTGCACCAATGCTTTGGCTATCATGGCTTTCTGACGCTCTCCATCGGACAGTTCGGCCACATAACGACGTGCCTTTCCAACCATACCGACCTCTTCCAACGCCCGCCATACCAAGGCTTTGTCGGCAGAAGTCAGACGACCGAAAAAACCGGTGTACGGTTGACGTCCCAAAGCCACCAGTTCGTAAACGGTCAGCCCGCCTGCCTGCATGCGGTCGGTCAATACCACACCGATGGTTTTGGAACGCTCATGCGCACTGTAAGCCTCCAAAGGCCGCCCCATGAGTTCCAGACGGCCGGACAAAGGGGGCTGCATGCCGGCCAACGTACGCAACAAAGTGGACTTTCCGGCCCCATTGCATCCTAACAAACAGGTCAGTTCGCCGCCCGACAGACTGAAATCCAATCCATGATGCACTTCCGCCACCTGCTTTCCCAGGCGGTATCCCGTAGCAATCCGTTCCCCTTCGAGCACTATCCGCTTTTCCATTAATTGAAATACTGTATTCTACGTTGGTTCACAATGACATAAATAATCACCGGCGCACCCAACACGGGTGTAACGGCATTCAAGGGGAGAAGTCCCTCCTCGCCGGGCAGGATGCAAATCAAATTGCAAAGCAAGGCCACCGCCCCGCCGCTCAACAACGTTACCGGCAAAAGGGCATTGTGGTTCGATGTCCCCAACAGCAACCGGGCCACATGCGGCACGGCCAACCCGATGAACGACACAGGGCCGCAAAAAGCCGTGACCACAGCCGTCAGGATTCCCGTAACCACCAACAACATGCTGCGCGTACGACGTACATTCACCCCAAGGTTCTCCGCGTAACGTTCTCCCAACAACAAGGCATTCAACGGCTTAATCAACAGGACGGACATCAGCAACCCGACTGAGGTAAAAGCCGCAAACCACGGCAGTTGTTCCAACGAAACACCCCCGAAGTTGCCCATCCCCCAAACCATGTAAGAGTGTACGCCTTCGGCCGTGGCGAAGAAATTCAGCAAGGAAATGGCCGACGAGGCCACGTAGCCCATCATGATGCCGGCAATCAACAGCATGACGCTGCTGCGTATCAGCGTGGAAAGAAAAAGAATCACCCCCATGACCAACACGGCACCGGCGAAAGCACCGGCCACCACTGCCAGAAAACCGGAAAAAGAAAAAGTGCCGGCCGACACCATTCCACCTCCGGCCAACATGACCAAGGCCACCCCGAGACTTGCCCCCGAACTGATACCCAAAATCGACGGGTCCGCCAACGGGTTGTTGAACACCGTCTGCAACATCAGGCCCGAGGCGGCCAAGGCGGCCCCACAGCACCAGGCCGTCACGCACAAAGGCACGCGGGATTCCCACACGATGAACGACCAAGCTTCGTTTTCCACCGTCCCACCCGTCAACGCGCCCCAGACCGCTCCGGCCGGAATGTCCACCGAACCGAGCAGCAGGTTAGCCGCCGCCAACACAAAAATGACGACGACCAATATCCCTCCGCACACATATCCTTTACGCTCCACCGGAATCATCTTTTTCAGTCCGCTAATTTACGAAAATATCTGCCACCTTCCGCCTTTGCCACGTCCGGATGGAATATTTTTATCAAATCTTCCAGCAACCATTCGGGATGGAAAGGCGTTTCTTCATAGTAAGGCACCCTCCCGGTATTGCAGCCGTACACCCGCCGTTCACGGAAAGCCCGGAATCCGGCGTATGGCGCATAATCGTTTTTCAGGTCCCGATAGGTCTTATCCTCCGGCATGTTGTACTTAATCAGCCAAATGTCGGCATCTTTCGCTTTCTCATACACCGTCTCAAAGCTCAGGGGAGACGATCCGCTGTTCTTCAAATCACTGAAAACATAGTCGGCACCGGCATCGGCAAACGTCCGTCCGACCGTACTGCGTCCGCCCGGCACATACCACGTGGCTCCGGACTTCAAATCGGCAAACACGGTAGGCTTGTTTTCTATGTCGGCCACCTTACCGGCCCACCGGAGGTAATCAGCCTCTACCCGGGCAAACAAAGAATCGGCCTCGGCTGCTTTTCCGAACAACAGGCCGTAGAAACGCATCCATTCGGCACGCCCCAACGAAGAGGTTTCCATATAGTCGGCACATTCGATGATGGGAATGTCCAACTTGCCCAACCGGCCATATCCCCCGCTGTTTTCAAACGGAGAAAGCATCACAGCATCGGGATGCAACGCCATAAGCTTCTCGATGTCCGGATTCATCCCGCTGCCCAAATCCGCGATACGTCCCGTGCGGCATCCCTCCTTGATGTAGGGCAGGTCGATATACCGGAGGTCGCACACTCCGCCCACGGCAGCCAGTGCCCCCAACTCTTCCATCAACCCGCAATGCACAGACGAATAAATGACGGCTTTCTGCAACGGCACGCGCACGACCGTCCCTTGCGGCAGACTGTCGGGCAATGGCTCGTCTCGTCCGACCAACACATACGTGTGCAGTATTTCCAACGTATCCCACGGATTTCTCAGCGTAGCCACCCGGTAACCGTCGTAAGACACAACCCTCAGGTTCTCTGCATACTTTAAATCCAACGTGTCACCGCCCTCGTCCAAAAAGGAAGCCGTCTTGCCCCCGTCCTTACAAGAGGACAGAAGCAAAACGGCAAACAAACCATAAAAAAGGCTACTTACCTTCATCTCCTTATTTTGTGACAAACACCATCTTCGAGGTGGACATTCCGGCTTCAAACGTACGTTTATAAGTTCCATCCGCCCCGTATACATGTACGTCGGATGCAGCACCGTAAGGTACGTCAAACACATACACATCGCCAGATGCTGGATCAACAGCCAAACCGTTGGCACTCTGCAAATCAGCCATGTCCATAAACTCTTGTTCATCTCCTGTCTTTAAGTCACGGACGTAAGCACGAGCCACTTCCGGCATATAATACTCTGAATAAAGGATGTACATTTTCTCCCCGGCATTCGCGATATAAGTTGCACGGCACACCTGTTCCACTTGATCTGTTTCCGGATCGAGACGTTGCATCGTACCGTAAATATACTGGTCCGGAGTCAAGGACGGGCTTCCTGCATAGTTGCCATTGGACACGAAGTATACATACCCGTCTTCTGCCGTGATGCACTGGGTATAAGGATTGAGCATTACTTCAATATCTTTCAGCTTGGTGAAAGAGGCTGCATCAACCACTGCCAACCACTTTCCTTTTGAATACCCCGAAATATTGACATACAGTTTGCCGTTGGCAGAAGTTATAGCCTCGGGATGGTCATAACCTGTTTGTGCCCCTGCATCTATAAGATTCAGTTTGCCATCGATGGCCATGGAAGTCGTGTCGATACGGGAAACCGTCCCGTCGTATGCTGTAAAATAAACCTTCCCCTCACACGCTGCCATGTAGCGAGGCTCAACCGGAGTACCGTCTTCGGTAGCCACCGGAATGGATTTCAGAACCTTGCACTTACGGTCCATGATGACAACTTTGGAAGAACCGCTCACCGTCACGTATATTTTCGAACCATACACACAAAGGTCTTGCCCCAAGTCGCCAAGCCCTTCGCCATTGGCAGCCGCATAAAGGTCTTCGCTCAACTTTCCGGTCTGAAAATCCAAATATTGGATACTGGCATCATTTCCACCCCAATTTCCGGTATTCAACACATAAGCTCCCAAAGCGACCACGGGGGAAGGAACCGCAGTGCTGTCACTTCCATTGGCACCGCCTCCATTTCCACCAGTCTCTTCTCCCGGCTTTCCACCATCTCCAACCGTGTCATCATCCTCGCTACAAGCGGTAAAACACCCCAAAGCCAGAGCCATTATGGCCCATTTACACCATTTCATTTTCATTTTTTTCGTTATTAAAAGTTTATAAAGAATATGTTATTGCCACTTTAAAATTCCTCCCGGGCATCGGATAGTAACGCACCACCTCATAATTTCTTCCACCCAGATTGGCCGCGTCCACCTGCAGGCGCAACTTATGATCCCTGAACCGGAAAACACGGTACAAGGAAAGGCTATGATCGGAATAGGCATTCACGAGATTGCTCTTTTTGTTTTGCGGCAGACGATAGCGTTCACCGCTCCACGCCACATTATATGCCACGTTCATCCACGGCATTTCAAGTACCACACTTCCACCTCCGGAATGTTTCGGCGTATAGGCAATCTGATGACGCCACAACTTGCTACCGCGTTTCGTCACGTCTTCCGCCTGCATGAAACTGTACGCTCCTGTCAAACTCAAATTCCAAGCTTTTGCCAAAGCCCATTCGGCAGCCAGATTGGCATCCACGCCGTAAGTCTCCACTTTGCCTACGTTGGACATTTTCCATACGAACATCGTCGGAACTGCCACAATCTTGTCTTTCACCTTATTATAATAAGCATCCAACGAAAAGCTCACGTAATCCGCCACTTTTCCCATACGTCCGGCCCAGGTGGTCCCTATATTCCATTGGCACGTTGTTTCCGGACGCAAGCGGCTGTTCCCAATGAGCAGATAATAGAGGTCATTGAAAGTCGGGACACGGAATATGTCTTTATAAGACGCGCGCAAACGCCAACTCGCCTTTTTCACAGGGCGCCACGCCAGGCTTACCGCCGGAGAAAGCCGCTTACGGTCGTCGGCAGCCATCCCTAAAGAAACTCGTTCGGTAATGAAAGTATTCAGCAAGGAAGCCGTCACCTGAAACTGCGGTTGACGGTATTGTGCTGAAAAGGCCGTCAGACTGGTATAACGTTCCGGGTATTGGCATTGGTCCAACGTCGTGGCCAAATCGTTATACACAAAATCCTGCGCCAACGAAAAAGAAAGGTTTTTCACGGGCTTCGCCCATAACGTCGCGGTCAGGTAGGTCTCCGTCTGGCGGAAACGGTCTTCCGTCGGCCCGGCAGCCTTCTTGTCCGTGTCTTTGTTCCAACTATAATTGAACTTCCCGGAAGCCTTCAGTTTCCACTTCTCCGAAAAACGGTTCTCATACCTCAACTGACCGAAATAATTACGGTCATAAAGCCGTTCCGCCGCATAGGGATTGTCATATACGACACTACCGGGCAATCCTCGACGGGAATCGAACAGATACCCCTTCACATCCAAATCCTGACGTTCTGTCAAATGGGCAAAAAGATTCACCTCCGCACGGTATGCCCCTATGTCGCTATTGTTACGCCGTCCTTTTATCTGTTTATCCAAGTTCATCATCGTAAAATGATAATTCCCGTCGGCACGTAAATATTCACCGTAAAGAGAACAAGACAAACGCGGTGTGAACCGATGGGCATAGAACAATGAGGGGTTGGCCAAACCGTAAGCCCCCGCCTTCACCTTTACCGAAAGAGTGAAATCCCGGCCTTCAAAATCAGGCCGGCTCGTTTCGATGCTCAACGCGCTTGCAGCAGCCAACATGCGTGCCGTCTGATAAATATTGTCGCTTTGCCCGATAGTCAACGTCAATGAAGAAACATTATCCAACGAGAAACGGGAGATGTCCACCTGTCCCGACTGGCAATCCCCTATGGCCACACCATCGTAGAGCACGGCTGTATGCTGTGCGCCCAGACTGCGTACGGAAACAGTTTTCAACCCTCCCACACCGCCATAATCCTTCAAGGTCACCCCCGAAAAATGCCGTACGGCATCCGACACGTCCAACACGCCCATACGTTCCAACTCCGCCTTATCAAGCGTCTGCACAGGAGCACCCGAACGTACGGTGGCAGGCAAAGCCTTCTCGGTCACCGTCAGACCTTTCATCTGTTTCAGCCCCACATCCACGCTATCTGCACCATTTTGTGCGAGCACGAACACAGTCTCCATACAAAATGACACAAGCAACCATCCTCTCATTTTATGAGATTCCTTGTATACGCCCATTTATATCTTCATTCTTCACTCAAGACACCTTCCTCCCATCCCACGGAGATTCCGGCATGACTACGTTTTGCAGGTCTTCTGACTTACTCCGGCTTGTTGGCCTTCCCACCTTATTATTATAAATAAGGAAGTGGCTTGAGGTTTGAAACAAACCGCACAATGAGTTCACAGCAGCGGGACTGTCCGGGATTTCCACCCGATTCCCTTTTCATCTGCCGACCTGAAAGGGCTTTCCCATAGGCCGGGCAGAACAAAACGTTGCAAAGTTATTAAAAAAATCAGTATCCCAAGACCTTTTCATTGATTTATATCAAGAAAAGGGCATTTAAATGATAACAAATGCCCTTTTACTTGTTTTGCAGGAAGAATCGCCGTACCTTTGTAGTGTCATAAGGAACAAAAGATATTTAGTTTTTAGGTATTTAGCTCCGTGAAGGAGCAATGTTTAGGTAAAAGATTGTTAGATTAAAAAAGAAAGGTAAGAAGATTATGACAGGATTAATGATTATCGCAGCGGTCGTAGTAGCTATGGCAGTTGCAACAGGTTCAAAGAAGAGCAACGGTAAGTTCTTGGGTTCAAGTACTTCAATGTTGTTCGGTAATAAAAACCTGAATGCAGGTGCAGCTTGTTAAGTGCAATGCACCTTAGTTTGAAACCAATTAAATTTTTGATAAGGTAAGGATGTCTGGAATAAGGCATCCTTATTTCTTTTTAAGATACGACGAGATTTGAGTAACTTTGCATGGAAATATGAGCGTGAACATGAAACTATCCCCCGAAATTGCCATTATAGAAGCCAACACATTGACCTGTATGGGACTACGCGGCCTCATTGAACGGATGATGCCACAAGCTGTCGTCCGCACGTTCAACAGTTTTGAACAACTGATGCGCGACACACCGGACATGTATTTCCACTACTTTATTTCAGCCCAGACCCTTGTGGAGCACAGCGCCTTCTTTGTGGAACGGAAAGAAAAAACCATTGTGCTTACCAATGGGACAACCGGCACCCCTCAAACCTCCCACTTCCATACGTTGAATATCTACCAAAACGAAGACAATATGGTGCGTGCATTGCTGCAACTGCAACAGTATGCGCATGCTCACGGACGACATCTGCCCCAAGGTATGGGAAAGCCCATATCGGGAACCACTGCCTCTACCGACCCCAACGGACTCAGTCATCGCGAAATCGAAGTGCTCATACTCATTGTACGCGGACTGACGAACAAGGAAATTGCCGACCACTTGTGTATCAGCACTACCACCGTTATCTCCCACCGCAAGAACATCATGGAAAAACTCAATGTCCGCTCCGTATCGGGACTGACTATCTATGCCGTCATGAACGGGTACATAGAGGCCGACCGCATCTGAAGAGTATTCCTTATAAACTTTTAGTTCTCTCCAATCAAAACCAATCTATTTCCATATTTTTCCCCTTTCCATTGCTTCTTTCATATTCTTGCAATTTAAGCCCTGCTTCTTTTTTAAGATATCCCGTCAAAGAAGAAGGTACTTTTTCTTTCTTCCCTACTATTTGATGAGCCTTCTCCAACATTTCCAAATCCCGTCCCTCTTTTTCATACAACCCCATCAACAAATATAAAGGGTAAATACGGTGGGGGACTCTATAATAAGCCTTATAAAACATCTCTTCAGCCTCCTCAAACCTGCCAAGAGCTTGAAAGTTTTTTCCCATGAGATTAAAAAACATGGGGTCAGAACTTCGTTTTGCCCCTTCATTTAATATTATGTTGCTTTCTTCGTAATGACCATTATACGACAAACACATTCCATACTCAAAAAGGAAACCAACATCTTTCTTCAAATCGGGATACAAAACCCTGTAACAATTCTCTATGCCCTCATATTTTTCCCTATCAAAATATGGCCGCACCATCCCCCAATGTTTCATCGCCGTACACGTCCGATAAGATTTATTAAACTGGATACATACCACCGCCCCCACTCCTATCAAAACCAACAAACCACACACCATTCCTACCTTTCCATACCGTTTCTTTTCACATAGCATCATTGGCATCCACGCAGCCCACAATAAAAGAAACAGAGACAATAAGCATGTGGCAAAACATCGAAGAGGATAAGAAAAAAGGGAAACCACCATAAAACTCACCATTGCACCACATAACCCGACAACCTCAACATTCCGACACCTAAGAAGGCGTATATAGACATAAGCCATAAGGCACAAACAAGACAAAACTCCCGGCAGTCCAAGTTCTATCCATATCTGCAAATATTCATTATAAGCATAATCCGGGGCACCAACCAACATTTCCTCATCTTGCGTTCCCTTCCCCTCCCGAAAATACGCTTCTTGTGCTTCCCCATAAACATACGGGAAACCGCCTATTCCCACCCCGGAAAATATCTGTTGTTTAGCCACCGGATAAGAGATTTTCCAGATGAACAAACGACCGTCTGCCGAATCTTTTTTCAGCACATACATGCCATACAAAAAAGGAACACAAAGAACGAATACAGCCAACAATACAAAACACTTTTTTATCCACGCACACTTCATCCGTAACCAAACCATTGACATCAAACTGATTACAGACGCCACCCAAGCTGCCCGACTTACACACATGACGAGTATGACTACGGAAAACAAAAGATAAAAAGCAGAAAGATAAAAAAGCATATTTGTAACCTTTTGCCCATGTCTAAACCTCACAAACAACGCATAGTCCAAGGCCAAGGGCAAAATAAGGACAATCAAACCCATCTATATAGTGCCATGCTTTGCCCTCATCCAATATCCCTATTCCAATGGGATGTTATATCCCTTGTGGAAATCCTCGCTCTGATAAGCCTTATGCTCATCCCAATAGACCAAAGAGCCTGCGCAAGAACCATACAGCCGACCGTTTGCCGAGTCATAACCGACAGTATGGGAACCATTCACTTCGATGGCCTGCCCTGCTTTCTGCATGTCTTCTTTTATGACCTGCACGCTGTTTTGGGCTTTGTCGTACACGCACCACACTGTCACTTTCACTTGGGCTTCGGGATAGTCCTTTGAATGGAACACGATTCCTTCAATTTTCCTGAAAGACAGATTTTCATCTATTTTCACGTAACTGCACGTATTCCACACGATTGTGGAATCTATTGGCGCAGGTAACGCAAAGTAAAACGCCCCTCCCAAGCTTCCAGAATAAGTATGGTTCTCTATTTGAGTACAAATATCCTTCATACTTTTATAAAGTTCATGATGCTGTTTTTCAGACAACTGTTCTTGCAAAATTGAATAGTCCACTTCAAAATACCGGCTAAATCGTTTCCAAAGTGCATATTCATCTGGTGTTGTCTTTTCCTTTACCCAACCCGGAATAGAAATAGACAAAGAATCTGGCAAGGACTGCTCTTCTGACGTTATTTTCCCATTTATCAAGGCATTTAATCCTTGGGAAGAACAGGCTATACTACAGGCACAAAGCACCAACAAGAAACAGAACCTTCTCATACACCAAAAATAAAGAAATTAACCTTTTTATTGAAACTATCCGATCTTTCACTTCCATCTGAAAGTTCGTATGTCAAGGAACCCGAACAATTCAGTTCAACACCACGACCTAATATATTCGCATTATAAGAACCATTAAAACTTTTTGCAGCCGCGCCCTCTGTAAAGACATTGGGAGATGCTTTTAAAATCTCATCCTTACTTGAATTTAACGTGTAATCAATCGTCGCTTTCACATATACGTCAGTTTTTCCAATTGCATGATAAACGACCTGCTCATCCGTTACACCATGCGTCTCCCCTCCAACTTCCGGATTGCTCAACGTTTCAATACGTTTAAAAACCGACTGCGTCACTACGGTAAAACAACCTACCGATTTCCCATCTGCACTATCCTTTGACAAGGCATACAATGTATCAATATATTGATACAAATCTTTTTTCTGACTCTCCGTCAAATCCAAAGACAAGACTGAATAATCAATCTCATACCGCGAACTCAAACGCACCCACGCCTCATATTCCTTCTTAGTAACTTTATCTTTAATCCATTCCGGCACCGAATTCAATGGCATGAACTCAGTATCGGCTTCCTCTTCCAAATTCCAAATATCATATTGATTAGAATTTAAATCAGTCATCTCATCTTGAGTACACCCCAACACCATAATAATTCCACTCACTGCAGCCATAATCATAAATATGGCAACTTTGATTTTTGCTTTTTTCATAAAGACTAATTTTAAAGGTTAGATTATTTATTTGTACTGTTTTTCAAAAGTTTGGTTCAAATATAATCTTTTTTTATATTCGTTCCAAGAGATAGTAGTAATATAATATAATTTAACCCTTAGATTTCCCAAAGCCAAGCACCGCTTACATCCCAACCGTTTCCATGAAAATATCGTACTATTCACATATTGATTTTCCTCTAATATTCGTATAACATTACCCGAGATTCGCGTATTTCCACCCCGAGCCCGACGTGACGAAACCAGAGCGATTCTCACGCAACGGACGCAAAACACATCGTATCCCTTTCGCTTCCGCACACCTGCAATCTGTACGACCTGGGCAGATTTCGTCCGCAGGGCGTGCTGCCATGTGTCAGCCTACGGCACGTTCTGCCGACAAAACGACACTTCGTTTTTGTCATCCGAAAACCATCAATTAGAAGAAATATCGGGGCTTTCAGCACATTTTCATCCCGTCCGGCTTCAAACTCCTCCACTTCCTGCGGAGAAAAACCGGAAAATCTGCGGAGAAAAAAAATGTTTTCTCAGCCGAATGAAAAATTTTCTTCTTCATAAAAAACGGGAAATTGAAGGTAAACGCGCACTGAATCCGTCATTTTTCACATTCGGCAACGGTTTTACAGTTCCATTAACTCCTGTTTTGGCGTGAAAAAACAAGGAAAAACAGAATAAAATAGAGGAAACCACAGGCCGCGAATAAAGAAAAGGATATACAAAACCTATTTCACAACCATTTCCGGAAACCTTTGCCTCCGGCGGAAAATCCTAATAAATAAGGATTGCCCCACCCGACGATTCATCGTAACTTTGCACCTCGAAACAAAAACCACGGATGGACAGATTGAGTATCATATCAGCAATATTATTCCTCTCGGGCGCACCTTCATACGCGCTCCCCGTCGAGGAAACGGCAGAAGACAGCGCACGGGTAAAAGACATCGAAGAGGTGGTCATCGTATATTCTCCCAAAGAAACCGGCAAGTTACGGCAGGCTCCCATCGCCGTTTCCCTTTTCGACCGGACGGCATTAGACGACCAACATACTGCTTCGCTGAAAGAACTTTCGGCTTTCGTACCCAACTTCTACATGCCGGACTACGGCAGCAGCCTGACCTCGGCGGCTTACATACGCGGTATCGGTTCGCGCATCAACACCCCGGCCGTGGGATTGTACGTGGACAACGTGGGATATGCCGACAAAAGTGCCTACGACATTGAATTGCTAGACGTGGAACGCGTGGACGTGTTGCGCGGCCCGCAGGCCACACTGTACGGACGGAATGCCATGGGCGGCCTGCTCCGCGTGTTTACCCGCAACCCGTTCCATTATCAAGGCACGGACATCCGCATGGGCACTTCGGTAAAAGACAAGGGCTACGGGTTGTCGGCATCTCATTACCAAAAGACAAGCCACAGGATGGCATACGCCTTGAGTGGATTTTATAAGCATTCGGAAGGATTCTTCGAAAACGTCACCCGGCATGAAACGGCGGGAGGAAGCGAAACCGGAGGCGGACGCGTACGGGTCATTTACTTTCCGGCAGAGGCTTGGAAACTGGACTTCTCTACAGATTATTCGTATCGTGAAGACCAAGGCTATCCCTACCGTTACTTAGGTGCGGCTGAAGGAGAAGAGCCACATCCCGAGGATATAGGCCGCATCCTCTACAACCGTCCTTCATTCTACCGCCGAAGCCTGCTGAACAGCAGCCTCAACGCACAATATACCGCCGACCGGTTCATCCTGTCGTCCGTCACGGCCTACCAAAACCTGAACGACAACATGACGCTTGATCAGGATTTCACGGACGCGGACTATTTCAGCCTGACCCAAAAGCAACGTATCAACTCTTGGAGCGAAGAACTGACTTTCAAAAGCCGCAGTAACCGCCGTTGGGAATGGATAGGAGGTATCTATGCCATGCGCCAGACCCTACACACGAAAAGTCCGGTATCTCTGACCCGCGAGTTCATGAACACCGTGTTCGACAAAGCCAATGCCGCCATCAGCCCGATGGGAATGGGACTTACATTAGATATGCCTGTTTCCCCCTACGTGACCGACGGGGCTTTCGACACCCCGACCACCGACCTTGCCGCTTTCCACCAAAGCACGTTCAACGACTTGTTCGGAGCGGAAGGGCTGAGCCTTGTGGCCGGCCTGCGCGTGGAATATGAAAAAATGAGGTTGGACTACGATTACGGTGGTCGCATGGACTACGGCGTGGAGCTTACTTCCCCCATGATGCCGCTCGTCCTCGAAGGCCTGTCGGACGACAGCCATTTCCGGGGCAGCCTGAAACACGATTACGTGCAATGGTTACCTAAGGTGGCCTTGCAATACCACTTTTCGGCGCAAAACAACGTGTACGTAAGTTGGAGCAAGGGCTACCGCAGCGGAGGATACAACGTACAGATGTTCAGCGACCTGGTGCAAGGCGATTTGAAAAGCCGGATGATGCGCTCCGTCAAGGACAAGACGGCGGAGACGTTGGACGGGCCGATGTACGACCACATGCCGGAAGCCGTGAAACAGATGATTGTCCACCAAATTCCGCAGGAGGAGTTTTCCGGAACTCCGGCACAGACCCGCTTCAAACCGGAATACAGTTATAATTATGAGGCAGGCGGGCACTTCTCGTTCTCGGACGGCAAGATACAACTGGATGCCGCCGTGTTCTACATGGACGTGTACGACCAACAGATTTCCAAATTCGTGAGCAGCGGATTGGGGCGTGTCATGGTCAACGCCGGACGGGGACGGAGTTGCGGTACGGAAATAGGACTGCGCGGCGGATGGTTGGACAACCGCCTGACGTGGCATGCGTCATACGGCTACACGCACTCCGTATTCAAACGCTATGAAGCGCAGGAAGCCCGGACGGAAACAGCGCAAGAGGCGGTGAACTATGACGGTAACCATGTGCCTTTTGTCCCCATGCACACGCTCGCGGCAGGTGTGGAATACGAACAACCTTTGGAACACCATAAGATAAAAAGCTATTTCTTCGGCGTGAATACCACGGGAGCCGGAAAAATCTACTGGAGCGAGGACAATGCTTACCACCAACCGTTTTACGCGCTGTTGAATGCCCATGCCGGTTTGGACTTCGGCTCCGTACGCATCGACATCTGGGGCAAAAACCTGACGGATACGGACTACAACGCTTTCTTTTTCACTTCGGCCGCTACCACCCGCAACATGAAATTCGGACAACGGGGCAATCCGTTACAGTTCGGAGTGGATGTCAGCCTGCATTTCTGACTCTCCCCCGCAAGACAGACGGGTCATTCATTCCATGCACCGCAATGCGGACAACGCCCTTTGCTGTGAAGCTTGGCCCCGCAACGCCCGCAAACGTAAGGACAACGGGCATAACGGAAATAACGCCACAACGCCCAACCGACGTAAAACAAGAAAAAAGGATAGCCGAGATAATACAACGTGGTGAGCGAAAAGAACAGGTAACACCCCGCACATACGCCCAACAAGGCAAACAAGTACAACATGGCTTCCTGAAAAGGGAGTTGCCGGCAAACGTCCTCCACCGATGCTATGGACAGAATGACTATCAGCCACACGGAAGCCACGAACAAGCCCAAAATAAACGGCAATCCGAAAGGATTGAGTGTCGGGTGGAAATAAAACTCCGTCCATGTATCGGGTACAAAATTCTGCATACTGGCATAAAGCGTTGCGGCACCAGACAGCGTCAGGCATAGCAAAGTAGGGTAACAACTTCCGATATCGTCGAAATGCACGATATGGAAACGCTTGCGACGCATACGGCGTACCAACCACAATACCAACAACACGCCTAAAACGGACAGGAAATATATCAGATGCGTGTTACTGAAAGCATGGATAAACTGCGAAATGGAATCATCCGGAACAACCCGTGCCAACAAATCCTGCTCGTGCACCCAACCCATGGTGGACTGGTCGCGGGCTACTTTCACCCAAACCGAATCTACCGAATCCTCCGGCACAATCATGACTTCAGCCACGACGAGACGGTCGTCCGCAAATACAGCCACGGTGTCTTCCGGCACACCTGCATGTACCGGATTATGGACGGGATGGACGGTTTGCAGGCACAAAGAATCTTCCACCACCACGAAATTATAATTCCGGTTATAATGATGGGAAGCCTCAAAATCAAGCGAATCCTTCCGTTTCTCCGTCAAATCCCACTCGTCGGAATAATCGGGCTTCTGGTAATAACAACCGGCCGACAACAAACTGCCTAATAACAGGCAAATCAGAAAAAAGCTACTCTTCCGCATCGGCATACACTTTCATTTGGCAGGCTTTACAGTCGAAAGACAAACGGAAACGGCATCCGTCGGACGAAACCAAATAATACGGTTCACGGAAAGGAGACTTCTCTCCCCCGTAACGCGGACACCATCCCATGCTGTAACGCAGGCAATGGCGGCAAAACATCAGTACGGCACCGGCAGGTTCCCGTTTCTCAAAAGCCGGAGCGATGCGCACTGCCCCTTGCCGGTGGTAGAAGTCCTCAGCCTTGCGGTTCATCACATTGGCCAGATACGTCACCTCTTCCGGAACCCACCGCACCGGAGCCTTCCCTTGCTTTTCATCCCGACCGCGCGTAAAGGCTGTCGAAAGAAGGCGCACCTCTCGCAACTCATTCATTTTGCGTGCCGACAGCAACCGTCCTACCAACGTCCTGCGCCAATCGGCTAATACGGAAGAAGGGATAAACCAGTCGGAACGGAAACGAATGTCCACTCCGTCCGCCTCGAACGGCGTATTTCCTAACTTGGATAACTGAGCCTTGATGTTTTCGGCCTGCGAGCTGCGTGCCTTTTCTTTGGGATAGGGGAAAGCTACGGTTACCGACACCTCGTCCTCGTCGCGCACCTCCAACGTGAAACCCTCGGCATACTCGCCCAACGTCCATTCCACCCGGATTTTGCGGACAGCGGACGGACGGGACAGCACGTCCTCGAACGCCTTATCGAAATTGCGGTACAGACGGGCGTGAGGACGGACACGCGGCATTTCCGCCGGATAAATCTTATTGGCTTCCACACGGTTCACGCGAAATCCCTGCAAGTTACCCTGCTCGTCCAAAAAGCACAGTCCGTCACCGTTGGCAAACGGCTTGACTCCGGACACGACGATACATTTCCCACGGACGTCTTTCACCGTCCCCACTTCTTCACCCAACGATTTGGGCGTATGGAACGAAAAGATATCAGGTGTACGGCCATCCAGAAAATAACGGGTGAATCCTCGGTTGAAACTTTTCTCCAAACAGGGTGTGAACGCCAAAGAGACCTGCCCCGATGAAGCCCGGCGGTACTCCGGACGACGCTTGAAGATTTCGTCCAGACGGCTGCGGTACCACGCAGTCACGTTTTTCACGTATGCCACGTCCTTCAGACGTCCTTCGATTTTCAACGAAGTCACACCGGCATCCAACAAGCGTTCCAAATCCGCTCCCCGGTTCATGTCCTTCAAAGAAAGCAAGTGGCGGCCTTGTTCTATCATACGTCCGTCACTGTCTACCATATCGAACTTCAACCGGCAGAACTGGGCACATTCTCCCCGGTTGGCACTCCGCCCGAAACAATGTTGCGACACGTAGCACTGTCCACTGTAACTGACGCAGAGTGCCCCGTGCACAAAAACCTCCAACGGCACGTCGCAAGCCGCATGAACGGCCTGAATCTCGGCCAAAGACAGTTCACGCGCCAACACCACCTGGCTGAAACCCAAACCGTGGAGAAACTTCACCTTCTCCGGCGTACGGTTGTCCATCTGCGTGCTGGCATGCAAAGGGATGGGCGGCAGGTCGAGTTCCAGCAAAGCCACGTCCTGCACGATGAGCGCATCCACTCCGGCACGATACAAGGCCCACACCAACTTTTCCGTCTCGGGCAATTCCTCGTCCTTCAATATCGTATTGACCGTGACATACACTTTGACACGGAACGTATGGGCATACTCCACCACACGGGCGATGTCCTCCACGGAATTGCCCGCCGACGCCCTTGCCCCGAAACGGGAAGCACCGATATACACGGCATCTGCCCCGTGGTCCACTGCCGCCATGGCACATTCCACATTACGGGCCGGAGCCAGAAGCTCCACTGGTCTTTGTCTGATCATCGGATACTGTTAATATCGTAAGGAGTTTCCTGATACACGTAATAATTCAGCCAGTTGGAAAACAACAGGTTTCCATGGGCACGCCACGTCACTAACGGCCCTTCTTCCGGCACATTGTGACAGTAATAGTTCACCGGCATGTCTATCGGCAAACCTTTCTCCAAATCGCGACGGTATTCCGTATCCAAGGTATAGGGGGAGTACTCGGCATGTCCCGTAACGTAAATCTCCCGTCCGCCACGCGCCATGACCATGCATACCCCGGACTGAGGAGATTCGGCAATGACCTCAAGGCCGGGCACCCGGAGCACGTCCTCGCGGCGAATCTCCGTATGGCGGCTGTGCGGCATATAAAACTCATCATCGAAACCGCGGAATATCGGTAGCATGGGAGCCAACGGATATTGCTTGAAAACACCGAACATCTTCCGGTCCAACTTATATTTGGGTACGCCGTAATAATGGTACAGGCCGGCTTGCGCAGCCCAACAGATGTAGAGGGTGGAAGTGACATGGGTGCGTGCCCAGTCGAAAATTTCCTTGATTTCATCCCAATAATTCACCTCTTCATAGTCAAGATGTTCTACAGGCGCTCCGGTAATAATCATACCATCGAACTTCTCCTCCTTCATCAGCTCGAAATCACGGTAGAAAGCTTTCATGTGCTCCACCGGCGTATTCTTCGACGTGTGCCCCTTCACTTTCATGAAAGAGACCTCGACCTGCAAAGGCGTGTTGGACAACAGACGGACAAGGTCGGTCTCTGTCGTAATTTTCAACGGCATGAGGTTCAATACGACAATGCGCAACGGGCGGATGTCCTGCGAAGAGGCTCGCGAAGTGTCGATGACAAAGATGTTCTCTTTTTTCAACAACTCGATGGCCGGAAGCTTATCTGGTAAATTTAATGGCATGTATAATCGGTTTTATCGTTTCTATGACCACGCAAAATTAGCAAAATCTTACTGAAACGCCTACCATTTTAACGCAACAAGCGGAACGATTTAGAATCTTTATCGTTCCGCTTGCCTAAAAAAGATATACCTGCGCCGAATAACTTACCAAATCGTCACACGTTTTTCTTTCGGCACGAACATCGAATCTTTTTCAGTGATGCCAAAAGCCTCATACCAAGCGTCGATATGGGGCAATGCACCGTTCACACGCCAACATCCCAACGAATGGGGGTCGCTTTTCGTCCGTACGCGAATTTCTTCATCACGGATATTGGCGGCCCAAACATTGGCATAAGCCAAGAAAAAGCGTTGCTCTGGCGTGAAACCGTCTTCCGTCTGCAAAGGTTTCTCTTTCATTGCATTTTGGAATGCCGTATAAGCGACCATCAAACCACCATGGTCGGCCAAATTCTCACCCAAGGTCAAAGCCCCGTTAGCTTTCAAACCGGGCAGCACCTCTATATTGTTAAAGAAATCTTCCATCACTTTAGTACGGGCTTCGAAGCGTTCCGCATCACCCGGTGCCCACCAATCGGTCAGGTTTCCGTTCTTGTCGAACTGACGGCCCTGGTCATCGAATCCGTGCGTCATCTCATGACCGATAACCACACCTATGGCACCATAATTATAAGCATCGTCGGCCTCCATATCGAAGAACGGCGGCTGAAGGATACCGGCGGGGAAGCAAATTTCATTGGTCGTCGGGTTATAGTAAGCGTTCACAGTCTGCGGAGTCATGTACCATTCGTCACGGTCGACGGGCTTGTTCAACTTCTTGTCTATGATATATGCCAAATCGAACTCATTGCTGCGCACGATGTTGGCCCAGTAACTGTCATCCTTGATTTCCAAACCCGAATAGTCGCGCCATTTGTCGGGGTAGCCCACCTTGACATAGAAAGAAGCCAATTTGTCCAAAGCCACTTTCTTCGTCTCGTCGCTCATCCAATCCTGTACTTTGATACGTTCAGCCAAAGCGTCTTGCAGGTTTTTCACCAGTTTCACCATACGTTCTTTGGCTGCTGCGGGGAAGTATTTCTCTACATATTTCTCGCCTAACCCTTCGCCCAATACGCCTTCCACGGTAGCCACGGCTTTCTTCCAACGCGGACGGTCTTGCTGCTTCCCGCTCATCACCCTGCCATAAAAATCAAAACGGCAGGCACGGAGTTCATCGCTAAGATAGGAAGCCGACGAATTGATCAACTTCCATTCCATGAACGCTTTCTGGTCCTCTACCGGCGTTTCGGCCAATATCTTTTCCACCTCATGAATCGGTTCGGGTTGGCCTACGCTGACTTCTTTCAGTCCCTGAATACCCATCGTCGTGAAAAACACGTCCCAATCTATTCCGGAATAGTCTTTTTTCAGTTCCTCGTACGTCATCTTATGGTAATTCGCTTCGGGATCACGCTGCTGCACAGCCGAATAAGAAGGAACGGCTATACGGGTTTCAATGCCCATCACGGCCTCCATCTTACGTTTGGCCTCTTCTGGAGTAGAGCCGCACAAGGTGAACATCTTCTCCATATATGCCTTGAATGATTCACGGATATGCACCGTGGCCGAATCATTGTCCAGATAATACTCTTTCTCGCCTAAGCTTAAACCGCCTTGCATGATTTGAAGGAGGTTCATGCTGCTGTTCTTGATGTCGGCATCGATGTAGAAGCCGAAGTAACCGGGAAGCCCCTTCCGGCCAAGCTTGGCCATCTGGGCTATGATTTCCTTGCGGTCCTGGATGGCCGCAATAGCATCCATGTCCTCTTTAATCGGGGCATAACCGTCCTTGTTCTGTTTCACGCTGTCCATGGCGATGTTATACAAATCACCGATTTTCTGCTCCAATGTCCCGACTTCGTGCTGTCCTTTGGCCATGGCTTCAATCAAACCGCGCAACTGTTTGTTATTGTTCTCAATCAAGACCTCAAAATTCCCGTAAGTCGAGTACTCGCCTGTGAGTGGATGGGCTTTGATCCAACCGCCACAGGCATACTGATAAAAATTGTCTCCCGGCTTTGCCGTCTGATCCAAGTTAGCCAGGTCGATTCCCGTCTTGGAAGTCGGCCCGCCGCAGCCCGCCAATGCCAAAGAAGCAAAGGCCATCATCGGAATAAATTGTTTTAAGTTCATCATATCATTCATTTAAGATAATATTTGTAGAATATTCAAGATTGTGCCTCTTCAAGTTCCAACGAAGTCTCTTCCCACGTATTGACGGCCTCGTCCAACTGCTTCTTCAACGCACCATGGCGTTCGTAAATCGAAACATCGGCAGCCCCTTCCGGTGTAGCCATCTGCTCTTCCAACATTTTCACTGCGGCCTCCAACTCCTCGATTCGGGCTTCACACTGCTCCACAGCCTTCTCCAACTTACGGATTTTTTTCTGTTGTTCTTTCTGCTGTTCGTAGCTCAACCGATTGGAAGCTCCTGTTTTTTCCTCCACAGAAGAAACCACCGTCGAAGATGTGGAAAGTGAAGGTTTCTGCAAATCGTTCAGGGATTCGATATTCTTACGCTGCAAGAAGTCATAGATGCCTCCCAAATGTTCCTTGACCATTCCCCCGCCGAACTCATACACTTTGGAGACGAGGCCGTCAAGAAATTCGCGGTCGTGGCTTACGACAACCACCGTCCCGTCGAAATCCCGTATGGCATCCTTTAATACGTCTTTGGAACGCATGTCCAGGTGGTTCGTAGGTTCGTCGAGAATCAGGAAGTTCACGGGTTCGAGCAAGAGCTTAATCATGGCCAAACGGCTCCGTTCCCCCCCCGACAACACCTTGACTTTCTTCTCGGAAGCTTCGCCGCCGAACATGAATGCTCCCAATATGTCGCGTATCTTCAAGCGGATGTCTCCCTTGGCCACACGGTCTATCGTGTCGAACACCGTCAGTTCGCCGTCTAAAAGTTGCGCCTGGTTTTGTGCAAAATAACCTATCTGCACGTTATGCCCCAACTTCAAACTCCCCTCGAAAGGAATCTCACCCATAATACATTTAACTAAGGTAGATTTTCCTTCGCCGTTCTTTCCGACAAACGCCACCTTCTCGCTGCGTTTGATGGTCAAGTCCACATCATGGAACACGACATGTTCCCCGTATGCCTTTCTCACGCCTTCACAAATCAGAGGGTAGTCGCCGCTACGCAAGGCGGGCGGGAACTTCAGCCTCAAAGCCGAGTTGTCCACCTCATCAACCTCTATCGGCACCATCTTTTCAAGCTGTTTGATGCGGCTCTGTACCTGCACGGCCTTAGTGGGTTTATAGCGGAACCTTTCGATAAACTCCTTGATGTCGGCTATTTCTTTCTGTTGGTTCTCGTATGCACGAAGCTGCTGCTCGCGACGTTCTGCGCGTAACCGCACGTACTCGTCATACTTTACCTTGTAATCGAACACGCGGCCGCAGGAAATTTCCAAGGTTCGGTTGGTTACATTATTGATAAAGGCGCGGTCGTGGCTCACCAAGACGACGGCATTGGCCTTAGTGGCCAGAAAATTTTCAAGCCACTGTATGCTCTCGATGTCCAAATGATTGGTCGGCTCATCGAGCAACAGCACGTCGGGTCTCCTCAACAGCAACTTGGCCAACTCTATACGCATGCGCCATCCTCCGCTGAACTCACGGGTGGGACGGTCGAAATCCCCGCGCACAAATCCCAAACCCATCAAAGTGCGTTCCAGTTCGGCCTGATAATTCATACCGCCCATCATCTGAAAACGCTCGCTCTCATGCGTAAACTTTTCCACGAGAGCCATGTAGCTTTCACTGTCGTAATCCGTACGGTCGGCCAGTTCCTGGTTCATCCGGTCGAGCCGTTCCTGCATTTGGCTGATATGGGAAAAGGCTTGTTCTGCCTCTTCACGCACCGTATGCTCGTCGCTCAACACCATCACCTGCGGCAGATAGCCGATGGTGGAACCGCCGGAAACAGCCACCGTCCCCGAGGTGGGCTGTTGCAATCCGGCTATAATCTTCAACATGGTGGACTTCCCGGCCCCGTTCTTTCCCACGAGGGCGATACGGTCTTTGTCATTGATGACATACGAAACGTCCTGAAACAACGGGGTCGCCCCGAACTCCACCTTTAACTTTTCAACTGATACCAATGCTCTATAATTTTGTTGCAAAGATAGTGAAAGGCAGGCGCAGGAACAAAAGAAAACATCGTTTTCTACTTGTTCCTGTCCATCCCTATTCTTTTTTCGTCCTTATATGGACTGTGGAATCAGTACCCGCGTGAACCAAGGCGGGCGATTTCATCCGGATTCAAGGCACGATGGTAGACCGTATAACTTTCCATACGGCCATTGCAAGCGTCCAAGACCAAACGGCGCAAACCGCAATCGCCCTCGATGGTTTGGTCGACCAAGCCATTGACATAAGTGGTCAAACGTCCGTTTTCCGACACGACGGCAAGCGCGAGGCGAGGATAGGGCACCACGGGGTACCATTTGCCGTTCGTCCCCCGGCCATAACGTGACCAACTGTCCGCCGTTCCCAACACGTTGCAACTCCAGACGGCTTTCTGCCCTATCGTCAAACAAGGCTTGAACGAAACGGAATCGGCTGCCCACGACCAACCGTCTGCCTCGCAGACAGTACCGTGTAAAGGCATGCCGTCTGTCGCCACCGAGATGAAAACCGTGAAATCGCCTTTCTGCCATTCGCGTGGGACATCCACTTTAATCCCTTTTCCTTTTTCCTGCATCTGCCCGCCTGCGGCGCATTTACCTGCCACCACACCCTTGTCCAAATCCACAGGTTCTTCCGTCCACCGGAAATCGCCGTAAACGGAAGTGGGATACCCCGGACGTGCTGAACTGACAATCCAATCGAAATAGTCACCATGCATCCATGCCAGACGTAAAGGCGAACTTTCGGAATCCGGAAGAATGTAAGGCCGCACGTTATTCTTACGGGAATGGCGGGTAACAGGCTCTGCCTTCACGTCCCCACTGCGGACATCTACCGTGTACTTGACAATCTCATACACACGCCCGAACGCCCCACTGACGGGCACAGAACAATACACAACCTCCGGATGTGCCGGATCTATGGCCATGCCGCCGCTGTAACAACGTTCGATATCCGGCGTCTGGTGGAAATGACCTCCTGCATGCGCCAAGAAGATTTCCTTCCAAGCTTGTCCGTCCCAATACTTATAGTAATAATCATGCCGTGTCTTGTCCCCACTTATTTTGACCATGGCTATTACCGGATGGCCCTGCTTGTCGGTAGCCACCTGCCACACCCAGTCGCGCACGCCGGGCGTATGGTCCACGACAGCCACCGGAAAATCCACAGCATATTGCTCCGTACGGTTCACCTTAAACGGCCCGTCGGCAATAGTAGACAAGACCTTGCCCTGTACGTCTTCTAATTGCAAGGTTTTGATGTTGACACTGTTCAGGTATAACCAATTCGGATTTTCGTTATCCGGATGACCGGTCGTATAGGTAAACATGATACGGTCTTTCCCGTTGGAATAGTATTTGGCATACGGACGTGCGCCCGTGGACTGCACCATCTGGTAAGGCCCCCAGTCCATCTTCACCTCATCATTCTCATCCGGCAATGACAACCGCGCGATGGTGGGATGCCAACGGATACCGCGCCAACATAAATAGATATGCTCCGGGTCATCGGACAATATGAAAGGAGAAGGATAGGTCGTATTGTCTTTCGTCAGGATTTTCCTCTCTTCGCCCAACGTCGTAATGTCGCCGGGGGCATGCGATATGCGGTAATAGAAGCACGGCTCATCCGTATGGCGCGAATAGAATATCATGATACGTTCGTCCGGCAATACCAGAAACGTCGGGTTGTTATGGTCGTCCGGTTGGAAGTAAGAACGTACCAACACCTCCGACCTCCGCCCCTTCAGAAAATCATACTGCACAGCCTTCACAGCCCCATGCACGTCGATATAACCGACATAACTGCTGTTTATCGTGCCGCTTTCATTCTCATAATGCAACGCACGCGGGTCGGCAAACCAACACCATGCGCCTTCGTCGGCCAATTTTTTACCTTCGTAAACCGTAGCCTCGGCGGGAGAAAGATGGTTTTGTGCAGCCGCCGTCCCTACAAATCCGACCCAAAGGGTCACCGCAATCAATAATAAATTTTTCATGAATATGGATTAGTTTAATGTATTTGCCTTTCTACGGCTTTCATTTATCATGTAATAATAAGCCGCGCAAGCCGTCAAGAAATATACCCCGGCCTGAATCCACAGGCCGACGTACTCGAATGCCACATCCTCCAATAAAGCCCCCATCGTGTTGATACGTACGAAACCGTTGATGCCGAACGTGGAAGGAGCCAACCAGGATACATATTTCCAGAAATCGGGCACAGCCACTCCCGGCCATGAAATACCCGAAATGAACAACAAAGGCAAGGAGGTGAACACGAATACCAACATGCAAGTCTCACGTTGGCACACCAGAATGGAACACGTCATGGCAAAGAATATACATGCCAACAAATAAGGCACCATGAACGCCAACAAGTCAGACGTTTGGGGTATTTGAGCTAAATGGAACAGTTGTGGCACTACAATCAACACCCACACGCTCACCAAAGCATACAGCATCAGGTAACACAGAGCTTTGCCCAACACCAAACGCACCGTACCTCTCCCTGTCCCTTGAACCAGTTGGGTATGCAACGTGGCCCGTTCGCGGGCAGAACCGTTTATCAGTCCTATACCCAGAAGCAGCGTCTGCTGGATGACCAGCATCAACACAGCCGGAATCAGGAAACTGGCAAACCCGTTCGTCGGATTGAACAAAGCCACACTCTCGTACAACAAAGGTGCGGTAGACACTTCATCCTGCCGCACGGTGGTATTCCCCATCCGTTTGATCTGCAATTCGGTGTTCATATCCAAAGACACGTCCGTACACGCCGTCAGCAGCGCTTTGTAGTAAAGCAATCCGCTCATATCGCAGTACAAACCGACATACGCCTGTTGCATCCGGTTGACCTTACGGCTGAAATCATCCGGAATACGGATGATGCCATATGCTTTCGTGCGGCGCATCAATTCTTTCGCCTCTTCCATATTTCCCGTCCGCGCCACGACTTTTACATCGGGAGAAGCATCAACCCTGCGGACAAAGTCGCGGCTGAGAGCCGTATTCGCCCCATCGACCACCACCGCCGGGACTTCCCTGACCGTTTCTCCCGTATAAATAAAAGCATAGAGCAAGGGATAAAGTACCGGTACCAGAATAAAAAAGATCAGTACTCCCTGGTCACGCACCACACGACCGGCTTCCTTACGCCATATAAAAAACGTATCACTGACAGCCTCACGGAATAGGATATGCAATTCTTTTATCGTTCTCATGACAGATTAAGGTATATAATCATAGTTCAACATTACCGTACGCAACCGCCTGAGCAATAGTAACGGAAGTAGAACGAACAACAACAAAGCCAAATAAGGCTTCCAAGCATAAACCATCGGGTAACCGTTCAGCGTCTGACTGACATAAATCAGGAAATAATGCCTCAACGGGAATAAGTTACTCAGCACTTGCAAAGCCGGATGCATAGCCATCACCGGGAACGAAAAACCCGAAATGGAAAACGACACGACCCCCCACAGCGAACTGGAACTCAGAGCCAACCGCAACGTGGGCAGGACAGAAATGAGAAATACTCCGAAGGACTGCGATGCCAACACCATCAAAAAAGCAGCACATAACAGCGGACCGATACCGCTATGGCACGGAAAACCCAGTATGCCATAAAGGTAAGCGTCGTAAGCTGCGGCTACGCTGAAAAAGATGACCGTATGAGGAAGCAACTTGCCTACAAGGGCATTCCACATCCGATTGTCCGCCATGGCCAACCACTCTTTCCCCGTACCCTCCTTGATTTCGCTCCCGATGGCAAAGACCGTGACCATGAATATCATCATCATCAAGATGCCGGGCAGAATCGTATTGTTCAAATAGACCGAATAGTTCAGCCACGGATTGGACAAAGCGTGCGTGTCGATGACGATCGGTTGCAAGAAAGCCATAGCCGTACGCTCGTCCATTCCTTTGGCCTGCAACGTCTGCAAGCCGACCGAAGCATTGGCCAACACGGACATCGTACGTAAATCACGATATATCAATGAACCGGCAATAAGCAGGCTGTTATTGGTATAAAAAGACACCGTGGGCTGCCGGCTCGACAGAATCTTTTCGGTAGTGCCCTCCGGGATATAGTAGAAAGCATAAATTCTACCTTGTTGCATGGCTCGCCGCGCCTCACTGACCGAGGCATAATCTTCTGTCAAGTGCACTTGGCTGAAAGCATCCATGTTACGCAATATTTCCCGCGTCGTGGACGTATTGTCTTCGTCCACCACTCCCACGGGCATATCCTTGGGTAGCCCCTCGTACATCAGCGTGGTAAAGAAAAGGCAACAAAGGAGTGGAGCCGCTACCATGCAACAAAGGTACAACGGCCGGGAAACCAGCCGCCGTAACTCACGCACCATAATGCCTGCTATACCATGAGACTCCTGCATGCCCGTTACCTCCTTATCGTTTGATGATGACCGACATGCCCGGACGAAGCACTTCCTTCACCCCCACCGGAACCGCACGCACCTCAAACGTTTTCAAGTCGAATTGTCCGGTGGTCTTGGTTGCTTTCCATGCCGCATAAGTTCCCCTGTCCTTCATGTAAGTCACTTTCAGTTTGATGTCTTTACCGAAAGCAGGCACGTACGCCGTGAATTCTTTTCCCACGGCCAAACCGCTTAACAAATCTTCACGCACATTGAATGTCGCCCAACGGTCGTCCAACATCGTAATGTTCATGATAGGCGCTCCCGTACCGACCAATTCTCCCGTCTCGGGGAAAATCTCGGAGACTTCACCGTCCATCTGCGCCAATAATATAGTCTCTCTCATGTAAGACTCCACCTCGGCAATCGCCCCCTTCGCACGTGCGACTTGTGCGGCTGCCGCTTCCTTATCCTCACGCTGCGCCCCATTACGTGCCATTTCGTATTGTGCCCGGGCGGCGCGTTCCGTGGCTTTCATCGCCTGATAGTTTGCATAAGCCTCGTCACGCTTCTGTGCGCTCATCACTCCTTCTTCGAACAAACGGTTGACGCGATGATAAGACTTTTCCGCAATATCCAAACCGGCTTTTGCCTTTTGCCACATCTCGTATGCCCCCTGCAACTGTTCTGCCCGCGTCCCGCGGTCGGCTTTTTCCTTAATAGCTTGGGCTGCCTGACCGGCCGCTTCGGCCTGTGACAGTTTGGCCGCCACATCCGGAGCCTCCAATACGACCAACGTATCCCCGGCTCTCACATGATCGCCCTCCTTCACATAGAAATGCAATATCCTGCCCGGCACCTTACTGGAAACCCTATATTCAGATGCCTCCATTTGTCCCTGGACCGACTCATCGTCGTGCCCCAACAGAAGCATTCCTGCCACAGCTACAGCCGCAATGACCACCACGAGCGTTACCAACGCCCATATCACATTATTATTTTGTTTCTTGAGTTCCATACATCCATTTACATTTTATTATCGTCAAGGTTTCATTCTCATTATAATCCCGGGCCTAACGTACCCATGGCCTTTTGCAGGTAAGTCTGTGCCAACTTCAAATCTATCTGTGCGTCAATCCTATCCGACTGGGCGGAAAGCCAGGCCGTTTGGGCCTCCATGACATTCGTCACAGGAATCACTCCTTCCTTGAATCCCTTATCGGCATAACGGAGATTCTCTTCCGCTTTTTCCATGTTCTTCTCCGACAAAGCCAGCCTCTTTTGTGCTTCCGTATTTTTAAACAGACTTTGGTTGACCTGTAATTCTATCTTTTCCTGTGCTTCGGTCTGTTGCAAACGGGCGATATTGACTTCGCTTTTGGCAGCCTTTACCTTATATATACCCTCATTCCAATGAAAAACAGGCACGGAAAGCATGATGCCCACGTTCCACATCCCACGGAACTTATTCTCGAAACCGTTCAACAACGAAGGATTGGAGACCAAATACCCACCGGTCAAAGCCAACGAAGGCAGCATTTCCGAGCGAACCACCCGCACTTTGTCTTCGTATATCTTGTTAGCCCAATCCAAACTTTTCAATTCCGGACGATAAGTCCACGCCCGTTGTACGGCATCATCGGGTACCGTCTCAGACACCTGCAAATCCGTCCGGTCCTCGTCCGTCAGCGTGAACTTCGTGTCCAAATCCATGCCGCACAACTGGCAAAGCACCATTTTAGACAAAGCCAAACCATTGTCAACCTTAGTCAATAACATTTCAGCTTCGTTTACTTTCACCTTTACCGTCAATCCGTCTGCCTTGGTAGCTACTCCTTCCCTTATCATCTTCTCCACATCGCCGTCCAGACGGTTCACCAAGTCCAGGAAGCTCTCGGCCATCTTTTTCTTATAGCTCAAAGACACGACTGTCCAATAGGCATCGTCCGTGTTGAGAATCAAATCCTGCAACTGGGCATCATGCTGCGTACGCGCCAATGCTTCGGAAAACTTCGTGATACGGTGGTAAGCCCTGATTTTACCTCCCATATACAATGGTTGCATCAGCGTCACAGCCCCGGCCCACATGTTACGGGTATCCGTCCTCAAGGCATCCGTCAGTTCATTGCCCAACTGGTTTAAAGCCGTGGACATACCGTCCAGTTTTCCGCTCTGTATGGCCTGCTGCAGAGAAGCCGCCAACTGGGGATTCGTCTGTGCGATATGCTGGATGATAGGAGTAGCCGCCTGCGTCAGCCCTTGCTGCAACGAGGTTCCCATGTGGTTCAGAGCCGATTTCTGCCCGTCGTTCAGCAATGAAATTTCATCACTGAAATACATGTACGTTCCCGTGGCCGAGAAATCCGGAAGGAAGTTGGTAAATGCCGCTTTCCGGTCATAATGCGCCTTCCGCATTCTTTCTTTGGCTATCAGCAGGCTCTTGTTGTTTGCAATGGCCATATTCCGGCAACTATCCAGGCTGAGCACACGCTGCGCGTGTAACATGCTGAAAAAAGCCGCGAGAATCAAAAAGCCGAAAAGTCTTTTCATCTTGTCTGTTTTTAATATTCCGCTTGATCGTCACCTAAAAATTGCATAGGCAACGATGCAAAAGTATAACAAAAATAGGTCAAATCCTCATGATTTAACCTATTTTCGTACATATTGCACATTCCTCAACATTTCTACTTCTCATAGTTGAAGCTTGCGTTTCCGATATTATGCCCATCGGCAAAAACCGACACGCGATAAGTACCCTTGCTCAAAAACTCATTGACGTCCCAATATACCGTCACCGACGTAGCTTCTCCGTTATATTCGATATCCTTTTTAGCAGAATACTCCAAGTTCCGGTTCTCATAGACAAACGTCCCTCCGTTCGTCAGCACTTCGTTGTTCGGTTTGGTGATGCGCACATAAATACTCCGGTTTCCGGCTTGTGCCGTAATGTTCCTCGCAATGACAAAGCTGACGACAAACTTCTTCACATCCTTGACTTTACGGGCCTTCTTCCCACGCTTGTTCTGTCCGACCATAGAAATTCCCGTGGCATCCAGTTGGGAAGCGATGGCCACTTTCTCGCTCAACGTTTCCTTTTCCGTGGACAAGTTCGTGATGGTCTGTGTTGCCTGGGTGTACTGGGCTTTCACTTGTTGGTTCTCGCTACGAAGCTGCTCGTTTACCCGGTTCAACGAATCTATCTCATGCACATAGCTTTTCAAAATGTTGCGCAATGTGGCCAATTCTTTTTTCAGGCGCATGATTTCAGCCGCATCGGTGGCTTTCACCTTCTTCAGTTCGGCTAACAGCTCTTCCGTCCGTTGCTGTTCCTTGTCCAACTGGGCGATTAACGAATCATTGTTGATTTGCGTTTTCATTTCGCTGTACTGTTGGGCAAAACGGGCATATTCGTTTTCCATTTCCCTTTTGTCCATTTCCGCCAGTTTCAGCATTTCCTCCTTCTCCGCACTCTCCTGCATGTAAGAATAGACCATGTAGCCTAATCCCGCACAAAGGAGCAAGACTACGACCGAAGCAATGATGATTATCTTTTTCTTGTCCATAGTTGAAGTGTTTTTCGCGTTCCTCGCACGCGCTCCCAAACTTATTTATAATAACGGACGCAAAGATAATTCTTTTCTGCCAAGGCAAAAAGCATTTTTCAACTTTTAAAAAGAAAAAAGTAACGGCTAATTTTATATAGATACAATCTTTTTTCCTAAATTCGCGACCAATTACAGAAAATTAACATCCTCGTCATCATGATGAAAAGACTTTTTGCCGGGCGTTTCACCCGCTCGATAGGTTATCTTTTAAGTGTACATCTCGTAGCATTGCTGTTCTTCTTCGGATTCCGTGTCGCGCTTTTTATCGCCACAGACTATGATTTCCCCAAAGAGATATCGGAAGACTATGCCTTGCAAAGCATGGCGTTCCTGCGCGGCCTCTGGTTCGACAACGTCATCGCCTGTTACATCCTGCTGCTGCCATTGGCGGTGTTCTGGATAGCCGGATGGTTCGGCTACACCGCCCGTTGGCTTTACCGCTCCTCTGCGTTCTTCTTCATCTTTTTCTATTCGCTGTGTTTCATCATTTCCGCAGCCAATATCCCTTATTTCGCCTACTTCTTCAAGCCCATCAATTCCTCCATATTCAACTGGTTCGGATACATGGACACCACGGCAGGGATGGTATTCGGGGAATCGTCCTATTACTTCCCCATCGCCTTGGGCCTGACAGCCATCGCGGCTTTTGCCTACATCACCCTCCGGCTGTCGCGCACGTTCTTCCTTTTAAGCCGGAACGCCGCGCCCCCGGTAAACAAATGGAAAGCCGCCGTCTTTACGTTTGTGGCCGGAGCCGCCCTTATAGGATTGTGCTTTTTCGGCATCCGCGGACGGCGGGGTTATAACCCCATAAAAGTAAGCCAGGCGTATTACTGCAATGATGCCTTCCTGAACCAATTAGGGATTAATCCGGTATTCAACCTGATGACCAGTGCCATCGACGACAACCGGAAGGAAAACCGCCGCCTGCACCTCATGGCGGAAGACGAAGCCATAGCCCGCGTGCAAACCCTCCTCGGCCGGCAAGGCATGGACGGCATCTCGCCCATCGCACGCCGCGTGGAAGCCGACAGCCAGCCGACACGCCGGAACGTGGTCGTCATCCTCATGGAGTCCATGTCGGCTCACCTGATGCAAACTTTCGGTCACGAAACCAGCCTTACGCCCTTCCTCGACAGCCTGTGGCAACAGTCGCTCAGCTTCAGCCATTTCTATTCATCCGGCATCCATACCAACCATGGCATGTATTCCTCGCTCTATTCGTTCCCGGCCATGATGAAGCGCAACGCCATGAAAGGTTCCGTCATTCCGGTCTACTCCGGCCTGCCCACCGTGCTGAAAGAAAACGGCTACCATAACATGTTCTTCATGACGCACGAATCGCAATACGATAACATGAACGCCTTTTTCCGTACCAACGGTTTCGACGACATTTATTCGCAGGAAAACTATCCGGCGGACAAGGTAGTCAACGGATTCGGCGTACAAGACGACTTCCTGTTCCAATACGCCCTGCCCGTGCTCGACCGGCAGGCCCGGAGCGGACAACCGTTTTTCAGCGTCCTGCTCACCATCAGCAACCATCCGCCTTACATCATCCCGCCCTATTTCCATCCGCGCAGCCGGACGACCGAAGAACAAATCGTGGAATATGCCGACTGGTCCATTCGGAACTTCATGACGGAGGCCCTCAAACGCCCTTGGGCGGACCATACGCTATTCGTCCTCTTGGGCGACCATGGCAAACTGGTGGGCACGCCCGAATGCGAAAGCCCGCAATCGTATAACCACATCCCGCTCATGATTTACGGGCGGGACATACCCCCGCGCATCGTGGACGCTTACGGCGGGCAGGTGGATTTGGCCCCGACCCTTTTGGGGCTGTTGGATATCAGCTACGTGCAAAACGATTTCGGTGTGGACTTGCTGAAAGAGAAGCGTCCATATATGTATTTCACAGCCGACAACCTCATCGGCGTGAGGGACTCGTCGCGCCTGTTCCTTTATTTTCCGGACACGCAACAGGAAATCCGATACCGCACGGAGGGCACGTCGGTACAGGCTGCCGAGGACGACCCGGCTTTCCGCGACATGAAGCAATACGGTTTTGCCATGCTCCAATGTGCCGAAACACTGGTGCAGCGGCAACAAACCCTCAACTATCCCCATGGGGACAAGCGGTAGAAAACGGATCCGGCTCCCTCCTTCCTGAATTTGACATTCTGTCAGAATGTCAAACCCAAGCGCACGAGAATGGCGTATTTGCTGCCCTACTGGACAAACGGTGCAAATACGCCATTCTCGCACGTTTACCCATAAACAAAAAGTCAGCCGATACCTTATCCGGCTTTCATCCGGACACCCGGCATGCCCAACCGTCCGCATCCCCATGTAAACCCGTCAGCATCCGCACGCCTATCATGACAAAACGACACACGGATGACGACACTTTCCGGTCTCCAAATAGAGGAAAAAACGGACTTTTCCTCCTGTCTTTCCTCCATTTTCCAGGCATTCGTCCCCGTTTTTATCCACCCCGTGAAACCGTTCTGCGCCAAATGATTTTTCATTCGCCTGCAAACGAAAAATTTTCTTCCTCATGATGAATTGCATATATACGGAATATCGTTGCATAACCGACTCCGTACACGGATATTTATTCAAAACAAAAACCCTAAAAAGGACTGAAAGCGGTTTTCCATCACCAAAATGGGATGCAAAAAGTAACAAAATGACAACCTTTTGCCCTCTATTCCCTGCAAAATTACTTGGAAACGATTTCTTTTTTTTGTATATTTGCATACGGTGATACATGCCGTAGAAAGGAGCAACCAAGAACAGCATACGATTCTACGAACCGGTTCCGGAAACGGACATGGCACGCGTCACGGCTACCGTCGCAGCGTTCAATTCCGGACGGACATCCGAAAACGGTTTTTATGCCATCAGCATCGCCACACCTTACCGGCGGTATTATGCCTTGTGGCGCATATTCGCAGACGAACGCCCTCCCCTCTTTATCCGTACGTTGGCTGATACATTCGTCATGGCCGCAGGCAAAGCCATGGACTTGCTGAAGTACTGCAAGGTAACCCTGAAGTGGATGGACAATACTTTTTTCATTCCTTATTACGAACAGACTTACGACACGCTGCCCTTCGGAAAATACCGGGGCAAACGCATCGCGGAAGTCTACTACATCGACCCGAACTACGTCCTGTGGATGGCCAACCGCTTCGAGCCGGAAAAGAAAAAGCTCCTGAAACTGAAAGAAACCGCACAATGTTTCGCCGTGGTACATGCGGAACTCAGTCCCCCGCGACGGCCTGCCTACCGTTCGCCCAGCCGTTACATCGGGGAGATAGGAGAAAAACTGGAAGCCCTCCGCTTGAAAATCCTATTCGTCAAGCAGCAAGTGGACACTTACAAGCCAGACTTTTATATCGACCAACGCATTTTGGCCGCAGACAGCCAAGGAAACCGTTACATCTTCACCGAAAAAGCGGCCGGAAAAAGCCAGACGCCCAAAGCTTTAAGCTGCTTCAGCCGCCAGTTTTCACCCGGCATGGACATCACGCTCTCCGCCCGCGTCATGGGGCATTACGAAAGCCGGGGCGTAAAATATACGCGTTTAGGGTACGTGAAATACGGTTGACGGTTATTCCAATACCGTCACCTTGCGTACCACGACCTCCTGCAAAGGACGCTCTTTTGCCGTACGCACTTTTTCTATGGCCTCAGCCACTTGCAGCCCTTCCACCACCTCGCCGAACACGGTGTATTCTCCATCCAAATGGGGCGCACCGCCTACTGTGGTATAGGCCTGTTTCTGCGCCTCGTTAAACGGCACAGGCGGATGGGCAGCGACCTTTGCTTCCGCCTCATGCAACAAAGAGTCTTTCAGACTTTCCAGTTTTTCGGTTTCGCCACGACGGCGCATCAGGTACATTTCTTTGAGATGCCCTCGCGAAAGTTCCTCGTAAAGCGTATCCACCCGGCTTTGGTAAATGGCAGAATAAAGCTCCATCAACGAACTTGGCGTATAGGCCTTCCCCGTCACGATATAGAACTGTGTACCGCTGGAGGCCTTTTCGGGATTCACGTCATCCCCCATACGGGCTGCCGCCAATGCGCCTTTCTTATGAAAATGGTGCGGATAACGGATCTCCGCCGGAATCGTATAACGGTAGGCCGCAGTATCCACGGCCGGTTTCATTCCCCCGGGTTTGAGAGCCGGGTCTCCGGTCTGCACCATAAAGCCTCGTACGACACGATGAAACAAAATATTGTCGTACGCCCCTGCCCGGGCTAACTTGATGAAATTATCACGATGCTTGGGCGTATCGTTATACAACTTCACTTTCATGTCGCCCATAGAGGTTTCTATCAGTACTTCAGTCTCTTCCATTGCTTTCTTCTTTTGCGGACCGCAAGACATTACAGTCATGCAGCACGCGATATAAATCATACTTTTCAATTTCATGCAACCGACGGATGACGATTATTATCCTGCAAAAATAATGAATATGGGGAGTTTTTGTTTTATTTTAGTGAAAAAATATTCCCGAATTCAAAAAAAAGCCGTTCCTTTGTAGTACACTATAACTGAGATTATGAAAAAAAGAATCCTGAAATGGGTAATCGGCATTTTACTCACCCCCATCATACTATTCTTCATATCGGCTACACTGCTTTATCTTCCTCCCATACAAGATTTTGCCGTACGCAAGGCTACGGCCTATCTGTCCGAGACCACTGGCATGAAAGTGCATGTGGGCCGGTTGCGGTTGACCTTCCTTTTCAATATCGACTTGCAGGACGTACAGATAAAAGACGGGCAGGACGACAGCCTGTTGGACGTAGAACGCCTGAACGTGGATTTGAGTTTCGCGTCCCTGCTCCACGGGGAAATTGACGTGGAAGGCATCGAACTGACCCGTGCCGCAGTCAACACCAAATCCATGATTGCCGGGGTGGAAATCAAGGGTAGCATAGGACGCTTCTTTATAAACTCCCATGGTATAGAAATCCCACAGGAAATGGTGACGGTGAATACGGCCCTGCTTTCGGATGCCGACGTGGCCATCGCTCTGACCGATTCCACGACGGAAGATACGACCGCCAGTTCGCCAGTGAACTGGAAAATCTCCCTTGGGCAAGTGGATCTGGCACGCACCCGGGTACGGTTCAGCATGCCGGGCGACAGCATGACCGTTTCGGGCGGAATCCTTGCGGCGACCCTGCGGAACGGTCTCATAGACTTAGGACAAGCCCTGTACACAGTGGAAACTTTCGACTTGCAGGCCGATTCGCTATTCTACGACCTGCCATACGAGAAAACCGCAGAAGGCCTGGATGTCAACCATATTGCACTCGGGGACATTGGTTTGGGCATCGACAGTATCACATTCGACGGAAATACCTTAGGACTTTCATTGGCGTTACGCGAAACGCACATGAAAGAAAAAAGCGGTCTGGAAATCCGTTCGCTGACAGGGCACTTCAATATGGATTCTACTTCCCTGCATGTATCCGGACTGGTACTCCGCACCCCGGATTCTTACATCAGGACACAGGCTGACATGGACCTTGCCTCCGTAGCCGAACAGCCCCAAGGGAAAATGTCCGCCCGGCTTATGGGAGAACTGGGCAAACAGGACGTATTATTGTTTGCCGGAGGATTGCCCCCTGCCTTTGTCAAGGCTTATCCCAACTCCCCCATCATCTTACGGTTATCGGCCGACGGGAATCTGGATACGCTGAACCTCACGACCGCAGAAGCACGGTTGGCCGGCGCTTTCGAGCTGAAAGCCGACGGAAAGATGTTCCGGCTGACAGACTCCGTACGAAGGTCGGGCCACGTGAATCTGGCCCTGCGTACACGCAATCTCGATTTTGCGAGGGCATTGGCCGGAGAAGAGGCTCTGGAAGACATAGCCCTGCCCCCGATGCGACTGGACGGAAATGTGGGGTTGGACGGACAAAAATACACCGCCGACCTCCGTTTAAGGGAAGGAAAAGGAAGCGTGCAAGTAAAAGGAGGATTCGACGCAGCACGCATGGCCTACCAGGCGAAACTGGCCATAAAGGACCTGCAACTCCGTCATTTCTTACCCAAAGATTCCCTGTACGGCCTGTCCCTCACGGCATCTGCCAAGGGCGTCGGAACGGATTTCTTCAGCCGACATACCCGGATGCAGGCCGACATGACATTGGAAAGCCTGCAATACGGACAACTGCATCTCAGTGACATCAAACTGGATGCCGGATTGCAAAAAGGCAACGGTCACGTCGCGCTCGACAGCCATAACCCGCTATTGGATATGCGCTCCAGAATCGACGCGCTGCTAAGCCGACATAATACCGACCTGACTTTCAGTATGGATATGCGCAGCATCGACCTGTATGCCCTGCGCCTGACCGACAAACCGTTCAAGGCGGGTATGTGCCTGCACATGGACGGCAGTACGAACTTAAAAAACGCCCATACGGTACACGGAACCATATCGGACATATCCCTCATGATGCTAGATTCGGTATTCCGCCCCAAAGATTTGGCCATGAATGTGCTGGCTCTTCCGGACACCACGTATGCCGACATTTCGGCCGGCGACTTCAAACTGCATCTTGACGGACGCGACGGATACGAAACCCTGATGCAGAAAGGTGAAGAATTCATGGCCGTGGCCGACCAACAAATGCAACGCCGGCACCTGAACCAGGATTCACTCAAAATTTTCCTGCCACGCATGACACTCAATATGGAATCGGGGAAAAACAATCCCGTAGCCAACTATCTGACAGCCATGGGATATTCTCTCAACGAATTGAAGCTAAACCTGAACGCCGACCCTGAAATCGGCCTGAACGGAGGCGGCCATATTTACACGATGAATGCAGGAGGCATCTTACTGGATACGATACAGATGCACATCTTTCAGGATACGACCGGCGTAAAAATGGATGGACGGGTACGAAACGGCCCTAAGAACAAACAATTCGTATTCGAGTCCCGGCTGAATGCTTATCTGCACTCCACCGGAGCGGGAATCAATCTGATTTATTTGGATGACAAGCGTAAAAAAGGAGTGGATCTGGGACTGAGAGCCGACGTGCAAGACAATGGCATAAAGGTCGTGTTCTCACAAATTCATCCGATTATCGCCTATCGAAAATTCGATATCAACGAGGATAACTACATATTCCTGGGAAATGACAGACGGGTGGAAGCGGATGTGAATATGCTTGCCGACGACGGCACGGGAGCCAGGGTTTACTCGACGCCCAATCCGGAAGCCTTGCAAGACCTGTCTGTCAACCTGAACCATGTGAACCTAAAGGAACTGACTGCCGTCATTCCATACGCACCCCGTATCTCCGGATTAATGCAAACCGATGCCCACTTGATACAAACGGAGGAAAACCTGTCCGTCGTAGCAGACGTTTCAGTCGAAAACATGGCATACGAAGAAGCCCCTTTGGGAAACATCGGACTGGGACTGGTTTATCTGCCTAACAACGACGGGACACATTTCGTAGATGCACGTATCTCGCACAATGAAACAGAAGTACTTACGCTTTCAGGAGCTTACAAGGACAACGGCAAAAGCGGAACGATAGAGGCGGACTTGGACTTGGCTGAGTTCCCGCTGTCGTTGGCCAACGGTTTTGTCCCGGCCCAAATGGCAGCGTTAGGCGGAATGGCCGACGGCTGCATGAAGGTGAGCGGCCCGACCGACCGTCCCGTCGTAGAAGGATGGTTGGCCACCAAAGCCATGAAAATAACGTCGTCCGAATATAGTTTGAACCTGCGTCTGGAGGATGACACCATCAAAGTAAGGCAAAGCCACCTGAATTTAGACAAGCTGAACGTATATTCCACAGGAAAGAACCCGCTCGTGTTCGACGGAACAGTGGATTTCGCCAACTTCGATAATATCTTGCTCGACCTGAAAATGAATGCATCCAACTTCGAACTTATCAACGCCAAACGTACCCAACAGGCATCAGCCTACGGAAAAGTATACGTGGATGTCAATGCACGGATGGCCGGGAATCTGAAAAATATCAACATCAACGGACGCTTGGGGGTATTGGGAAGCACCGATGTGACATACGTGCTGAAAGACACGCCGCTTTCATCGGAAGACCGATTGAGCGGCCTGGTCACGTTCGTGGACTTCAGCGATACTACGACCGTGGCAACCCAGGAAGAAGTACAGCCCATGAACATGAACGTGATGATGCAAATCAGCATAGACCAGGGTACACAGGTACACTGCCTGCTAAGTGCCGACCGCTCCAAATACGTGGACCTGGAAGGTGGCGGCGAGCTGACCATGAACTATACTCCGCAGGGAGAACTGACGCTCACCGGACGTTATACGGTGCTGAACGGAGAAATGAAATACTCACTTCCGGTTATCCCTTTGAAGACATTCACCATCGCCTCGGGCAGTTATGTGGATTTCAACGGACCTATCCTGAATCCTACTTTGAACATCTCGGCATCCGAACGTATGCGTGCCACCGTAACGGAAAACGATACCCCACGCACCGTTTCCTTCGAAGTGGGGCTGTCCATCACGCGTACGTTGGAAAACATGGGCTTGGAATTCACCATCGCCGCCCCCGAAGACATGACCGTGCAGAACCAACTCGCAGCCATGTCGATAGAGGAGCGCGGGAAAGTGGCCGTCACCATGTTGGCCACCGGCATGTACTTGTTGGGGGATAATGAAAGCGGAGGGTTCTCCACGACCAATGCCCTGAATGCCCTGTTGCAAAGCGAAATCACCAACATTGCAGGCAAGGCTCTTGAAACCATAGACTTAAGCCTCGGCGTAGACCAAGAAACTACGGCCGAGGGGACGGAACGCACGGATTATTCATTCCGCTTTGCCAAACGCTTCTGGGGCAACCGCGTGAGCATCATCGTGGGCGGCAAAGTGTCTACGGGCGAGAATGTGGAAAATACCGGCCAGTCATTAATAGACAATGTATCGTTAGAATACCGCTTGGACAAGAGTGCCACTCGTTATGTCACCCTATTCTATGACAAGAGTTATGAATCTTTGTTGGAAGGCGAAATCACCGAAATGGGAGCCGGTCTCGTACTAAGACGCAAAATGACACGTTTAGGGGAACTGTTCATCTTCAAGAACAGAAAAAAGAATGAACCTCAACACGAAAAAGAGAAAAAATGATGAAGGCAAGACTGAAGATATATTGTGGCATTATCCTATGCTGCGGTTTGGCCGCAGGTTGCTCAACGACCAAGAACCTTCCCGAAGAAGAGGTTCTGTACACCGGTATCAAGGAAATAGACTATGGCCAAAAATCGAAAAAGAAAGCCAAGAAAAAGGCCAAACAAAAGGAGGAAGAGGGAGTCATTACCTCTCTTGCCGATGCTTACAAAGCGGTAGACGACTTACTCACACAAAGAGATTTGTCCGTGCTGAAACGGAAAGAGGAATTGACACAGGAGCAAAAGGATTCCATCGCCGCCGTGCAACGTATCGAAGAAGAGGCGTATGAAACGGCGAAGGAAGAAGTGGATGCGGCACTGGCTTACGCCCCCAACAACGCTCTTTTCGGAAGTTCGTCCTACCGTATTCCGTTCCCCACCGGACTGTGGATATACAACGCCTTGGTGGGTAAGAAGTCACGCTTCGCAAAATGGCTGTTCGACACATTTGCAGGTACTCCGGTTTTCATCAGCACCGTCAACCCGAAGACCCGTGCACTCGTGGCACAAAACACACTCCGGAACTACGGTTATTTCAACGGCACCGTGGATTATGAAATCCTACCGGAAAAGAACCCCAAAAAGGCCAAAATCAGCTATACCGTCAGACCGCGCAACTTGTTTCGCCTGGACTCCATAGCCTACCTTCGCTTTCCGGCTGTGGGCGACAGCCTGATACGGGAAACGTTCCGGCAACGTACCCTTTTCAGCGGTGATCCGTTCAGCGTAATCAATCTCGATGCCGAAAGAACACGTATTTATAACATGTTCCGTAATTCCGGTTATTTCTACTACAAACCGGAATACATCACCTATCGTGCCGATACCATACAGCGTCCGGGATTCGTACAACTGCAAGTCGTACCGGCCGACGGCATTCCCGCATCGGCCAACAAAAGGTATTACCTCGGTCGAACCACCGTCAACCTGTTCAACAATGAATCTTACGAACTGACCGACACGCTACGGTTTCGCGACTACACCTTATATTATAATGGAGGAAAGAAAGGAAAAATTCCCTTGCGCTTCGGTGCCCTACGACGCAACCTGTTCTATCGGAAAGGCATGCTCTACCGACAGGACATCATGAGCTTCGTACAACAGCAACTCTCCGAAATGAATGTGTTCAGCACGGTAAACCTGAAATACGTTCCGCGTGACACCACTGCGCTCAACGATACGCTCGACATCGAAATTACTGGAATCCTGGACAAACCTTACGATGGGGAGTTCACCACAAAGGTAACCTCTAAAAGCAACGGGCAGATTGGGCCGGGCCTCTCGTTCAGCATGTCCAAACGTAATGCTTTCCGGGGTGCTGAAAAATTGAAATTCGAAGTACACGGTTCATACGAATGGCAAACCAACTCTACCGTAAAAGGACGCAGTTCCGTCATCAACTCCTACGAATACGGTACTTCATTGTCATTGGACTATCCCCGACTGATATTTCCCGGGGCACGTAAGTTCTCCCGACGCGCCAAAACGAGCACCTCGTTCGTATTGGATGCTACATGGATGAACCGGGCCAACTATTTCGGCATGGTGTCTTTGAGCGCACGGGCAGCCTATACTTACCAAGCACGTCCTACCATCAAACACGAATTCGTCCCGTTCCGCTTGGATTACGACGAACTGTTGAGTACAACCGCTACTTTCGACTCTATCATGAACGTCAACCAGGCCCTCTACGTAAGCATGCGCGACCAGTTCGTGCCTTCCATGCGCTACACTTTCACTTACTCCAGTCCGCGCAGAGCACGTAATCCGCGTACTTTCATTTTTGAAGTGAAAGAAAGCGGAAACGTCACTTCCGGTATTTACGCTGCTTTCGGCAAACCGTTCAACCAAAAAGACAAGAAACTTTTCAACGTGCCTTTTGCACAGTATATCCGTTTCCTGGCCGAGTTCAGGGAAGAATTCCGACTTACTCCCCGCACAAGCATCGCCACGCGAGTGGGAACCGGCGTGATATTCAGTTACGGAAACTCTACCGCAGCTCCTTACAACGACCTCTTCAGCGTAGGTGGTGCCAACAGTATCCGTGCGTTCACCGTCCGAGGCGTGGGACCGGGTAGCTATATTCCGGGCGCGTCGGCCTATTCCTATATCGACCAGATGGGAGACTTCAAAATCGAAATGAACGCTGAGTATCGCTTCCCCATCGTTTCTATGCTTTCCGGAGCCGTATTCCTGGATGCTGGAAACGTTTGGCTTCTGGATGCAGACGTAAACCGCCCGGGAGGAACGTTCGACATTTCAAGATTCGGCAAGGACTTGGCTTTAGGCACCGGATTGGGTATTCGTTGCGACCTCGATTTCCTCGTATTGCGTTTCGATGTCGGAGTGGGACTTCACGCTCCTTACGACACAGGAAAGAGCGGCTATTACAACATGCCGAAATTCAAAGACAGTCTGGGATACCATTTTGCCGTAGGTTATCCGTTCTAAACTTACGGGATACCATATTAGGTACAACGTTTGCCTGCACACTCATATACCGCATAAAAAAAGGAAGAAGAAAGGACGGTTGTCTCAAATAAAAAAGCTACTTTTGCAATACAGAACGTAAATATTTAACTTTTAAACGAACGAATATGAAACCTACACTTTTCTTGTTGGCTGCCGGAATGGGCAGCCGTTATGGCGGTTTGAAACAATTGGACGGACTGGGTCCGAATGGCGAAACCATCATGGACTATTCTATCTATGATGCCATCCGTGCCGGTTTCGGCAAAATCGTCTTTGTCATCCGCAAAGACTTTGAAGAACAATTCCGCACACAAATCCTTTCAAAATACGAAGGAAAGATTCCGGCTGAGTTGGTATTCCAAAGTCTGGACGCGCTGCCCGAAGGTTTTACGTGCCCGGAAGGCCGTGTAAAGCCATGGGGTACGAACCATGCCGTATTGATGGGTAAAGATGTCATCAAAGAACCGTTCTGTGTCATCAACTGTGATGACTTCTACGGCCGCGACGCATTCGCCACCATCGGCAAGTTCCTGAGCGAATTGCCGGAAGGCTGCCAAAACACATACGCCATGGTGGGCTTCCGTTGCTGCAATACGCTCAGCGAAAACGGCTCCGTAGCACGTGGTGTCTGCATGTACGACGACCATCATCACTTGAAAGATGTGGTGGAACGTACGGAAATCATGCGTGTGGACGGTCCTATCTGCTACAAAGACGAAGAAGGCAAATGGATTCCGTTGGAAGAGAACGTACCGGTCAGCATGAACATGTGGGGCTTCACTCCCGACTACTTCCAGCATAGCGAAGAATATTTCAAAGAGTTCCTGAGTAATCCGAAGAACATGGAAAACCCGAAAGCCGAGTTCTTCATCCCGCTGATGGTGAATAAGCTCATCAACGAAGGTACCGCTACGGTAGAAGTGCTCGACACTACCAGCAAATGGTTCGGTGTAACATACGCTGCCGACCGTGAAGCCACAGTAGAAAAGATTGCCTCCTTAGTAGCAGCAGGAGAATATCCGGAAAAGCTGTTCTAAACAAGGCTCTTTTATTTCTTTACCTAAAAAAAGAATCCTTCTTGCATGGAGTTCATCCGGCAAGAAGGATTCTTTTTTCATATTGCCCGCCCTCCATCTGACTGTCACCTAAAGTCAGTCTGTTTTTTTCTGCAAGATAAAGTAAAAAACACAGTATTGTCTTACACAAAAAATCGTAAAATGAAGAAATCAACAATCTGTAAAAGCAAGAAAGCCGACTTCTTGTCTTTCATGCAAAATCAAATCCAAGAAAAAAAGATGCGTAACAAAATCAAAACATCAGCGAACTACCAATCAACCCTGCGTTCCTTTACACATTTCCTCCAAAACAAAGGCTACTGTCGCCCTATAAGCTTCGAATCTATCACCGAAGAATTAATCGCATCTTACGAGACCTACCTGCAACACGAACGTGGTATCACCAAAAACAGCAGTTCCTTTTATATCCGCACATTGCATGCGGCCTATAAAAAAGGAATTGCCATGCTCAATCTGAAACTTCGAGACCCCTTCGGCAACGTCTATACGGGAGTAGACAAAACCCGAAAACGGGCTGTAAACATCGATGTCATCATCAAACTCATGCAATATAAGAAGCTCAATAAAAGTATGGAATTCAGTCGCGATACATTTGTATTTTGCTTTTTCGCACAAGGTATGCCTTTCATAGACTTCGCCAAACTCAAAAAGGAAAATCTGCAAAACGGACGCCTCTCCTATTATCGGAGTAAAACCGGACGCCTGCTCTCTGTCAAGGTAGACAGAATCATGAGAACCATCATCAATAAATACGCCTCTCCCCAATCGGACTTTCTTTTCCCTGTGATGAAAACCACAGAATTCCGACAGTCCGTTTACGACTCAGCCTTACGGACATACAATCTCAATTTAAAAAAGCTATCCGAACTGTTAGGAGAAGAAGCCACGCTCACCTCTTACGTCCCGCGCCATTCATGGGCCTCGGAAGCCTTAAAGCTGCATATCCCGATGCACGTCATCAGCGAATCTATGGGGCATTCCAATGAAAAGACCACTTCCATCTATCTCACTTCACTGGACCACCGCAACATTGATGCTGCAACAAGAAAAATATTTGAAACGGCAAATAGAAGAAGTAAAATAAAGAAACGAATCAGGCAGCCTTCAACAAAAACTTCAACGCTCTCCTATTCAGCAATATATCCTCAATATTATTATTCCATCTCTATGCAAGAGGTGGATAAATCCGATGCAAATGTAGATAAAATACTTAAACCCACAAAATAATCGGTCTTTTTTTCACCGAAAAACAAACGATTTACTAAAAAAACACGAAAGAACAGATTTGGAAGATGGTTCTAAAGCACTATGACTCACATATAATAGACAGGCCTACATTCCCTTTTTCCACCTCTTGCATAGAGAGAGAAATGAATATGATTCTAAAAACAGGAAAGTAGAGAACATATATTTTTTAATTAATTTGTTTTATTATGAAGAAGAAGTTTATTAGTGTTGCGATGTTTTGCGCATTGATTGCCAGTACCCCGGTTTGGGTCGGCTGCTCAGATTACGATGACGACATTGCCAATCTACAATCGCAAGTAGACGCATTGAAACAAACGGTAGATGTTTCAACCGCAGAAGCCCTGAAAGCCTTGCAAGAAGCTCAAGCCGCCCTGCAGGAGGACATCAACGCACTGACAGCGGGCAAAGCCGACGCACAGGCCGTGAAGGACTTACAGGAAACCGTGGCTGCACTCCAAACAGCCATCACAGAGAACGACATCACCAAAATCGGTGAATTGAGTTCCCAGGTCAGCGAACTGGTCGCACAGGTAAATGGAATAGAAGGCGACTTGGATAAGACCCAAAGCGACCTTGAGAAACAAAAGACTGAGTTGGAAAGCAAAGTCAACAGCCTGCGTACCGATTTGGAGAAAGCCATTGCCGACAAAGCCGACCAAGCTACCGTGGACAGCATCAAGTCTGAATTGGATACGGCTGTAACGAACCTTACAGACGTAGAAAACCGTTTGGTGGAAGTGGAGAAATGGATTAAGAACAACGGACAGGAATTGGCTAAACTGACTGCAAACGTAAGCCAGATCAACAACCTGATAGCTAAAATCAGCGAAGAAGCGGCTACGACCATTTCCGACCCGGCCATCTTGGCAGCCATCAAGGCATTGCCCACCACGGTAAGTTCGCTTACCACCCTGCAACAACAAATCGGCAAGGAAACGGAAGCCGGAAGCATCCTCTACCGTCTGGCCGCCCTTGAAGAATGGAAGAACACTATCGTGACCGAATTACTGACCGGCACGGGATACAGCAGCTTTGCCGACATTTGCCAAGACATCAAAGAGCTGCAAGAAGCATTGACGGGCAGCGGCAGCGAAACTCCGGGCGTAGACCCGAGCGACCCGGGCTTGGTTGAACAATTCAACGCACTGAAAGCCGAAATGGCCAAGTTCGACATGATTCAAAGCGTGGTGTACATCCCGAACCTTACTTCTACCGAAGAAGGAGGCTATTTGTTGAAGTCTTCCGTGCTGAAAGTGTACAACGAAAAGCTCACGACAGCGGACAAATACGAGACGGTGGCACAAGGCATAGCATCCAACAAAATCCAATTCCGCGTGTCTCCGGCCTCTAAAGCCAACGACTTCATAGGAGAAAACGCCAAATATACCTTGACTTTCGACGGCTCGCTAATCAGCAAGAAAAGCTTCTCTAAAGTGAAGACGGCAGGAGCCCCCGTTTTAGTCGACGCAGAATCCGGCATCATCGAATACTCCGTAGAGACAGAAATTGGCGAGAATGAGATTTGGGCCGTTTGCGCCGTCATTAAGGCCGTAGACCCACAACCTGCCGAAGGAGAAGAAAGCACGGGAAGCGCAAAGGACAACACGGACCTGACCACGACCTATTTCAAGGCAACGAGAGTGACGGACAAGGTGAAAACCATTGAAATCACGAACGACAACAGTTCCGCAACGAGCTTGCCTTACATGAATCCGGATGGCAGCAACAGCATGTTGGACTACAGCAAGAACCGCAAAGTCGTAGGTAAGGCTGAAGATGGTTCCGTAATCGTGGAAGACATGGTAGGAGAATACGGCGTTCCGACTACGATTTCCTACGAACTGTCCACGTTGACGAACGATGACAAGAGCGACGACAACTGGTTCAAGATCGAAAACGGCCAACTTACATTGCCGAATGCATCGAATGCCATGATCGGACGTAAAGTCACTGTCACCCCCGTGGCCGACTTCGGTTCGTTCCAACTCAAGGCTCCGGCATACAAAGAAGTGACCATCGCACGCCGCGTTGTAGAGCATGACGTACAGGAAACCAAGGAACTGACATGGAACAAGGACATCCAGTTCATTGCCCTGAGCAGCGACGAAATGGACGAAATCATCAAAGCGACCGAACTGTCACGCGGTGACTTCATGGAGCTTATCGATGAAAACGAACCGGCAGACTTGGCCAAGTTGTGCCTGATGACCGGTAAAGACATCTTGGAAAAAATGTCTGCAGCAACCGACAAGGTAGCAAACGACAACACGCTGTACATCGTCGTTCCTGCCCAAATGAATACCGGTGAAGCCAAGAAACTCGATATCACATTGAAGGAACAAAACAGCAGTACCACGCAGACCGACTCTTACATCATCCATGTAAACGTCAGCAAGATGCAGTATCCTGTCACTGTAATCGAGAAGAACCCGACCCGTTGGACAGAAGACGGTCAGACCATCGAATACAGACCGCAGATTGAATGGGCTGACGGCACAACCGACAAGGTGGAAAGCGTGGGCAACACGTTCAATGCCGAAGACTTGTTCGCCGACTATGCCGCATTGAGCCAACAGGCCGCCGACCTCGGCTTCACCCTCGTCATCAAAGCCAAGGGACTCACAAATACTGACGGTGTCAGCTACAACTCTGCCACCAGGGCACTTACTTACGACAAGACCCAATATAACGGCAAAGTCGTTGAATTTGAAATCTATTTGGACTACAACGGTACAAAGATTGGCGCAACCAACTGTAAGATCAGCGTACAGGCATTGAGCGGAACATGGACGAACCCGACTCAGATGGCCATGAGCGTCACCGACTTGTCTAAGACTTATGACGTGGCCGAAGGCGCCAAATGGGTTGATGTCGCCGGACGCACTATATGGGAAAACGGTGCCAAGGTGAAGACCGGCCAAGACGATAAAGGCAACTGGTTGTCCGACTTCAGCAAGGATCCGTTTTCGACAGCTGTATATGGCATGACTGCCCCGTCATTCCATGTCATCGACCCGAAGACCGGAGCGGCCATTGCCGACCAATATGTCAACGTAAACAGCTCTACCGGTGAAGTTTCGTTCACGGACGATGCTAAACAAGCGTCTTTCGCCACGGCTTATACGGTAACCATCCGTATCAGTGCCGATTCTCCGTGGGGCGCAATCACGAACATGCCGGACGACCATGTAGACATGACGTTCACCATTGCACAAGGTGCAAAATAATGACAAAAAGAGAAAGTAATCTCATAAAAAGCCTTGCCCGTCCGTTTTCTCTCCATCTACGGACGAAGTAAGGAAGGTTGGTCAGAGACGGTCTCCGCGAGGAGGCCGTCTCTTGTATTTATAACACTACGGACAGCCGCGCCAGATAATCATAATGTTCCCCGTCCTGCAACCGTTCCGCACGGAAACCGTTTTCCTGCGCATAGTAGGCCAAAGTGTCGAAGTCCATATAAAGCCACGGGAAAGGTGCGCCTTTCACTCGCTTGTACTGCATCCGGAAATCCAACTCACCGTAGTAACCGGCATTCAGGTCGATGTCCAACGCGCCGTCTTCGTCTTCATAAATATAGCGCAAGTCACTGGAATCCACCAACACGCAACCGCCGGGTGCCAACAGTTGCTTCATGCGCCGGAAAAACAAGGGCATGCGTTCCAACCGCCCGATGATGCCGGAACCGTTCATCAGCATCAGCACCGTATCGTAACATCCGGCGAAAGCCTCGTCGAAGACATCCGCCTCCCAAGCCTGCCTCACCCCACGCCGACGCATCACGTCCACCGACAACGGCGAGATGTCCACCGCCGTCACGTCTAACCCGCGCCTTTGCAAGGCCAGGCTGTGGCAGCCCGCCCCGGCACCGACATCCAATACCCGCCCGCGACACAAGTCCAAAGCTTTCCGTTCCAATGGCGGCATATCCTCCTCTTCACGGAACAACGTGCCGACCGGCATCTCGTCCTCGTCAAACTGCGGGGAGAACACCCGCAGGCGACCGGCCCTGCCTGTCTCATAATAGTCACGGATGGCCTGCCCCATCGGGTCACATCCGGCTTCCAACAATCCGTTCTTCATATTTTTATGTCTTAGAAGCGCAAAGATACGACAAATATCCTCGCCCCTATGCTTATTTGCATTATCTTTGCGGAAAAAGACAAGCAAGATGAACCAAGAACACATAGAAAAAAGGACGTTCCCCGTATTGGGGATGAGTTGCGCCGCCTGCGCCGCACGGGTGGACAAGACCCTCAACGGACAACCGGGGGTGCGCACGGCCTCCGTCAACTACGCGGCGGCCACGGCTACCGTGGAATACGACACGGCACAATGCAGCCCCGAACAACTGAAAGCGGCTTTGCAGGCTGCGGGTTACGATCTGTTGGTGGGCGATGACCGCAAACTGTTGGAAGACCGGGCGGAACAGGCGCACGACGAGAAGTACCGACGCTTGCGGCAACGCACCGTCTGGGCCATCATCCTCGCCCTGCCCGTGGCCGTCATCGGCATGTTTTTCATGCACATGCCATACGCCGACCTCATCTCATGGGCATTGTCCACCCCCGTCGTCCTCTGGTTGGGACGGGATTTCCACCGCAACGCCTGGCGGCAACTGCGGCACGGCACGGCCAATATGGACACCTTGGTGTCGAACAGCACGCTCATTGCCTACGTCTTCAGCCTATTCAACATGCTCTTCCCGGAATTCTGGACGGCACGGGGCGTAGAACCACACGTCTATTTCGAAGCGGCGAGCGTCATCATCGCCTTTATCCTGCTGGGACGACTCTTGGAAGAAAGGGCCAAGGGCAACACATCGACGGCCATCCGCAAGCTCATGGGGCTGCAACCCCGTACGGTCACCATCGTGGACGACCGTGGAGAAACACATGAAATCAGCATCGACAACCTGCAACGGGGGCAAACCGTCTCCGTCCGTCCCGGCGAACGGATTGCCGTGGACGGCACCATCGTCTCGGGCAGTTCGTACGTCGACGAAAGCATGCTGAGCGGCGAGCCTGCGCCCGTAGCCAAACGCGAAGGGGCACACGTTTTCGCAGGCACCATCAACCAAAGGGGGGCGTTCCGTTTCCGTGCCGAAAAAGTAGGAGCCGACACCGTACTGGCTCACATCATCCGCATGGTACAGGACGCGCAAGGCAGCAAAGCCCCTGTGCAACGGTTAGTAGACCGCATCGCGGCCATATTCGTACCGGCCATCATCGGCATCGCCCTCCTTTCATTCGCCTTGTGGTGGGTACTCGCCCCGTCGGACGGTTTCACGCACGGCCTGCTGGCTTTGGTCACCGTGCTCATCATCGCCTGTCCCTGTGCGCTTGGACTGGCCACGCCGACAGCCATCATGGTGGGCATCGGCAAGGCAGCCGAACACGGCATCCTCATCAAAGACGCTGAAAGCTTGGAAACCGCGCGGAAAATAGACACCGTTGTATTGGACAAGACGGGCACGCTCACCGAAGGGCACCCTATCGTCTCGGGTATCTTCTGGGAAGAAGACGGTGCGGCAAATTTGTCCGATATCCTTTACAGCATCGAAAAACGTTCGGAACATCCTTTGGCAGAAGCCATCGTGAAGCACATCCAGGGACGGGAAGTCCCCATCACCGGTTTCAAGAGCATCACGGGTTGGGGCGTGAAAGGATGCCATGGCGGCAAGACGTACTTCGTAGGCAACCGCCGCCTGATTGACGAACACCACATCAGCGTCAGCCAAAGACTGAACGAGATGGCCGATTGGATGAACAAAACGGGAGCCACCATCGTCTATTTTGCCAATGAAAAGGAGGTGCTTGCCGTCATGCCCATAGGCGACCGTATCAAAGAAACGGCAATCGGCATCGTGGCGGAACTGGACGAAATGGGCATAAAAGCATGTATATTGTCGGGCGACAGTTCCTACGCGGTAGGCAACGTGGCCACCGCTATCGGCACCTTCTATTACCAGGCAGAAGCAACCCCGAAAGACAAGGTAGCCTTCATCGAAAAGCTACAGCGTGCCGGACGGAAGGTGGCCATGGTGGGCGACGGCATCAACGACAGTGCCGCCTTGGCCCAAGCCGACCTGAGCATCGCCATGGGACGGGGCAGCGACATCGCCATGGACGTGGCGCAAATGACGATTATCTCGTCCGACCCGTCCAAGATTCCGGATGCCATACGGCTGTCCGCACGCACCGTGCGCACCATCCGGCAGAACCTGTTCTGGGCTTTCATCTATAATATAATAGGAATACCCATAGCCGCCGGGGTTCTCTACCCCCTTTGCGGCTTCCTGCTCAACCCGATGATAGCCGGGGCGGCCATGGCCATGAGCAGCGTATGCGTCGTGACGAACAGCCTGCGGCTGAAACGGGTCAGGCTACAACATGAAGAAACCGAAATTTCAAAATTCTATGCAAAAATGAAGAAAGAATATAAAGTGGAAGGCATGATGTGCGACCATTGCCGCGCACATGTGGAAAAGGCATTGAACAACATCAAGGGCGTGAACGCCATTGTCACCTTAGACCCTCCCGTGGCCGTCATCGAATACTCAGGAGACGTGATTCCCTTGGAAGAATTACAGGCCGCGTTGGCCGGAGAGGGTTACAAAATCTCGGAAATGTAAAGGAAGGAGGAAACCATGCAGTTAGACAAGCTTTGTGTGGCCTACTTCTCGCCCACGCACACTTCGATGAAAATCGCACGCGCCATCGCCGACGGCACGCGCATCGCACGCCGTGAGGAAATCGACCTGACCACCAACCCCGCCGGCATGCCCATTGCGGTACGCAATGCCATCTGCATCGTGGCCGCCCCCGTCTACGGGGGACTTGTGGCCCCGGTAGCCGTCCGGCGCATCGCCCGCCTGCGGGCGGAAAACAGCATCGCCATCCCGGTGGTGGTCTATGGCAACCGCGACTACGAGGATGCCTTGGTACAGCTCCGCGACCTCCTGCACGCCCAAGGGTTCACGCCCCTCTGCGGCGCGGCATTCGTGGGCGAACACTCCTACAGCCGCCCAGGCATGCCCATTGCCGAAGGCCGCCCTGATGCCGCCGACTTGCAGAAGGCCGCCGCTTTCGGGGCGCAGGCATACGGCAGCCTGTTGCGCCAACTGGACTTGCAAAACCCTCCGGCCACGGATGCACGCGACTTCGCCCTGACCTACGACAGCCCGTTGGAAAACCTTGTGACCGCGCCCGCGATGAAGGGCAACGTACCCTACAAGACCCTTGGCCCCTCCACACCGCAGGCCCCGGTAGTGAATGACAACTGCTACGGTTGCGGAGAATGCGTGGACTGGTGCCCCACCGGTGCCATCACCATAGCCGACGGACGCTCTGCCACCCGTGCGGACTTGTGCACCAAATGCTGTGCTTGCGTCAAGTTCTGCCCCGTAGGCGGACGCACTTTCGACACCCCTTATACTGCCATGTTGCACCAGAACTTCAGTGCACGCCGCGAACCGGAATGTTTCGTCTGACAAAATGTCAGTCTTGATGGCATAAGAATCGCTTATACGCCTCCGTATTCGGGCGAGGTGACAAAAAACGTCGGCATTTCAAGCCGACGTTTTTACTTTCCGCAACCGGAAGCAAGGTTTTCGCTTACAAAAAGACACCCTCTCCACACCGCCATGCGGCATGCCCCGCATACCAATGACATCCGCCAGCCTTTTCCCGTGACAAAAAGCATGAGGATTTGGCGCACGGAAATCCGTCAGATAAATCAAGAAAGGCTCTTCTGCCCTCCCTTTTACACCGTTTACCGCCCCCTTTTCCGCCGCACGGAAGACCGTTTCCGGCCGCCAAGCGGACAACTCCATTTTTTTCTACGCCAAAACTTTTTCCGCTTTCAGCCAAACGAAATTCCAATCTCAGGAGATTGAAACCCCGAATTCAAAAGAAATGCGTCATAAATACATAAAACGGGACTTATCCCGATTTGAATTTAACATTTCCTCTCTATTTGAGCCTTTTACGACCCGTCGATTATGCGTAAAAGGCTGACATATTGTCAGCACTTCACGTCCTGCCTCGTCCGCCTTATTTTCCCTTTCCCATCTTTTTTTTCTCAATTCTGTTTGCGTTACCAATAGTTTTATTTAATTTTGCCGCACCTAATCATTTACGAATTAATACCAAGAAAATTAGGAATATGGAAGCTGTATTCGGTTACATCATCGGCCTCGGGGCCGCAGTCATGATGCCCATTATCTTTACCATACTGGGCGTCTGTATCAAAATCAAGTTCGGAAAAGCCTTACAAAGCGGCCTTTACGTGGGTGTCGGCTTCGTGGGATTGTCGGTCATTACGGCGTTGCTCACCAGCAGCCTCAGTCCTTCGCTCTCGAAAGTGGTGGAGATTTACGACCTCAACCTCGAAGTGTTCGACATGGGATGGCCTGCTGCAGCCGCCGTGGCTTATAACACGTCGGTAGGCGCATTCATCATTCCCGTATGCCTCGGAGTGAACATCCTGATGCTCCTCACCAAAACGACAAAGACCGTCAACATCGACCTGTGGAACTATTGGCATTTCGCCTTCATCGGCGCGATGGTCTACTACACGATGGACAACATCGCATGGGGTTTCTTCGCCGCCGTCATCTGTTATATCCTGACGCTGATAGCTGCCGACTATACGGCTCCGAAATTCCAGAAATTCTACGATAAGATGGATGGCATCTCCATCCCGCAGCCTTTCTGCCAAGGATTCATGCCTTTCGCCATCCTCATCAACAAGGCGCTCGACCTGATTCCGGGGTTCAACAAACTGTATATCGACGCGGAAGGCATGAAAAAGAAATTCGGCATCCTGGGCGAACCGCTCTTCCTCGGCGTATTGGTGGGATGCGGCATCGGCGCACTGGCCTGCAAGAACGGGCAGGAACTGGTGGACGGCATTCCGGGTATCCTCGGACTGGGTATCAAGATGGGAGCCGTCATGGAGCTGATTCCCCGCATCACGGGACTGTTCATCGAAGGCCTGCGCCCCATCTCCGATGCCACGCGCCAGATGATTGCCCGCAAATTCGGTGAGAATGCCGGTCTGCACATCGGTATGAGCCCGGCCTTGGTCATCGGCCACCCGACTACGCTCGTCGTATCGTTGCTGCTCATCCCCGTCACGCTGTTCCTCGCCGTCGTCCTGCCGGGCAACCAGTTCCTTCCTTTAGCTTCGTTGGCCGGCATGTTCTACGTGTTCCCCATCATCCTGCCCATCACGAACGGCAATGTGGTGAAGACGTTCATCATCGGCCTTATCCTGATGGTCATCGGGTTGTATTTCGTGACGAACCTCGCGCCCTACTTCACCAGTGCGGCACACGATGTGTTCAACATCACGAAGGACACGGCCGTAGCCATTCCCGAAGGTTTCGAGGGCGGCGCACTCGACTTTGCCTCCAGTCCGTTGGCATGGGTCATCTTCCACCTGACACACACGGTGAAATATGTGGGTCCGGCCGTCCTCGTGGCCTGCACGCTCGGGTTGGCTGCCCTCAACCGCCGCGCCATCGTCCGCAAGAAGTACTAAGACGCGGGCGCATACCACGCATTTGAATCTAACATCACATAATCAAAAACAGAAAGAAAATGAAAAGATTTGCATTGGCTCTTTGCCTCGGCCTCGGCGCACTTTCGGCAAATGCCCAAATGAACTACAAAGTACAGACCGCCTGCCATCCGCAGGATGTCAAGCACTACGACACCGAACGCCTGCGCAGTGCCTTCATGATGGACAAAGTCATGGCTCCGGATGAAATCAACCTCACGTACACCCTCTACGACCGTCTGATTTACGGTGGAGTGATGCCGGTAAACAAGGTTCTGAAACTGGAGAAGTTCCATGAACTCGGACCGGAAATCACCTACTTTTTGGAACGCCGGGAATTGGGCGTAATCAATGTCGGTGGAGACGGTGTGGTAACTGTAGACGGCAAAGCATACGAAATGAAATACAAAGAGGCTCTCTACGTAGGCTGCGGCAACAAAGAAGTTACCTTCAAGAGCAACGACCCGGCCAAACCGGCCAAATTCTACATCAACTCGGCTCCCGCATACAAGCAGTTCATCACCCAGTTGATCACGACAGATGCAAAGTTACAGAAAGCCAACCCCAAGAAATATGTATTGGGCATCTCCGACCATTACGGCAAGATGGAAGAAAGCAACGACCGTGTGGTCAACCAGTTAATCGTAAAAGACGTTTTGGAGAAAGTGAAAGGCGGCGGCACGAACCAACTGCAAATGGGACTCACGGAACTGGCTCCGGGTTCCGTGTGGAACACGATGCCCGCACACACGCACACACGCCGGATGGAAGCTTACTTCTATTTCAACGTAACCGACGGCAACGCCATCTGCCATTTGATGGGCGAGCCGAAAGAGGAACGCCTCGTATGGTTACACAATGAGCAAGCCATCACTTCGCCAGAATGGAGCATCCACGCTGCTGCCGGAACTAGCAACTATAGCTTTATTTGGGGAATGGCCGGCGAGAACTTAAAATACAGCGACAAAGACGAAATCAAATATCAAGATATGCGCTAAGCGTTTGGTTACTACCGCATATACCCATATCCCCGCCCTCTACTCCAAAGGACGGGGATATTTTATTTTACACAGTTTAACACTCCTGCCGTTTGTTTTCCCATTTCTTTCCAGAATCAATCCTTTACTTTGTATCATCAAAAAGAAACAAATGTCTAACTTTCAAAAAATGAACATTATGAAAAAGTTATTATTCTTACTGCTGAGTGTATTCACTTTACAAGTCGCTCAGGCCGACAACGACAAACCCATCACATTCGACAAGCTGCCTGCTAAAGCACAGACCTTCATCAAACAGAACTTCCCCACGGAAAAGGTGGCATTCACCAAAATGGAGAAAGGATTCTTGGACACGAGCTACGATGTCGTGTTTGTCAACGGCAACGGGGTTGAGTTCGACAAGAACGGCGAATGGACAGAATTGGATTGCAAACGCAGTAGCGTACCGACGAAAGCCGTTCCCGCCCAAATCACAAAGTTCGTAAAAGAAAGCCATCCCAATGCTGCCATCCTCAAATTGGAGCGCGACCGTTACACCTACGAAGTGAAACTGTCCAACTTCTGGGAAATCAAATTCGACAAGCAATTCAATGTCATTGACATGGATATGGATGACTAAACAGAAAAAACTGCAAATCCGGATCCGGCACATTCCATCCCGAAAGGGGGGGAATGTGCCTTTTTCGTACCCCTCCGGTTACCGGCAGCTTTTTTCAGTACGCATATCCACAAAAACATATCTTTTCATAAAATAGGTTGTATCACGGCAAAATATTCAAGCAAGCTTAAGATTTTGCATTCGATTTGCATTATCTTTGTGAACATGAACATCCGTAAACTTTTCCTCTTTGCATTTTGGACGAGTTGCTGCCTGACATCGACTTTATACGCCCAAGAACGCGCCAAACCTAAAAACGGAGAAGGCGTATCGACATTTCTTCAACGTTTTGGCTACACTTCCCGTGCAGCCCAAAAGGAGTTTCTGGAAATCAACAAAGGGAAACTGACCCGTGACGGAGGCTTGATACTGGGACGTAGTTATCGGCTTCCCACCGGTAAGAAGTCCGGGAAAAAAGCGCGGGCAGGCAGCCGTAAGACTAGCGTCGTAGAACCGCTTTTCGGCCCGTCATACCAAAACGTATCCGTCCGTTCCCATGAGTTAGACGGTGCTTGCTTATATCTGGTCAGCGGGCACGGAGGTCCCGATCCCGGAGCCATCGGGAAAGCAGGTAACCGGGAATTGCACGAAGACGAGTATGCCTACGACATCATCCTGCGGTTGGGACGTGCATTGATGGAAAAAGGCGCCAAGGTACATATCATCATCCAGGATGAGAAAGACGGCATCCGCGATGACCGATATTTGTCCAACAGCGACCGTGAGACCTGCCTCGGGCAAACGATTCCGCTCGACCAGATAGCCCGACTACAGCAGCGGTGCGATGCCATCAACCGACTGACGTATAAGGACAAAGAGAAATACAAACGTGCCATCTTCATCCACGTGGACAGCCGTGGGCGGAAAGACCAGGTGGATGTATTCTTCTACCACTCTCCCGGCAGCAAGTTAGGAAAACGTCTGGCGGAAAACATTCACAAAACCTTTGAACGGAAATACGACAAACACCAACCGAACCGGGGATTCCGGGGTACGGTAAGCGAACGTTCGCTCTACGTATTAAAAAAATCCAATCCGGCGGCAGCTTTCCTGGAACTGGGCAACCTGCAAAACGAACGCGACCGGAAACGCCTCGTCATCCCGTCCAACCGCCAAGCCTTAGCCGACTGGATTTGCCAAGGTATCATAAAAGATTTCAAAGGGAAACAGTAAAACCGCAGCCCCTATAAGGCAAAAAGAACGCATAGAGGAAATCATCCCCTATGCGTTCTCTTTTTTTAGTGCACGCGCTTCACAGCGCACGCAACTACCAACCTATTATTTCATATAAAACTTCTTCACTGTTCCGTCAGAGTACTTGAAGATGTTGACCTGCCCTTTGACAGGTTCTGCCGCACGACGACCATCTACCGTATAGATGCCGGTAAGTTCTGCGCCATTGGCATTCTTCACGCCATAAATGCTGCTGCCTTTATGGGCTTCTTCAGCATCAGCCAAAACCTTCTCGATTCCGGCTTCGATGGCCGTTGCATCGATCTGGCTTTCGGCCGTCAGCTTCACTTCCTCGTACAAGCCCTTCACTTCGTTGCTGATGGAATCAATGTCCTCCTGCAAAGCAGCAATGTCGGCAGTGAACTGCCCTGCCACCTCTGCATAATCCGTTTCTATCGTTGTCTTAGCGGCGTCTAATTTAGCCTGCAAAGCCCCGATTTCTTCTGTCAGACGGACAAAAGCCTCGTCATTGGCAACCTTGGCTGCCTGTAAAGCCAAAGCGTCGTCCACCATCTTCACGATAGCCGTATCAATGCTAACCACAGGAGCCAACACCTCGTCATAAATAACCGGGAGCGTTTCATTGGCGTAAGCCTCGTCCACAGACTTCCGCAAATCCTCAATACGGGTAGCCACTTCCTGGACGGCATTCACGACGACCGCACTGTCTTTCACGTCAGCAGCCTCCGTATTGATTTTCTCCACGGCAGCCTCATAACGCGTACGCAGCCCCTGTATGGAGTCATTGGCAGGAGTATAGTAGGCGATGAAAGAATTAATCACCTCCATGACTAACTTACCCTCCATATTAATGCCATGCCCTGCATTATCCGACAAAATAATTTCATCCAACGAAAGTTCTGCAACCTCTTGGAAAGTCTCGGAAGCTTTCACAAAGAAAGAAAACACCACACCCGTATCTCCTTTGAGGGTATCACTCGTCAGACCACTCAGCACCAATTTGGTACGACCGTCTTCCAAAATACTGGAAGAGATAGACAAATTCTGTGGTAAACGTTCACCATATTCAAACTTAGGTGCACCGTTGGCCTCCGTATCCAATGACAGTCCTTCGGGCAACGACAACACTGCCTCCATACCACGGACACTCGTATAGTTACGCAAGCCCAAGCTTACTTTTTTAACACTACCGTCGTTCTTCACGCAAATAGAGTCTTCGGTAAGATAGAAAAAGCCCACGTTCGGACTCACATGTGCGGTATAGGACTCAAGGTGGTACCCCTTGATGTTACCGGTCTCTTCGTCAAACTCCGAACTGCTGCCTACAATGTTATCCAACACGATTTCACTGGTTTCCACCATATTCTCATTTGCCTTTACTTTGAAATAAGCCACGGCACCGCGGTCGCCTGCAATATTATAAATCCCATTGGGCTGAATGAGAAGGCGCACCGTCTTGATACCTTTGGCCATATCGTCCATGGAACTTTGCACCTCATTCATATAAATGCTGTGAGAAGAACGGCTCAAGCGCACCTCATCGCGTTGTACGCTATTCGTAACGAAATCCAAGCCTTTGGGAAGCTTGAAGTCCATCTGCAAACCCACCATAGGATCGCTATTCTCCAAATAGACAGAAATCGTCTTCTCTTCTTCCACCTTGATATTGAAATTATCAATGGTGACCTTGTTCTCAGCTTCAGCACTTGCCACAAAAGCCATCACCATGCCCCATATCCATAGGCACTTCGCCGCAAACCGTCGCATCGAAGTATTTGTATTCTTTGTCATACGTTCTGTTTTTATTGTTCTACATTAATCCTTTAGAAGGAAAGCGCGGCCACCTTACGTGGCAGCCACGCTTCCTACACACAGAGACTTTATTCACTTACTTCTTCAAAACTTTCTTCACTGAACCGTCAGCATTACGGATAATGTTGATACCTCTTGTGAACTTGTCCATGATCTGACCGCCCACAGAGTATATCTTCTCTTTCACGCTTGGGTTGGCCTGCACACCATTGATACCGGTTACGCCGCCTTCGCCACTGCCACCGATGCTGTAAAGTACGCCATCGGCATCTGCTGCAAGCACATTGCCTACGGTCATCTTAGAAGCAGCACGACCCGATACTTCCAAATAAACCAGGGCTTCGCCATTTGCGTTAAGCTCTTTATTCTGGAGCGAACTTACCACGATGCGGTGCGTCGTCCCATCGGCCAATGTATTGGAATACAACTGGTGGTCGTCTGCACTTCCACCCAAAGATTCTCCCAACAAAGTTACGCCTGCGGGAAGCGTCACGTCCATCTGACAAGCTACGTAGGGGTTCACGTTTTTCAGAAGGATGGCTACACGCTTCGTGCCTCCGACTTCTTCCATGTTCATCTCTACACTTTCTTCGGTCTGCGTCATCGCAGGCTCTGCCAAACGTACACGAGGTGCCACTTGACTGACCTCCATCGTGTTGTAACCCATAATCTTGTTCGTAAGTTTCGTCAAGTCGGCCACGTTGATGCTACCGTCGTCATTCACGTCTGCGGCATACCACTTGATTGTACCGGCGATAGACTCAGCTTTAGACGGGTCGAGCACATACATCATCAGTTCCGTGTAGTCGAGAACATCGACAACACCATCACGCAATACGTCACCCCGTATGAACGATTCGGTTTCTATCGTCTCACGTACGTTTGCCATCCGTTCTTCCTGCTTTGCAAGTGCGGCCTGAATTTGCGGAAGGGCTTCCTTTACGTAGTGAATCGATGTCGAAACAATATTATTACCATTGATGTCTATATCGACGTAACCGTCTTTAGCCTGTTCGTTATACTCTTCAATTATATTCAAATCCTTATTGACAAGATTCAAAGTATCTCTCAAGGCATCTTCAACTTCGACAATGAATGTATGATTGTTCACAGACTTAACAAGTTCACTCCTGTCACTTTGCGCCTTATCAATCACACCCGTATATTCTATGCCGGAAGCCTTGCAGTCCAAAGAATCGATACGCCACAACACTTTGTCCATAATGGATTTAAGCGTATTTTCGGCATCCACTCCAGCCAACTCGATGTCAGCATAGTATTCATCCATAGCCTTACCGTATTTACTGATATGAGCCGTAATGTCAGCTATACTTTCTGCATTAGCCTTCTCGTCTACCTTGTAATACTCAAAGCCGGTCAACTTGTCTACTACAGTGGTGAGCGAGTCATTCAAATGAGCCATATCAGCCTTGCGAGCCTCGTAAGCCTCATCGTTGAGCGTATAACGTTCCTGATCTTTTGCGATGTCGGACAACAACGTCTTCAAATCAGACAAGATAACATCCATCTTGTGATTCAACTTGTCTTGATAGAACAACATGTTCGCCTTGTTCTGCTCTATACCGTCTTTCACGGCTACCACATCACTTTCAAGTCCGGCCATATCGCCCTCGAATTTACCCTGTACATTGGCATGACATGCAGCAAGCGTCTCTCGTCCAACCTTCACATCTCCTTCCACTTCGCCTGCACGGTCCATAAGAGCTGTGTAAGCATTCTCTGTGGCAGCAGCATCCGTGTAAGTTGCCAGTTTCGTGCGCATGTCTGCAATCCAAGTCTCATAAGCCAGGAATAATGGCTGTTTGGCTTTAGTTTCTGCGTTGGTGATTGCACCGTCATTAGCGGTATCCTTCGTAAAGGCAGCCATTTTTTCCTTGATAGCTGTAGACAAAGCGTTTACTTCTGCCTCAGCGTCAGCATCGCCTTTCACCTTATTCTGTGCGTCGGCACAAGCGGCCTGCAAGACATTGAATTCTGCCAGTATTTGAGCCTGTTCTTTCGTATTGGCCGATTGATAAACGCTTTCGATAGAAGTCGTGATACTCTTGCATTCATTCTCGGCAGTTGTCTTGTAAGCGTTATCCAATCCACCTTTGTAGCGTTTGGTCTCCAAATCGCTCATCAGCCTGTCGATACGAGCTTGCAAAGCCTCCACACCGCAAGCGTCTGTCAGGATATAGGCATCGACATACTTCGCAGCCTCATTCAACGGTGCCTGCAAGGCTTCAACCTTCACAATAAGACCGTTATATACGTCATTGTTGGTCACATATTTGTTATGTGCCGTCTTTCCGCTGACATAAGCATTATACATCGGAGTACCGAACTGTCCTAATTTCACATGCAACTCAGCCATGACATCACCATAAATATGACCCGTGTTATCAGCATACATCTTTTCAGCTTCTGTCAACGTAGGCCGGGTTGCCTTGATATCATCAACGAATTTCTTTCCATCGACTCCTTCAAGATAAGCACCATTCTCATACCATTCTTCCAATTCTGTCAAATGGCTGTTGTATTGGTTAAGGGTATCGGTAGACAATGTCTCCCATTCGTACACTGCAGCAGGTTCTTTTCCATCCGCAATCCAAGCCTCAAAATTAGCGAAATCAGAGACGATGCCGTCCACTTTCGTGATATTGAACTGACCCGGAACGAAATCTTTGATAGCTTTTGCTTTTTCGAGAACAGCCTGAACGTTGGCAAACGCCTCATCAGCCGTAACATAATCGGCATTGACCAATTCTTGATAGGCAGCATCATACAGTTTCTGCGCAGTTCGATATTCACCAGCAAAGAACGTCTGCGTAGCACCTTGCACAGTTGCATCCATTGTATTCAATATCTGGTCAATCTTGCCTTCGTATGCCCGTACGTCGGCCTCATATTGTTTATCAGGGTCGAACAACATCTTGTCTGTATTTTGAGCCTCGCTAAAGGCAGCAAAAGCTTCGTTCTCGATGTTGTTGATTTCTTGAAGGTAGTTTTGGATACTTGTATTCGCTGTTTCTACCGCACTCTTAACGACATTAAGCAGTTCCGGAGTCTGTACCTTGCTAACCTGTCCTATCACATTCACAGCTTCGATGTAGCAATTACGCATATCCTCGACGGCACTGTTAAAGCTATTGTAACGGGTCTGGTTATCAGTTTTCACAGCATCCACGTAACCCTGCTCACGACTTGCTCCGATCGTAACCACCTGCATTCTGATGGTTTGCAATACACCATGTATGGTTCCATATTGTTCATCGGATTTACCCTTCTCAAAAGCTGTGGCAATATCCTTCGCAACTTGTCCTTCAAGTTTGCTCTTCTCCGCCTCTAATTGTTCGATAAAGGCTTTGGCTGCCGTAGTCGGGTCACCTACAGTCAATATGGTATACAAACTGTCCACGGAATTTTTCACAGTTGCGTATTCTGTATCCAGTGTGTTATCTACTTTGATATTTGTCTCAGCATCCTTAGATACCTGCTTTATCTTTTCACAAATATCAGTGTAGCCCTCTCTGAAATTGTCTTCCCGCGTCTGGCAGCTTTCGTCACTATTGTCGTTGTAATGGCTCTTCCAAGCCGCATTCACGTTAGCCACCCAATTATCGAAATCTATCACATACATGCCTTTCGGGTTGGTATTCTCGCCCAACAGGCCATTTACGTAATGGTTTTCACTATTGCCCAATGCCAAATTTGACAGTTCGCCCAATTCCGCTACTATCAAGTTGTGGATATCCGTCTTCTTGGTTTCTACGGCCAATCTTTCGTAAGCAGCCAAGTTCTTCCTGGCCACTTCCAATTCGGTCAATGTCGCTTTCACCTTGCCGTCAATAACCTTCATCGCCTCGTGAATAGCGGCACTGTCATTGTGTAATGTATCGCCCTTATACGCGTTCTCCATCGCCGTCTCCTGCTTACCAAGCTCCGTGGTATAACTTCCCTTCAGGTCATCAAAATGCTTTTTCGACACATCCTTGTCATCAATAGGAGTCCAATTCGCATCAATCTTACCGATATTTCCCGCAATACCATCAGCAACCTTCGTCAGACTTGCCTGTACGGAGTTGTTCTTGGCGTGGATTTCCTTCGCCTCACCGACCTCATCAATGAAGGCACTGACATCCTCAAGAAGTTTCGCCATCTCAGCACTGGCATCAGACAAGGCTGCCAAAGTTTCAGCCTGCTTATCCTCGCTTGTGTAGTCCAAATCAGTTACCGTTTCTTCTATTTTATCTACAGAGTTGTACAATACCGTCTGCTTTTCAAGCAAGTTCTTTGCAAAAGACCCGTAAATCTCCGCAGTCACCGAAAGTCCATCCAAATCATCATTTACAGATTTGATATCCGCAGTGATTTGATTCTTCAAACGGTTGATGGTAATTACGACTACTTGCTGGTCATACCATTCTTTGTGCTTATCGAAAGTTCCCACCAAGGTTTTCACCTCGCCCGTGATACCTGTAGTTTCATTTCCCTTGGCATTGGTTGCCTCCGTCAAAACATTGTTCATGCCGTTAGCATGCGTATCCCCATCGGCATCCTTGGCAACCGTTGCGGCTTTCAAAGCTGTCTGAAGGTCGGACAATGTCTTGTTCATTTCGTCTAACTTGCCGCCATAAGTTGGCAAATCATCGATATTTTCGTCCGGTGTTTCCGTTCCGGTATAGACCGGTACATAACGTCCGTCGCCATTCCCGACCTTGTCCGAAAGCTTTTTGATTTCTGCTTGAATATCAGAGATAGTCTTTGCAGCGTTGTCATAAACCTTCACGACGGCCTTGGCAGTATTCACATAGCTCTGAATTTCGCCTTTAAGAGCTTCTATTTCTGCTTTCTTCGTATCTTTGTTATCGGCACAAGTCCCTTCATCAAAGCTTTTCTTTATATATGAAGAGAATGCATCTATCTCATCTTGCAACGTCTTCTCATCGGTATCTTTATAGATGTCGCCCACCGACACGTCGCCATACTTCAGGGCATGCACTTCTGTCTTGGCCTTATCGAACGCAGCCGTTTGAACATCCAACGCAGCGGTCAATTCCACTTTAGCCTGATAGTTCGGCAAAGATTGGTATTCTTTTTCAATGATGGTATTCAGGCTCTTTGTCACCGGTTCCTTAGCCGTCTCGTATGCACCGCCTTTTTGGGTATAAGCATCCAACGTATACTTCTTGTATTGATTTACGACCTCGGTTTCGATTGCCTTAAGATCGGCTTCGGCTTTTTCCAACTCGGACTTATACTTTTCGGAAACCACCGCGTCTTTTTTCAATTCCGCAAACAATGCCCATGGACTCTTGCCGTCTGTCCTTTCAGCAATCAAAGCCTTGTATATATTGTCATTGTTTTGGATACTGTCCGTATAGAATTTATGCACCTCGTCTGTTTTCTCATACAAACTGTCCAAAGCGTGCGTGTTAGCCTCATATCCCTCTTCTGCGGTCTGATGGTTCTCATTCGTTCCGTTTTTCCTCTCCACGGCCACAATACCCAGGTTCACTTCGTTAAATGCATTGTGAGCCTCAGTACGCATCGTCTCATACAAGCCCGCGAAATCCTGAGGGTCTACCGCTACTTTCATGAAGGCCTGCAACTGTTCGTTATAATGAGCCTTAGTAGAGTTGATTTCCCCCAACACTTCATCATAAGCCGTATGGTTCTTGTCGACATTCACCAACTTATCGGTGAATTTTTTTATTGCTTCCGATGCCTTTTTGGTAAATTCACTGTTGAATGCTGGCGTACATGCAGTAGCAGCAGTACCATTATCATAATAACCTTCAACTTCAACAAGGAAAGCATCGATTGTTTCCTTTGCAGCATTATATTCGTTCTGGGACAACACCTTGGCATAGTCCTGAGCACTTTGCTTGCTGTTTACTCCGTCTGCATCACTTAAATTGCCAATATTTGTATCCCAAGCGCTTTTCAAAGCTGTACTTTGTTCTTCACCGACAGCCTTAGAAGCCGTATAAGCTCTCCAGTTGGCCAAATGCGCCTCGATATCCGTATCAAGTGCCTTGACCTCTGACATGAGCGTACTTCCTTCCACGCCATTGAGGTAAAACTTATATTCACCATACACCGTATAAGCAGCGAAATCACCGGCAGCATCATCTTTCACCCGATTGATTTTTACCGTTAAATCACTATACCGTTTATTAAATTCGGCATATTTATCCGCATCATCCTCTTGGCTCACTTTTGCAATAGCCTTCGAAGCTGCATTAAGCAATGTCCGTTGCGCTCCGGCAAAATCGAATACTAATTCCAACTTGAAACCGCCAACCCGGAATTCCTTTCCCGTCTCGACAGCCTCAATGGCAAGAGTAACCTCGGATGCCGCAGTACCTTCCACTTTGAACTCTCCGTTTGTCAACGCCTTGCCGTTCACCAAGAACTTAGCATTCATCGAGGTAGTAGCCGACAACTTGTATGTACCAGGTAAAAGGGAACCCAAAGACTGAGAAATCGTGGTACCATTTGGAGATGTCAACACACCGTTCACCAACGATGGTTTTTCCGCTCCCACCCATTGATCCACTTCTGTCTTAATCTGATCCAAATTTGCATTGGCATAGGCTGCCATAGAAGCAGATGTCATTGCAAGAACAGAAACCAGTGTCTTCTTTTTCATACTTTTAATGTTTTAAATTCTATACTTATCTTTTAAAGTCTCTTTATTCTTCAAGATGCCCCACCTATCTATATATAGTACAGGCACCCGCCTAATTTTGCATCGGTAAAATTACCTACAATTCAAAAATAACATGCAAACCTAAAAGGTGTTATTCGTGAACCATGCCATTCTTTTCGTGAAAACGCATTACACCTATGCACCCCAACTTCAAAAAAAGAGACCCACCACCCCAAAAGGCAAAAGTGCGCACCCTACTACGGCACGGGCATCCTACCCCGACCTTTTTAAGGGAAGGCATATATCCAACCAAAGATTTTTGTGAAAAGACCCTCCATCCTTCAGGTTACATGGTAATCCACTCATAATTTTGACGTTATAAGCTGAAAGATTTTTCAGGCATCTTTCAGCCACACTTCATTCCGTTTGACTGCAATCGGGAAACCAATCGGCTGAGATTGAAAAATCAATTGGCTGAAAACGAAAAATCAATTGGCGCAGACCTTCTGACGGCATTCAACCATGAAAAGCAACTGAAAGACAGGCATCCTATCCTTCACACTGTAACATACTATATGACAATACATTGCCTCTCATCCTGAAAGATGAAAGATGATTTTTGAACCTTCTTAGGAAGGAAGCATGCGGACAAGAGCCACCAAATTTCAGTCCTCCCTATTTTTTCCTCCTTATCACTTTGTTTTTATCCGATAATTCCTTTTCTTTGCATAGACATAACATCTAACAGACAAATCCTATGGGCGAATTAAAAGACAGATACATACGTTTCGACTGGGCCATCAAGCGGATGCTACGCGACAAAGCCAACTTCGCCGTGTTGGAAGGGTTGCTCACCGTACTCTTCGAGGACAAGACGCAAATCGTGGAAATACTGGAAAGTGAGGGCAACCAGTTGGCCGAAACAGACAAGTTCAACCGCGTGGACATCAAGGCCAAGAACAGCAAGGGAGAAATCATACTCGTGGAGGTGCAGAACACGCGGGAGGTTTATTATCTAGAACGCATTCTCTACGGCGTGGCCAAGACCATCACCGAACACATTTCATTAGGCGAGAGCTATGGAAACATCAAGAAGGTGTACTCCATCAGCATCGTCTATTTCGATTTGGGAAAGGGTAACGATTACCTCTACCATGGGCAAAACCGTTTCATCGGCGTACATGCCGATGACGAGCTGCAAATCACGACCAAGCAAGAAGATGCCCTCTTACCCAAATACCCGAGAGACATCTTCCCGGAATACTACATCATCCGCGTGAACGAGTTCAACAAAGTAGCAAAAACACCGTTGGAGGAATGGGTAAACTACCTGAAGACAGGCGAGATAGAACCTGAAACGAAAGCACCTGGATTGAGCGAAGCACGGGAAAAACTGAAATACTACAGCATGACGCCCGGTGAACGCCATGCCTACGACGAGCATCTCAATGCCATCATGATACAAAACGACGTGCTAAGTACCGCCAAAATGGAAGGCTTGGCAGAAGGAAGAGCCGAAGGAAGGGCTGAAGGAAGGGCTGAGGGAAGGGCTGAGGGATTGGAAGAAGGATGGGCGAAAGGAAAAGCCGAGGGCCTCTTATCCACCGCACGCAAGCTCAAATCCATGGGCATGCCGCCTGAAGACATATCACTGGCCACAGGACTTACGATAGAAGAAATCCAAGAATTATGAGTTCCCGGCATCGTCCCAATAGGGGTGATCGCACAAATGCATGCCACATGCCGGGATAGCGCACGCATTCAACGTTGCGTCACCATGGTATCCAACTTTCCACTGATGTTCTCCATAAGCATGCGAAGCACCGGTTTGGGAAGGTGCAAGGTATAGTTGGTACCATGATCGTCCACTAATACCGCCACCTGTTTCACCGCGTTGACATGAAAGACCCGCCGGGTGTTGACGATATATTTACGCCCCAAGCGCAGGAACGCGTCACCGGCCTTCCCCTTGTCCGAGAGAGCGGCTTCCACTTTGGCAAGGCCGAAAGGAATCATGAAATGTGTCCCCGAAGAGTAATAGACATGAGTGTAATGGTCGTCGGCCTCAAAATACAACATCCTGTCGAGATCCACGACATAGAGTTCACCATACACACTGAAGCATAGTTTGTTTTCCATCTGCGCAACCTCGCCGCACTGTCATCCTGCGGCTTCGTGCCCGTGTCTTCCTCTCAGGCACCGGTTAATTTTTTAAACGACATAATTCCGGGCACATACGAAAAAGCGTGGAAAACCCGCCCGTTGCTGTTCCACGCATTGAGGCTCTCGCATTGCCCATATCAGTAGAACAACAACGCACAGTCCCACGCCGATATGAACAACACCCACCTTTATGGCATCGTATGTGGTGTGCCACTAAAACGTGGCACACGCACCAACGGCAATAAAGGTATGCGCTCCTGTACACACCCCATGGGCATCTGCCGCTGCCATGTCCTGACTGATATTACGAATTTGCGAGATTCCAACGCGTCAAGAACAAAGCGTCTAAGCAAACGCCTTCTCAATATATGCACACCCCCACCGCTGTTTTACGGCTAAATTGCCTTACAACTTTTTTCCGTGTCTCCACATGAAAAACCCCTCTCGGCGTGGAATGTAAATGCAAAGATAGGAATAAATATAATAAAACCCGAAACATCCGGAAACAAACCGATGTTTCAGGACCTAAAAAACAAAATCGTTCAAAAACGACGTGCCCGTAAACGCGAACAGGACACAAGGCTTCCGCAAAGCGTGAAACCGCCAGCCAACAACATGGCAGCATGGGGCGCACGGTCCCCGTTGATATAAAAGAGCAAGGCTACCAAGGCTGCCCCCATGGTCTGCCCCACCAAACGTGCCGTGGCTTGCATCCCGCTTGCCCCACCGGTCCGATATGACGGTGCGGAACTCAGCAACAGGTGGTTGTTGGGAGATTGGAACAGTCCAAAACCGAAACCGCAGAGCATCAAACGTGCCACCAACCCGCCATAACCCGCCGACGGCGACACATCTGCCAACAAGAAGCAGCCGACACTCATCACCAGTAACCCGAAACCTCCCAACAGCCCCGGATGGATTTTCGTGGCCAACGTGCCGGCCAAAGGACCGGCCACCACAATCACCAAAGGCCATGCGGTCATCAGCAGCCCCGTCTCTGCCGCGCTCATCCCGAACGTGAGATGGAACATAAAAGGCAAGGCCACCATGCCTAACATTTGCGAAGTGAAAGAAAGGATACTGGTCAGCACGGACAAAGAAAACACGGGTATGCGAAGCAAATCGAAAGGCAGCATCGGATAGGGTTGGCGCAACTGACGACGCACGAAAACGGCCCCTATCCCGACCAAAAGGACAACTCCGACCACAATCCAACGAAAGGACAGCCCGTGGGAAAAGGCTTCCACACAACCGATGAACAGACCGAACGTAAGAGCGTTCAGCACTGCCGAAGGGAAATCGAACCGTCGCCCCTCGACGCAAGTCGGATTCCCCGGCAAGTATCTACGGGCCAAAAAGAATGTCAGTACGCCGAACGGCAAATTCACGGCAAACAGCCATGGCCAGGAAGACACGGACAAAATAGCACCGGACAATGTAGGTCCGGCCACGGAAGCCAAAGCCACGACCGTGGCATTCAGCCCGAAACCTTTGGCCAGATGGCGTTTCGGATAAATCAGACGCACCAAAGAGCCGTTCACACTCATCACCATGGCCGCCCCCACGCCTTGCAACATGCGTGAAAGAACCAACAGGGCAAACGAACCGGACAAGGCACAACACAACGAACCGACGGTAAAGAAGACCATTCCCCACAGATAGGTACGTTTGAACCCGAACAGCTCGCCCAACGCGGAACAAGGCAACAGGGTCATGACGACCACCAGTTGGAAAGCATTGACTATCCAGATGGAATCGGAGGAAGAGATTTGCAACTGACGCGCAATCGTGGGCAAGGCCACGTTGCATATCGTGCCATCGATGACCGAAAGGAACAACCCCGAAAAAATAGCCACCATGGCATAATAGATTTGCGGACGGTGAAGCCCGTCCCAATCCATATTCCCCACCACGTGCACCGTGGAAGTTTTCCGCTCGTTTTGTACCATCGCTCTTTTCAAGTTAAAAAAGCCGTCCTGCCCACGGCAAAACGGCTTATACATTATAATATATACAATTACTTCTTTACCTCTACGATATGCGTCGGTGCCTGTTCCGCATTCCTCCGGTCGGTCTCTTCCACCACACGGCGGGCAAAGGCCATGAACGCTTGTCCCGTCTGGCTCCCGTCGTTCAATACTTCGGGCGTACCGTTGTCACCATTCTCGCAAATGCTCTGCACGATGGGAATCTGTCCCAACAAAGGCACGTGCATCTCTTCGGCAAGGCGTTTCACCCCTTCTTTCCCGAACAGGTAGTATCTGTTTTGCGGCAACTCGGCCGGAGTGAACCATGCCATGTTTTCCACCAACCCAAGGATGGGGACATTCACTTTCTCGTTCTGGTACATGTTGATGCCTTTGCGCGCATCGGCCAACGCCACTTTCTGCGGCGTGCTGACAATGACAGCACCGGTAATAGGTAAGGTCTGCACCAACGTGAGATGGATATCGCTCGTACCCGGAGGCGTGTCGAGGATAAAGTAATCCAAGTCGCCCCAGTTTGCATCGCCTATCAACTGCTTCAACGCATTGCAGGCCATCGCCCCACGCCACAAAGTGGCCTGGTCGGGATCGACAAAGAATCCGATGGAAAGCATCTTGATGCCGTAACTCTCCACCGGCACAATCAAATCACGCCCATTCACCGGTTCGGCATAAGGATGCGCATCTTCCACATGGAACATCTTGGGCATGCTCGGCCCGAAGATGTCTGTATCAAGCAGTCCAACCTTATAACCCATCTTGGCCAAAGCCACAGCCAAGTTGGCCGCTACCGTAGATTTCCCCACACCGCCTTTGCCGGACGACACGGCGATAATGTTCTTCACGCCGGGCAACAGTTGCCCCACCTCCGGGCGGGGAGCCTGCAAGGTTTTGGTGTGTATCTCCACCTCCACCTCCTTGCCCACGTAGGCATGGATGGCAGCCTCGGAAGCTTTCACGAGCGACTTGAGGAAAGGATTCGTCGGCTTGTCGAAAATCAACGAAAAACTGACATGCAGCCCGCTGATACGCAAATCGTCTTCCACCATCCCGGCCTCTACGATGTTCTTTCCCGTACCGGGATAACGCACGGTAGCCAGTGCGTCCATAATCAATTTGGGATATATTTCCATAAGTTCGGTATTTTAATTCGTTCTTTCATTTAGCCGTCGACAATCCGCTGCGCTTGCTGCGGTTGTAACTCCGGTATTCATCCAATTCTATCTCCACTTCCGGCTCCGACAGTTCTCCGGCTTGCGGCAAGAGGAAACGCATATATTTGATATCCAGTCCGCGGTCGAGCCATTGCTGCTCGTAATACGTCCGGATGTTCAGGATACGGGCTTCTTCGGTATCCGGATGCTCGGCCAACGTACTGTGATACAAGTCGCGGGTGGAAAATTCCAAGGGCAAACCGTTCTTTTCCACCATATATTCCGTATAAGTGAAAAGGAAATTGGAATCGGTTTTCAAGTGAATCCGTCCACGGTCTTGCAGGAAACGGCGGTAACGCGCCATGAAGTAAGTAGACGTGAGACGTTTGGTCACTTTCTTCATCTGCGGGTCGCTGAACGTCAGCCAAATCTCGGCCACTTCGCCTTCGGCAAAGAAACGGTCGATAACCTCTATGTTCGTACGCAGGAACGCCACGTTGGGCAAGCCTTCGCGCAACGCCTCCGTGGCTCCCGTCCACATACGGGCGCCCTTGATGTCCACCCCGATAAAGTTTTTGTCGGGATACAAACGGGCCAACCCCACGGTATATTCACCCCGCCCGCACCCGAGTTCCAACACGATAGGATGGTCGTTCCGGAAAAAATCTTCATGCCAACGCCCTTTCATATCGAAAGGCACTTCATCCACGACCGAATAAGGGTATTCAAACACATGAGGATAACTGGCCATGTCGGCAAACTTTGCTAATTTCCCTTTTCCCATTCTATTTTTATATCAATCTGTTTATCTATCACAAAGGTAGGCAATATCAGAAAAATAAAAAAGCCGCCGACAAACTTTTCCTCTTGTCGGCAGCTCAAAATCATGAATTCGAGAACTCTTTATTCTCCTTGCGCCTGAGCCGCTTCGTACTCGGCTTTCACATCCTCATAGAAGTGCGCCGAAGCTGATTGCATGTAAGGAACCAACCACAAGAGGCCGATGCCCAACGTCAAGATGCAAAGTAACCCCCAACCAATGAAGGTCAAGTACAAATAAAACAGGTCGAACTTATGCCCCTCCATCATCTTCATGCTTTTTTCAATGGCACCATTAAATTTCAATTCGGGATTATCCCGCAAGACAAAAGCCGTCATGGCATAAGAAAAAGACTTGATGATGCCCGGCACGATAAGCAACAAGGTCCAAAGAAACGTATAGATACCGGTGAGTATCATCGTCCCGGCCACACGGGTGTAATCGCGAAAACCCTCGAATAACTGCCCGACCTTATACTCGTCTCCACTACGCAAATTGTCGAGGAACAGCACAGATATGCTCCAACCAAGAGGTATCAGCACCAACTGTATAATGGAACCTACTCCATCATAAACTTTTAAGTCGATACTAGCCGGTAACACTCCCATAACCGCCAGATAAACCAACGTAACCATAACCGCGCCGCCCCATTTTCCAGAAAGCGACGCCCGGGCTGCAGCCCGCATTTCACTTGCACTTCTAATCATAATAATAGATTTTTTAATGAATAAATCAGTCCATCACCACCGTAGTCCATCCGTGCACATCGGGTTCGATGCCGTACTGGATATTACACAGGTGGTGATATAACTGTGTACAAACCGGTCCCGGTTTCCCGTCTTTGCTGATAATATAGCTCTTCTTGTTCTCCAAATCGTCGATACGCTCGATGGGACTGATAACCGCAGCCGTACCGCATGCCCCGGCCTCTTCGAAAGTGGCCAGTTCTTCTTCCGGAATCTGGCGGCGTTCCACCGTCATGCCCATGTCTTCAGCCAACTGCATCAGGCTCTTGTTGGTGATGGAAGGCAAGATGGACGTGGACTTCGGTGTGACATACGTATTGTTCTTGATGCCGAAGAAATTGGCAGCCCCGCATTCGTCGATATATTTCTTTTCTTTCGCATCGAGATAAAACTCGCAGGAGTACCCCAAATCGTGTGCCATCTTGTTCGCTTTCAAGCTCGCCGCATAGTTCCCACCTACTTTATAAATACCCGTTCCCAACGGTGCGGAACGGTCGAACTCGCGGATAATCACGTATGGATTGGTGGCGAAGCCTCCCTTGAAGTATGGTCCTACCGGCGTGACGAAAATCACGAAGAGGTATTCGTTAGCCGGATGCACGCCCACTTGGGCACCCGTGCCGATAAGCAGCGGACGGATGTACAACGTGGCACCGCTCTCGTATGGCGGAATGAAACGCTCGTTGAGCCGCACCACCTTCTTGACCATTTCCTCGAAACGTTCCGTAGTCAGTTCGGGCATCAGTATGCCACGGCACGTGCTCTGCAAACGCTTGGCATTCTCGTCCATGCGGAACACGCGCACCTTGCCGTCCGGACAACGGTAAGCTTTCAGCCCCTCGAAAGCTTCCTGCCCGTAGTGCAGGCAAGTAGCCGCCATGTGGATATTGAGGGTCTCCTCCGAACAAACTTCAATCTCTCCCCACTTCCCGTCGCGATAATAGCAACGTACGTTATAGTCTGTCTTCATATAGCCGAAAGACAGGTTCGCCCAATCGATTTCTTTCATCTTTTCCGTTTTTTAAATTTCATTCTGAAAGACAAAATTACAGAATTTTATTATTTTAAAGGCATTTTCCGCAAAGAATTTATCATTTAACAAGAAAAACGCCATACACCGGACGAAACCGGAACCGCCTCAGGCTTCTTTCTCGCCCGTTTCCAGTATTTTTTTGATTTCTTCGTCCGTCACGTAAAGCTTCTCGCGGCAGAACGCTACCAAGCGTTGAGCTTCCTTCAATTCCCCGGCCAACTGGTCGATGCCGGTCTCGTTTGACTCAATCCGGCGCACCAATTCTTCCAGACGCGCCATAGCCTCCTCGTATGACAAGTTTTCTTTCTTCATATACCTTATATTATTGTACGACCGAGCGTATCTCGCCTTCCGCCAAACGGGTCGTGATTTCTTCTCCTCCTTTCAGTTCCGAAGCCTTCCGCACCAACTTTCCACCGCAAAACGTCATGCTGTAGCCCCTCTTGAGCAACAGGACGGGGTCGGCCGCCTCGCATTTCTGCTGCAGGAGCTGCAAGCGGAACCGCTCACGCTCCATGCGCACGGGGATGCCGCGCCCCAACCGCCCGGCATACAGGTCGAGGCGATGGTGTTCGTCGGAAAGGCGTTGCCGGCCGGCATGGAACAGACATGCGGCCATCTGCTCCAACCTGCGCTCCCCACGGGTACGCACCTGCAGGGCTGCCGCTGACAACCGGGCGGACAAACGCTCCACGCGCAAACGCTCACCTTCCATGCGCCCCTTGGCCTGCTGTTGGATTTCGCGTGCCACAGCCTCCAGACGCGAGGCCGCCTCCAACTGGTGATGGATGAGGAACGCGGCGGCAGCCGTGGGAGTCTTTACCCGCGTGTGCGCCACGAGGTCTATCACCGTGTCGTCGCGCTCATGCCCGATGCCGGTTATCACCGGCAAAGGGAACTGTGCACAAGCCGCTGCCAACAAATAGGTGTCGAAGCCGGACAAGTCACTGGTCGCCCCTCCACCACGGATAATCACCACGGCATCCCACTCGTCTTGCCGAGCCATGACGGCATCCAATGCCGCCAACACCGATGATTCCACATGTTCGCCCTGCATCACGGCAGGGAAAAGCCGGACGGTGAAACGCAGGCGATAGTCATTGCGGAGCAACTGGTTGCAGAAATCACCGTAACCGGCGGCTGTGGCCGACGAAATGACGGCTATACGGTTGGCCAACATCGGCAAAGGCAGTTCCTTATTGTCGTTCAGGATGCCGTCTGCCTCCAAGCGTGCCAGAATCTCCCGGCGTAGACGCGCCATGTCACCCAACGTATAGGCCGGATCGATGTCTGCCACGGTCAACGAATAACCATAAAGTTCATGAAAGGTGACCCCGACCTTGACCAAAACCTTCAGTCCCGGCGATAAAGCCCGCCCTGTCTCCCGCTCGAACATGGGTTTCAGCAGACGGTACGTCCCGGCCCAAACCACACCGCGAGCTTTGGCCACCAAGTCACGGCCGTTCACGGACTTCTGCACGAACTCCAGATAACAATGGCCGTTGTAAGCCTCGCGTACCTCGCTCAGTTCGGCCTGCAACCAATATTCGGCCTGCAACGTACGTTCCAACGTGCCGCGCACCAACCCATTCAGTTCATATAGTGTCAATGCCTCCATCTCAGTCTTCCAAATAAGCTTGCAGCCCCCGTTGCGAACCGATGTAGGCACCGCCCACCATCTTGTCGCCGACGTAGAACACGGCAGACTGGCCGGGTGTCACAGCCGAAGCCTTCTCCTTGAAACGCACCAGTCCCAATTCCTCGCTGCCTCCTTCTTCCGGAAAGAGGTTCTTCACCCGTCGCACGGTGCACGGTATCGGGCGGCTTCGGTAACGGATGCGCACCGACAAGCTGCCGTCGTCCCAAGTCCCGTCCTCCGGCATGCGCATGCCGGACACCAACATGTGGCTCGCGTCCAAATCGTCCGCATCACCCAGCATCACCGTGTTCTTCCGGGCATTCAACCTCAACACGTAGACCGGCTTGCCCAAGGCAATGCCCAACCCCTTACGTTGCCCCACCGTGAAATACGGGAAACCGCAATGCGTACCGATGACGCGCCCCTGTACGTCGACAAACTTGCCTTCGCCCACGCACCGGTCCAAGTCCGGCACCTGCTCACGCAGGAAATCCCGATAGTCCTTGTCTATGAAACAAATTTCCATCGATTCTCCGCTGCGGGCTTTCATCTCAAATCCCTTCCGTGCCAGATAGCCCCGCACGTCTTCCTTTCTCATCGCGCCCAATGGGAAAATACAGCGCGACAGCACGTCTTGCCCCAACCGCCAAAGGAAATAGGACTGGTCTTTTTTCCCGTCCACACCGCAATATAATGCGTAGTGCCCGTCCTCTTCTTTCACTCTCACATAATGCCCCGTGGCAATATAATCGCAACCCAACTTGTCCGCCCACTCCACCAACACGCGGAACTTGAACGCGGGATTGCACATCACACAGGGATTCGGCGTACGCCCGGCAAGATATTCATCCACGAAATCACGGACTACGATATCTTTAAAGGCCGTCCGCTCGTCGGCCACATAATGGACGATGCCCAAACGAGCGGCCAAGGCCCGGGCATCTTGTATGAAATCGGGATATTCTTGCCCCGCATCGGTAAACTGGCGCGCCAAGTCCCACACGCGCATCGTCACGCCCACCACCTCGTAACCTTCGTCCTGCAACATCAGGCACACCGCCGAACTGTCGATGCCTCCCGACATGCCGACCAATACCTTCTTTCTTTCATGTTCCATATCCGTTAGCGTGAAAGTCCTTTTACACAAAAGTACGAAGAAAAAAATAAAGTAAGGGGAAAACCAAGAATTATTTCTGCGTCTTCCGACACGTCTATAAATATTTCTTACGCCTCCGGAGGAAGCCGAATCATTCTGCGGAGAACGGAAAATCAATCTCAGCCAAACGAAAAATCAATCTCCTGAGATTGATTTTCAAATCTACTGAGATTAAAATTCGATTCTGCATCAAAATTTATTATACTGTATAACAACTACTTACTAAAACTTCTATTCGGGATTCCATACCGACATGGTGTCAAGATTGTTCTATTTCAAAGAAAAGGCCGCTTTCCCTTGGAGGAAAACGGCCTTTAGTATCGTCTGACGGCTCGTGCCCAAGTTAGCTCAAGAAGCCCAACAACACACCGGCAGCCACAGCCGAGCCTATCACACCGGCCACATTCGGCCCCATGGCATGCATCAACAGGTAGTTCTTGGAATCGTATTCCAACCCCAGATTCTGCGAGATACGGGCAGCCATCGGCACGGCGGACACGCCCGCATTACCGATAAGCGGATTGATTTTCTTGTGTTTCGGCAAGAACAGGTTGAAGAACTTGACGAACAACACGCCCGAAGCTGTAGCGATGATAAAAGCCAAGGCACCCAAAGCAAAAATCTTTATCGTGTCCATCGTCAAGAACTCGCTAGCCTGCGTGGAGCATCCCACCGTAAGGCCGAGCAACATGACGATGACATCGTTCAACGCACTACCGGCCGTCTTGGCCAAACGGGTGGTCTTCGTACTTTCTTTCAACAGGTTACCGAAAAACAACATACCCAAAAGCGGGAGGCCGGAAGGCACGATGAAAGTCGTCATCAACAATCCCACGATAGGAAATATGATCTTCTCGGTCTGCGAAACCTGACGTGCGGGCTTCATGCGTATCACACGCTCCTTCTTCGTGGTGAGCAAGCGCATCAAAGGCGGCTGGATGACCGGCACCAAAGCCATGTAGGAATAGGCGCACACGGCTATGGCCCCCATCAGGTTCGGCGAGAGCTTGGAAGACAGGAAGATGGCCGTCGGCCCGTCGGCTCCGCCGATGATGGCGATGCCCGCCGCCTGGTTAGGCTCGAAACCCAAGGCCAAGGCTATCATGTAGGCCCCGAAGATACCGAATTGGGCGGCAGCACCGACCAACAAAAGCTTCGGGTTGGCTATCAACGCCGAGAAATCCGTCATGGCACCGATACCGAGGAAGACCAAAGGCGGATACCAACCGGTCTTCACCCCCTGATAAAAAATGTTCAACACGGAATTATCCTCATACAGCCCGACTTCAAGCCCGACGGCTTTAAAAGGAATATTCCCCAAGATAATACCCAAACCGATAGGAATCAAAAGCAAAGGCTCGAAATCCTTCTTGATGGCCAACCACAAGAAGAACGCACCCACCAGTATCATGATCCAATTCCCCAACTCGGCATTTGCAAAGCCCGTATAGGTGAGGAAGTCGGATAATTTTGTTCCGATGAAATCAAATACTTCCATAGCCCTAACCGATTGTTACCAGAATTGCACCTTCACGCACCGAGTCGCCCTTGTTTACATGCACGGCCATTACCGTACCGTCGCACTCGGCATTGATATTGTTTTCCATCTTCATGGCTTCGAGCACCACCACGGTCTGTCCTTTCTTCACGGCTTGTCCCACGTTGACAGCCACGGCATTCACCGTGCCGGGCAGCGGGGCACGGACGGCCGTACCGTTCCCGACCGGGACTTCGGGCTGCGCTGCCGGTGCGGCAGCCGGAGTGACAGGGCCATGATGCACATGGGCTACCGGACGGATGACCGGCTTGTGGGTCAAATGCATCGGACGTTCCATCTCCACTTCGAAAGGAATCCCGTTGACTTCCACTTGAGCCATGTTCCCCTCCACATCGTTAATCTTCACCGTATATTCGGCACCCTTTACCTTATATTTATATTCTTTCATGATGATTCTTTTTTTGATTAGACTTTAACGTTTGATTTTATTCCGGCCACTCACGCATGGTGTAGCCCTTCGCATTCCATTCGGAGTGCTCTTCGGTATGGTAAGTCAGGACGTTGCTCTCCACGTCATGCACGTCTTCCTCATAATCGCGGAGTGCCATGGCAATGACAGCCATATAGACTTTCATGTCCACCCCTTTGGTCTCCATACCCTGTTTGGCCATGACGGCAGCTTTGTCAGCTTGGTCGCGCACCGCACGGATAGCCCGCACACGGGCCATCTTCGACACCAGTGTCACGGCATAGCCGAACAGGCGGAAAAAGACATAAAGGGCCAACAGGCACCCGAACACGACCCCCATCGCCATGATGGACATGGCAATGCCATACGGGTCTTTCTCTTTGAATTCCGCAACTTTGTCCTGCACTTTGCCCTGTCCGGCATTCGGTGCCCCGGGAGTCACCTCTTCCGCATCAAGCACCATCCAGACGTAAGCCTCGCTATCAGAATCATACACCCGGGCGTATGACTGGTTTTCGGCCAAGGGCGGCACAGTGATGGAATCGAGCAACGTCTTGCCGTTTCCGTCAAACAAGGCGATGAAGTTTTCCTCGCCTTCCTTTAACGTAAAGTTGGTGTGCAAAGTACCGAGATTCGTATGCCCGTCGGCAAAAAACACGATGCGCTGTTGGGCGGTCAAGTTCGTGCGTTCATCCCCTTTCGGTACGAGCGACATCAACTTGACACGTTCCGGCACGGAAAGGTCTTTGTTCAAAGCCTCACGATTCGTAGTCAGATAACAACTACGGATGTTGTTGGTTCCCCACGAAGTGTTGGCAATCTCAATCCAACCCGAACGCTCCCCGTATTCGTCAATGAGACCGTGCGTGTTGGTCACAACCACTTCATTGATTTTGAAGCTGAAGGCCCCCTGCCCGAAAGCAGCGGCCACAACCGTCAAACCAACAAGGATTCCTAAAAATCTTTTGTGTAACATCATCTTTATATTGGATTACAATGGAATATTCCCATGCTTCTTCACAGGGTTCAATAATTTCTTGGTCTGCAACTGGGCCAACGCACGAATGACACGGAAGCGCGTGTTGCGCGGCTCTATCACATCGTCGATGTAACCGTACTTGGCAGCCTGGTAAGGATTGGTAAAGAGTTTGTTATACTCGGCTTCCTTCTCTTCCAGGAAGGCTTTCGGGTCTTCGGCTTCCTTGGCATCCTTGGCGTACAATACGGCCACGGCCCCGGAAGCGCCCATCACCGCAATTTCCGCCGACGGCCAAGCATAATTGATGTCTCCACGCAGCTGCTTACAGCTCATCACGATATGGGATCCGCCATAGCTCTTGCGCAAGGTCACCGTCACCTTAGGCACGGTGGCTTCCCCGTAGGCATACAGCAACTTCGCCCCGTGCAATATCACGGCGTTGTACTCTTGCCCCGTACCCGGCAGGAAGCCCGGCACATCCACCAAGGTCACCAACGGAATGTTGAACGCATCGCAAAAACGCACGAAACGCGCCCCCTTGCGGCTGGCATTGCAGTCGAGCACGCCTGCATAGCACTTCGGTTGGTTGGCCACCACGCCCACGCTCTGCCCGTTGAAGCGGGCGAAGCCCACAATGATATTCTTGGCATAATCGGGCTGCACTTCAAAAAACTCACCATTGTCCACTATCGCTCCGATAACTTCGTACATGTCATACGCCTGATTCGGATTGTCCGGAATGATTTCATTGAGGAAATCCTCCAAACGGTCAATCGGGTCGGTACATTCCACCCGTGGTGCTTCCTCCATGTTGTTTTGAGGAATATAACTGATAAGAGTACGGATCATCTGCATGGCCTCTTCTTCCGTTTCGGCCGTGAAGTGCGTCACACCAGACTTCGTGGCATGCACGCTCGCGCCTCCCAAGTCTTCTTGCGACACATCCTCGCCAGTCACCGTCTTCACGACTTTCGGACCGGTCAGGAACATATAAGAGGTGTTCTCCATCATCAAAATAAAATCCGTCAGGGCCGGAGAATATACGGCACCGCCCGCACAAGGCCCGAAAATACCGGAAATCTGGGGAATCACACCGGATGCCTCAATGTTACGCTGGAAGATATTGGCATAACCACCCAAGGCGTTGATACCTTCTTGGATACGTGCTCCGCCCGAATCATTGATACCGATACAAGGTGCCCCCATTTTCATGGCCTGGTCCATCACCTTACAGATTTTCTCGGCCATGGTCTCAGACAAAGAGCCTCCGTTCACCGTGAAGTCCTGTGCAAACACATAAACCAAACGCCCGTCGATAGTACCGCTTCCGGTCACGACCCCGTCCCCCAAATATTGTTTCTTCTCCATGCCGAAGTTGGTGCAACGATGGAGCTTGAACATGTCCATTTCCTCGAAACTGCCTTCATCCAGCAACATGTCAATGCGTTCGCGAGCCGTATATTTCCCTCTCGCATGTTGTTTTTCTATGGCCTTCTCGCCTCCTCCCATGCGCGCTTTGGCACGGAGTTCCACTAATTCCTTGATTCTCTCTAACTGATTACTCATGATACTTAATATGATTTAAGAAACACTATCTGCTACCTGTCCGCCTCACTCTGGCGGTTGAGTATTGCCATGCTGCAACAAAGGTACTAAAAAAGAATTTCCATCAAGCCTTTTATGCGGAAAAAATTAGTCGAAAAAAGATAACCGGCCTTACGGGCTTTTTTCGTACCTTTGCCTTACTTAAATTAACTTAATATGTCGAATCACGCTTCACCATTAGATTTAGGAACTCTTCCCGTCAGCAAGCTACTTAAACAATATGCTTTCCCGGCCATCGTCGCCATGACGGCTTCTTCACTCTATAACATGGTGGACAGTATCTTCATCGGTCACGGCGTGGGACCTTTGGCTATCTCCGGGTTGGCACTCACGTTCCCTTTCATGAACCTGTCCGCAGCGTTCGGAGCCATGGTCGGAATCGGAGCGTCGACCTTGATATCCGTGAGATTGGGACAACAAGACTACAAAGCCGCCCAAGATATTTTCGGCAACGTCGTCACACTGACCCTGATTCTGGGTGTCTTGTTCAGCATCGTGTCATTGGTGTTCCTCGACCCGATTCTGAACTTTTTCGGTGCCAGCCCCGCCACATTACCTTATGCCAGAGAGTACATGGAAATTATATTGTTGGGTAACGTCATCACGCACAGTTTCTTCACTTTCAACGCCATCCTACGTTCTACGGGCCATCCTCAACTGGCCATGAACGCTACCATCATGGCTGTGGTGGGAAACACCATCCTCAATCCTATTTTCATTTACGGGATGGACATGGGCATACGCGGCGCTGCCACGGCCACGATTCTGGCACAAATCGTCTCGTTGCTGTGGCAGGTGAGCGTCTTCCGCCGCCCCAAGGAGCTTATCCAGTTCAAACGTGGCATTTACCGCCTGAAAAAGAAAATCGTCAAGGATACTTTCGCCATCGGCATGTCTCCCTTCCTGATGAACAGTTGCGCTTGCCTCGTCGTAATCCTCATCAACCGCGGACTTGGACAATACGGGGGTGACTTGGCTATCGGTGCGTATGGTATCGTCAACCGCGTCTTGTTCATCTTCATCATGATTGTCATAGGATTAAACCAAGGCATGCAGCCCATCGCCGGATACAATTACGGTTCTCAGGACTACCATCGCGTACTCAAGGTATTGCGTTACACCCTGCTTTGGGGAACGTTGATTACCACAACCGGTTTCCTCATCGGGGAGTTGCTTCCGGAATTGTGTGTCCGTGCCTTTACAACAGACGAAGAACTGACCGACATAGCCGTGAAGGGTATGCGTATCGTAGTCATATTCTATCCTTTAATCGGCATGCAAATGGTCACGACCAACTTCTTCCAAAGCATCGGGCAGGCGAGCAAAAGTATTTTCCTGTCCCTGACACGGCAACTTTTGTTCCTCATCCCGCTGCTTCTGACATTGCCTCAGTTCTGGGGCGTAAAAGGAGTATGGTTGGCCATGCCCATATCCGATGCCATCGCATGTATAGTAGCCGGAATCATGTTAATCACAGCATATAGAAAATTTAAAAAATTAGCCGTATAACGTCATGAGAAAACATATCATTATCAATGTAGGACGCCAGTTAGGCAGCGGCGGACGCATCATCGGGAACCGCATTGCGGAAGATTTCAACATCAAGTTTTATGACAAGGAACTTTTGGACCTGGCTGCAAAAGAAAGCGGCTTCAATAAAAAGTTCTTCGAGCGCAATGATGAGCATAAAGGTTTCCTCAAAATACTTTTCAGCTCTTTTGCCCCCATCTTCGGTAGTAGCGACCCATACGCCAACCAACTCAGTGACGAATCGCTTTTCAAATTTCAAAGCGACGCCATCCGCAAGGCGGCCGAACAGGATTCTTGCGTGTTCGTAGGAAGATGTGCCGACTATATCCTGCGCGACTATCCCAACACCGTGAATGTCTTTATCACGGCCGACATGCCCGACCGAATCAAACGAGTCTGCGAGATGCTCCACATCACGGAAAAAGAGGCAGAAAAGAAATGTATAGAAGGAGACGAGAAACGTTCCGAATACTATAACTACTACAGTGCCAAGACTTGGGGAAGCGCAGCGTCCTATGACCTTTGCATCAATTCGTCTGCCTTAGGCATAGAAGCTACTGTCGACATAGTCGAAGACTTCATAGCCCAGAAGCTGAAACTATGAAGCGCATCGGATTGCTTTCGGACACCCACCGTTATTGGGACCGTAAATATCTGGAGTATTTTGAAGAATGCGATGAGATTTGGCATGCTGGAGACATCGGCTCCATGGAAGTGGTACAAAAATTGTCTGCATTCCGCCCTTTCAGGGCTGTATATGGAAACTGCGACGGTGAGGACATCCGTAAAATGTTCGGCGAGAAGCTCCGGTGGCGTTGCGAAGATGCCGAGGTGCTGATGACGCACATCGGAGGATACCCCGGCAAATATGCTCCCGACATACGAACGCAACTGTACAGTCATCCGCCTCATTTGTTCATCTGTGGGCATTCCCATATCCTAAAGGTTCAGTTCGACCCTAAATTAGGTTTGCTGCATATCAACCCGGGAGCTGCGGGCATCATGGGTTGGCACAAAGTACGTACGCTCGTACGTTTCACCGTAGAGGGGCAGACCTTCAAAGACTTGGAGGTGATAGAAATACCACGAACGGAAAGTTCATCCTGCATATTATAAAATCCGCATTATACGTATGGCGCCCGGTTTATTGGATAAACCGGGCGCCATACGTACAAATCTACCTGCACGGCATCAGAATGCCCCGCAAAGCAACAGTACAATCAACTGTGCCGTCAGAATGCGCAAGAACATCGTCAACGGGTAAACAGTAGAATAGCCCACAGCAGGAGCATCCGTACTGGATGCCTGATTGGCAAAAGCCAAGGCCGGGGGGTCGGTCGTGCTACCGGCTATCAATCCCATGATAGTGAAGTAGTTCAACTTGAAACGCATCCGGGCAATTATACCTATTATTAATATAGGTATCACAGTTATCAGGAAACCGGTCCACACATACGTCAGACCGTCACCGGCAACAACAGTCTCCACAAAATGCTCCCCGGCTTTTATCCCCACACTGGCCAGGAATAAAGCTAATCCGAACTCGCGCAACATGAAATTGGCACTTGTAGACACATACGTGACCAAACGGAACTTATAACCGAAACGGCCTATCAAAATGGCCACAATCAGCGGTCCTCCGGCCAAACCGAGCTTCACAGGCGTGGGCACGCCCGGGAAAGCAAACGGAATGCTTCCGAATATGATGCCGACCAGAATACCGACAAAAATCGTCACTAAGTTGGGATGATCCAAACGCTTCACGGAGTTACCCATCAGGCTCGCCACACGGTCGACTGCATCTTCCGGCCCAACCACGACAATCTTGTCGCCCACCTGCATACGCAAGTTACGGTCGGCGAAAAGGTTCATTCCGGAACGGGAAATACGCGTCACATTCACCCCATAGACAGAACTGAAATGCAACTGGCCGAAAGTCTTGCCGTTCATTTTCGGTTGAGTTACCACAATGCTCTTCGACACCATCGGCATGTCCTGCATGTCCCAGTCGATATATTCTTCCGGTCCGATAAAGGCACGGACAGCTTCCGCATCGTCTTCGGCACAAGTAATGAACAAGTGGTCGCCCAAATAAAACTTCGTATCCTTGGTCGGTATACTTACATGGCCGTCATGCAAGGCACGCGAACAAACATAATTGCGTCCCAAGAAATCGCGCACCTGCAGCAACGTCTTTTCATGCAGGGCCGTGTTCGTGACCTTCAAAGTCATCTTGTGAGGCTTGGCGTGCGGGTTTTCTGCCTGTTGCGCCAATATACGGTCTTCCTCGTCTTTCAACACGATACCGCAAATATAACGAATGGAAATAGTAGCAGCGATAATACCCACCACCCCGAGGGGATAGGCACAAGCATAACCTGAAGCTATCTGCGGAATGGCCTGCCCGTTCGCAAAGACCTGAGTCAACGCCTCCGTGGCCGCCCCCAATCCCGGCGTGTTTGTCACCGCACCGCAAAGTACCCCCACCATCATCGGCAAGTTACGCGGGTCGTTCGTATCAAACACACAAAAATACAAAACCAACATCACCAGGATGTTCAACGCCACGATGCCACAAGCCAACAGATTCAATGTCACACCACCTTTCTTGAAAGACTCGAAGAACCCCGGTCCCACCTGCAAGCCGATACAATACACAAACAGTATCAAACCGAAATCCTGCAAGAAATTCAACGTGGAGACAGGACCGGTAAATCCGAAATGTCCGGCCAAAATACCTGCAAACAACACGAACGTCACTCCTAATGAGATGCCGAAAAATTTAATTTTTCCCAAATAGACTCCCAAAGAAATTACCGCCGTGTACAACAAGACGATATGGGCAATGGAATTTGAATCAAACAGCAATTGCTCTAACCAATTCATCGCTTTACTTTAATTTTATATATAAATGATTTTTTAATTCTTCCTATTCGTCGGCAAAAGTACTCAAAAAAAGGACACCAACTGAGTTTTTCCATCTGATTTTTTGTACTTCTACAAAAGTTTTGTTACTTTTGTTCGATTGATAAAATTCTTTTTAACAGTATAGCTATGGCAGATAGTAAAGAAAAGCTTTTCTCTGACTTCATTGCACCTACGCGACAAGAATGGCTCGACAAAATCAACGTCGACCTCAAAGGTGCGGATTATCAGAAAAAAATGGTCTGGAGAACCAATGAAGGGTTCAGCGCAGAACCATTTTACCGAAAAGAAGATTTGGAAGGTATGGCGCAAACCCATGCACTTCCCGGCGAATTCCCCTATGTTAGAGGGAACAAGAAGGACAACAACCGTTGGTATGTCCGCCAAAACATCCGAGTGACCGTCCCAAAAGAAGCGAATGAAAAAGCACTCGACCTCCTGAATAAAGGAGTCACATCATTAGGGTTTAAAGTCCCGGCCAAAGAGTTGAACGCCACGTTCATCTCCACTTTATTGGAAGGAATCAAGGCCGATGCGGTGGAACTGAATTTCAGTACTTGTCAAGGTCATACCGTAGAATTAGCCCGTCTCCTGACGGCATACTACGATGAAAAAGGATATGACCGCGCCGCATTAGTGGGCAGCATCGACTTCGACCCGATGCAGAAGATACTGACCAAGGGCAAGGATACGACCGCCCTGTTGAACAGACTGGCGGAACTGGTCAATATTTTCGCACCGTTCCCGAAAATGCGTTGCGTTTGTATCAATGCCGACACGCTCTGCAACGCCGGTGCTTATATCTATCAGGAACTGGGCTATGCCCTGGCATGGGGGAACGAATACCTCAACCTGATGGTAGAGGCCGGTATCCCGGCAGCCCTTGCCGCCAAGAAAATCAAATTCAACTTCGGCAGCAGCGGTGTCTATTTCATGGAAATCGCCAAGTTCCGTGCTGCACGCATGATGTGGGCCAACATCGTAAAACAATATAACCCGGTTTGTCCGCGCGAAGACTGCACCAACACGGGTGAGGATAAGTTCTGCAACTGTGCCTGCAAAATGTATGTCAACGCCACCACTTCCACTTACAACATGACGGTGTTCGACAGCTACGTGAACATGCTGCGCACGCAGACTGAGGCGATGAGTGCCGCATTGGCCAACGTAGACGCCATCGTAGTGACTCCGTTCGACACTCCATACGAGACTCCGACTGATTTTGCTGAACGTATCGCCCGCAACCAACAGCTGTTGTTGCAGGAAGAAAGCCACTTCGACAAAATCGTAGACGTGGCCGGTGGGTCATATTTCATCGAAACGCTCACCCGTTCGTTGGCAGAAGAAGCTTGGAAACTGTTCCTTACCGTAGAAGAAGAGGGCGGATTCCTTGCAGCCGCCAAGGCAGGCAGCATCCAAAAGGCCGTGAACGACACCAACGCCAAGCGTCATGCCAACGCAGGCAAGCGCAAGGAGTTCCTGCTCGGAACGAACCAATTCCCCAACTTCAACGAAAAGAGCGAAGGAAAAGCCCCATTGGCTGCCACATGCTGCTGCCACAGCCACGGTGACAGTTGCGAAAAACCGTTCGCCAAACTGGAAACAAGCCGTCTGGCTGCCGATTTCGAAACATTGCGCCTACAGACAGAACAAGCCGAAAAGCAGCCGGTGGCTTTCATGCTCACCATAGGCAACCTGGCCATGCGTCAGGCACGCGCCCAGTTCAGTTGCAACTTCCTGGCTTGCGCCGGCTACAAGGTGATAGACAATTTAGGTTTCCCAACCGTGGAAGAAGGCGTGGAAGCCGCCATGAAGGCAGGTGCCGACATCGTGGTGCTTTGCTCTAGCGATGACGAATACGCCGAATATGCCATCCCGGCTTTCAAAGCCGTAGACGGCCGTGCCATGTTTGTCGTGGCCGGTGCTCCGGCCTGCATGGAGGACTTGAAAGCTGCAGGTATCGAGAATTTCATCCACGTCCGTGTAGACCAACTCCAGACACTGAAAGAGTATAACGCAAAATTGGGAATCAAATGAGACAGAATTTTAAAGACATAAACATATTCTCCGGTTTCGGCCAAAAGAACGGCCAGGACTGGCAAAAAGAAAACGGTATCACCGCCAACTGGAAAACGCCCGAACAGATCGACATCCAGCCGGTGTACACCCAAGAGGATTTGGAAGGAATGGAGCATTTGGACTTTGCAGCCGGTATACCTCCGTTCCTGCGCGGCCCGTACAGCATGATGTACCCGTTCCGCCCGTGGACCATCCGTCAGTACGCCGGATTCTCCACCGCCGAGGAAAGTAACGCATTCTACCGCCGCAACTTGGCTAGCGGACAGAAAGGTTTGTCCGTGGCTTTCGACCTCCCGACACATCGTGGCTACGACCCAGACAACGAACGTGTGGTAGGCGACGTGGGCAAGGCCGGCGTGTCAATCTGTTCATTGGAGAACATGAAAGTGCTTTTCGAGGGAATCCCCTTGAACAAGATGTCCGTCTCCATGACGATGAACGGTGCCGTACTCCCCATCCTGGCCTTTTACATCAACGCCGGACTGGAACAAGGCGCACAGTTGGAAGAAATGGCCGGAACCATCCAGAACGACATCCTGAAAGAATTCATGGTGCGCAACACCTATATTTATCCACCCGCCTTCTCAATGAAGATTATTGCCGACATCTTTGAGTACACTTCACAGAAGATGCCTAAGTTCAACTCCATTTCCATCTCCGGTTACCACATGCAGGAAGCCGGTGCCACGGCGGACATCGAGCTGGCCTACACATTGGCCGACGGTATGGACTACCTGCGCGCCGGAGTGAACGCCGGAATCGACATCGACGCATTCGCGCCTCGTTTGTCTTTCTTTTGGGCCATTGGCATGAACCATTTCATGGAGATTGCCAAGATGCGTGCGGCACGTTTGCTGTGGGCAAAAATCGTGAAAAGCTTTGGTGCGAAAAACCCGAAATCCATGGCGTTGCGTACCCACTCGCAGACTTCCGGTTGGTCGCTTACGGAACAGGACCCGTTCAACAACGTGGGACGTACGTGTATCGAGGCCATGGCAGCCGTTTTGGGGCACACTCAGTCATTGCATACCAACTCACTGGACGAAGCCATCGCCCTGCCGACGGATTTCTCGGCCCGTATCGCGCGTAACACTCAGATATACATCCAAAATGAAACCCAAGTGTGCAAGCACATCGACCCATGGGCCGGTTCTTACTATGTGGAAACCCTGACGAACGAACTCGTCCACAAGGCTTGGGAACACATTCAGGAAATCGAGAAACTGGGCGGTATGGCCAAAGCCATTGAAACCGGTCTGCCCAAGATGCGTATCGAAGAGGCCGCAGCCCGTACACAGGCCCGTATCGACTCCGGCGCACAGACCATCGTGGGTGTGAACAAATACCGTTTGGACCACGAAGATCCAATCGACATCCTCGAAGTGGACAACACTGCCGTCCGCCTGCAACAGGAAGAAAACCTGAAGAAGCTGAAAGCCGGACGGAACGAGGAAGAGGTGAAAAAGGCATTGGCCGCCATCACCGAATGCGTACGCGAGTTCAACGAAGGCAAGAAGAGCGAACACAACCTGCTCGACCTAGCCGTAAAGGCAGCCAGCGTACGTGCCACGTTAGGAGAGATTTCAGACGCTTGCGAGGCTATCGTAGGCCGATATAAAGCCGTAATCAGAACTATTTCACAAGTGTATTCATCAGAAAGTAAAGCAGACGCCGACTTCGCCGAAGCTTGCGAGTTGACGGAAGAGTTCGCCCGGCAGGAAGGCCGCCGGCCGCGTATCATGATTGCCAAGATGGGACAGGACGGCCACGACCGCGGGGCCAAGGTTTGTGCCACGGGTTATGCCGACTGCGGTTTCGACGTCGACATGGGACCGTTGTTCCAGACACCGGCCGAGGCTGCACGCCAAGCCGTAGAGAACGACGTGAACATCATGGGCGTAAGTTCGTTGGCAGCCGGACACAAGACCCTCATCCCGCAAGTCATCGAAGAGCTGAAGCGGTTGGGACGCGAGGACATCATGGTCATCGCAGGCGGTGTCATCCCGGCGCAGGACTACGACTTCCTGTACAAAGCAGGCGTAGCGGCTATCTTCGGTCCCGGAACCTCCGTAGCCAAAGCAGCCTGTGAAATGATGAAAATCCTTTTGGACAAAGAATAAATACCACTTAATTTTTTCTTCATGGCGGTCATTCCGGCTTAGGTCGGGGTGACCGTTTTCCATATCTGGAGCATGGGGTAGAAAAGAAGAAAGCATATAGTCGGACTCCTCGCTGAAAATCATGAATAGCCAAACACGAAACAGCCAACCACCCGATACAAGACCAAAAAACGTCCGGCAGAAATGGAAAACTATCCGGCACAAAAAGAACAAAAAGCCTCAAAGGGAAATATAGATAACTTATAAACAGTCATTTATACATTATGAATCATCAATAACAACCGGTCGCCCAACATCAGTTCCAGCGAACCGTTCGGCACAATATAACGGTCGCCCCGCTTAATCATAATAACCAGCGTTCCTTCCGGAAGCGACAGTTCGCGAATATGACGTCCCCGTTGCAGAAGCTCTTCCGTACAAAGCACTTCACGTAACGTGCTCCCGACATCCTCGGTCAGTTCGATACCGAAGTTGTCCTCTTTTTCCGGCAAGGGTTCCGTAAGGCCCAACTTACGTGCCACCCATGACAAGGACATACCCTGAAAAAGCAAAGATATCAACGTGACGAAAAACACGATATTGAAAATCTGACTGGCACCGTCCACTTGCGCCATCACCGGATAGGTAGCGAAAATAATGGGAGCAGCCCCACGGATACCGACCCAGGAAATAAAAAGCTTGGATTTATTCGTGATTTTCCGTCCAAAAGGCAGAAGGCTTAACCATACGCTAAGCGGACGGGCCACAAAGGTCATAAAGACGCTGACCAGGACGGCCGTCAGCATGACGGGAAGCATCTCGTGGGGATTGACTAGCAGTCCCAACATGAGGAACATCACAATCTGGAGCAGCCATGTCATGCCATCGAGAAAAGTTCCTATTTCCTTCTTCTTGAACAGGCGGCTGTTGCCGATGACCATACCGGCAATATAAACCGCCAGATACCCATTGCCTTTCAGCAAATAGACCGAGCAATAAATGATGAAAATGAAACAAAGCACCATGATGGAATAAAGCTCGGCATTCTTCAGGCTCACACGGTTGATGAGCCATACGGACAAACGTCCCAACAGATACCCCCCGGCTATGCCGACTACAAACTGCAGCAGAAAAGACCACAGGATTTCCCAACCTGAAACTCCTCCGGCCTGCAGGCATTGTATCAGGATGATGGTCAACAGATAGGCCATCGGGTCATTGCTCCCGCTTTCGAGTTCCAACATCGGTTTAAGATTATGTTTCAGGTTGATTTGCTGCGAACGAAGGATGTTGAAGACGGAGGCGGAGTCGGTGGACGACATCGTGGCGGCCAATAACAAGGAACCGATGAGGGTGAAACCGACGCCCGTATGCAGTTGCCAACCGGAAACCCAATAGACGAACAATCCGCAAAAAAGCGTAGTCAGAAACACGCCGGAGGTAGCCAACATGACCCCCGGCGACAATACCGGACGGATGTCCTCCATCTTCGTGTCCATTCCTCCCGTGAAAAGAATGATACACAATGCCACCATACCGATATGTTGGGCCACCGATACATCGTCGAACTGTATGCCCAGACCGTCTGTGCCGAACAGCATGCCGGCCAACAAGAACATCAACAGGGTAGGGATACCGAAACGGTAACCGGTCTTGCTCATCAGGATACTACAGAAAATCAGAAAGGCGGATACAAGCAATCCTATTTCAATGGAAACATTCATAGTTACGGCTCTTGGAATTTAATTGTACAAAGATGAAAAAAATAACATTCTTCGTCAACCGTCCGTGCCGTAAAAAAACAAAAAAGATATTTCCGAGTGTAACCGTACAAGGCTTGTCCCCACAAAAAAAGGAGCCCGAAAGCTCCTTTTATCCTCATATCACTTCCTTTACAGACCGGGTTGACGGTCCAAGTAACTGCGAATGTCGGGCGAAGAAGGACGCAACATATTGGCATTCACAATCTTCCCCTCGGGATCGAGCAGGATGAAATGGGGAATACCGTCGGCCTTGTATGCCGTCTGGAAACGGCTTCCCGTACCCAAAAACAACTGCATTCCCGTCATCGGATGACTTTTCACCATCTTCAGCCAATCAGCCTTACGTGCATCCGTAGAAAGGCTCAGGAAGGTGATATTGCGCCCTTTGTATTCTTCTTCCAACTGCTTGAGGAAAGGCATCTCACGGCGACACGGACCGCACCACGTCGCCCAAAGGTCGATGTACACATATTTCCCCCTGAAATCAGCCACAGTGTATGACTTCCCGTCCACATCCCATGCCCGGAAATCGGGGGAAGGGTTACCCGGACGGGCCAAATCCCAAGCATCATATTTTTCTTTGAAGGCAGCCTGCAGTACGGGATCGGTCACGTAAGTGCCGTGCAGATTCAGCAATTCATCTATATTGCTGATGCCGTACTGTTCCACTTGCTCGATAGCCAATACGTTCAACAGTGCCTGTTTCACTTTGTCATCCTCGATATGGTCGGCAATATAGTTCATCATGCAAATAGTACGGTCGTATGGTGTCTTTGCTTCTTCTTTCTTGCAGCCGAACATTCGGGCTATCTCCTTCATATACTCACGATAATCTTTCAGTTCTACCAGGTTTTCGTCTGCCACAGCATACTTTTTAAGCGTATCGTAATAGGCTTCGTCCGGGCGGTAAGTGGTATCCTGAGCCACAAAAGGATGCCCCACAGCGTACATCATCAGCGAAGAAGCATAGGCATAACGGATGCGGCCGGTTTCGACGGCAACGAAACGCGGACTGACTTCGTCCAACTTCCATGCCTTCAATATACGCATCATGGACTCTTCTTTCTTGTCCACCAACGCGGCGTACTCATCAAATGGCAGGGCCATCTTCTCTTGCGGGACATCCAACAGGGTCACCTGATTCAGATACTTAAAGATTTTCTCTTTGCCTCCATCCGCTTCAAATTTTACGGTTCCCTTGAAATCAGCCCCGTCGAAGGAGATATGGATACGATCTCCGTCTTCCAAAAAAATATTTTTGCTGTCCATTCCATAAAACAGACTGGCATGTACGGCACCTATATGCTGAAAGGTATGGCTACCGTGCCCGTTGTCGTCCAACGGAATCTCTACGATCGTAGTCTGATACACCACAACAACTGTCGAAGCCGTCTTATTTGCCACATCGACTGTCAACTGAATATCGGCCCGACTCTCTACGAACCCCAAAGCACAAAAGACAAACGTTAAAAAGGCTGTCTTAAACCACATATTATTTTTCATCATCTCATTCATTATTAATTATTGTTGATAAATTACTTTCTCGCGGTAAATCACGTCCACAATATCTGCAAAACCGGAGTATCGTTCCACCGGAACGGCATTCTGGAAATTGCCTTCATTCGTGAATCCGTCATAAATACGCAATGTACCCTCGCCCGTATCATTTTTCTTGCTGCCTACAATCAGGTCGTAAGAACGGTTGTCTGTGTCTTCTTGTTCCCACAGATAGAATTTCAAACAGGTGATTTCTTCTCCTTCTGGCAATTCGAACTGTAATTCTGCCGCCGGAGCCGCATTGGAAAAATTCACGCGATAGACCTTTCTACCCACGGCATAATACATAAATGTCTTCAGGGAACTGAACGCAAAGTGTGTGGCCCCGGCAATGTCGGTACAAGCAGACAAATCCACATAATAAGCTTTCTCATAGGCATAACCGTATTTGGCTTCGGCAAAAGAGTAAAGTTCATTGAGAATGATGCCATACAAGAAACGTTGGTTGTCTTTACCCAAAACGGCATATGTCATCCCGTTACCGTCCTGATTACGGTCGTAGCGGGTATTCTCCATACAGATAAAGTCCATCCGGTCTGCTCTTTTTGGCCATGCGAAAAGCTCTTCATTCACTGTAGGGAAACCGTCGGCGGCCAATTCATCCATCGGCACGTCCCTCACATTATCCAATCCGATAGACGCGAACTCCGAAGCACAGACCACAAAACGGCGGTTATTCTTGTCCCACATCATAAAAGCCGGAATAAAAGGAGTCCCTTTGGCATTATAACCGACTGCCGGCTCTACATAAAAACCATTGGCTCGGACGGAACCGAACAACCCGTCGCCGGACAAAGTATTACAATAATACACACGTCCCGCAATATCGACAAACAACTTGCCTGGCCTGTGAGAAGCCAAGCAACGTACCGTACCGGTATACATTCCGTTACCGAACTCATAACCTATCATATAGGAGTCGTTCCATTGAAAATCGTTATTGCTCAAACGCGTAGTCCCACTACCGGCCACCAAATAGAAAGGCTCTTGCATCCCAGGGTCGCAAACCAGCTGGTAAGGTTGTAGCCAATCCTCCAACTCCGTCCCTTTCAACAAATCATAATACACATTATCCGTTTCCTTGATGTGCGACACCATGTCCAGACGCACACGCCCGTTGTCGGAGCACAATACCAACCACCCCAACGAAAGCGGCGTATCCACGTTCAACGTGGCCGACTTTTGATAATACAGCCCCGACGCCTTCTCCCTAATGGTCAGTACCAACTGATAGTTGCCCTGTGCAAGAGTCAATTCCACATCCAGATTCAAAGCCGTACCCAACACAACCGGTTCCTGGCTCCCGGCCTGGTCGTACGCCTTCCATTCATAAGTATAAGCATCCGGTACGAACTCTTTTGCTGCCACCTCCGGCTTTACGACGAAAGGTTCACGGGAAATGGCAGAATAAGCGTCATCGAACGAAATGTTCAAATCGTTCAAATCCCTGTAATCGTAATTCCCCTTATCTTCCGCACAGCTTTGCCATAAGAACGGCAACACCAACCATAGCAAACGGATATATTTCATTCTTTCCATATCATTCCATTTTAGTTATCAGAGGTTATGGGAGTAAAATCCAACAGTTGGCGATCATCCCCTTCGGCTGCCGGGTCCACCAATGCGTCTACATCCACCGTTCCTTGTTCATATCCCAACAATATATATAATTGCTTCGTCATATAAGTATCTATTTCCCTTTGCATGTACACCCATTTATTGAAAGGAATAGCCCCCTTCACATTATAGTCGGCACGGTCCACCACATCGTCGAACAGCTTCCACATCAGACGTAACTTACGTTCTGAAAACTCGCCGACATACTCGGGAAGCCATCCGGCCGGAGGAGTAGAATAGAAGTCGGAAAAATCTATCCGGAACTTCAACATCTCGGTGTAAGGACGTTCCTCGCTTCCCGTAGAATCCCTCTCCAGAAACGTAGTGAAATACTCGTTAGCCGACAGTTCCAGATAAATGGACTTCAATTCCGTTTTAATGGCTTCCGTACGTTTCAAACGAACCACATAGGAAAACATGGAAGCATGAGCCGGTACCACCGCCGGTGTCAGCAACTCATAATCCACTCCTTCCTCGGCATTGTCCGACCAAACCTTGAGATTGACCGGACGATCGATATCAGCCTGCCTTCCAATGGTCTGTATGACTACCGGTACGTCGAGATACATCGTTTCGTCCGGCTCATAAACGAAAGTCAAAGTCGTCGTATCTACCAACACACTCCCCGAAGTCCGGTTATTAAAGTAAATTCCGTCGGGAGCACTATACAAATCCGGCGTACGTTCATCGCATGCACTCCACAAGCAAAGCGCAAGGCACATCGGAAACCATATTTTTAAATTCTTCATCATAACCTGTTTATTGTCTGTTGTCTGATTCCGTATCCGGTAAAGGAACTACAAAAAATTTCTCCGAAGCCGGGATGAATTCCGTAATAGGATCAAAAGTAATCAATACCGGTGAATAGTTCCGCTTATGATAGAAAAAGATTTGTCCCTCCCCATACAGCTCTCTCACGACCTCGTATCCCAAGAAACGCGGAGCATATTTAGATTCATCCATTTTCTCTACTCCACGGTGTTCCCGTAACTTATTCACCCAACTGACCATAAGAGGGCGTTCGCTCACCTCGTCGTAAAGGTCTGCAATAATCAGATACATTTCTCCCAACCGTATCATCGGAACGATGGTGTTCTCTATCTTCCCCACGTCGGTAATGTCCGCATACTTATAGAAATAGTAATCATTTCCGCTCTTTTTCCAGTTGGCAATGTAACGATAGTCGTCAGTAGACCCGCCGTAGTCCGCTCCGCCGCCGAAATAAGGCATCTCCAGAAGAGCCGGATCCATCCTGAGCACCGGCTTCGGGCTTCGATCCGGATCGTTGTTGTTCTTGAACATCAGATTACGGTTCACATTCGTCAGACCGAAAATCACTTCCGTAGCAAAAATGCGATCCACATTCTCCGGTGTCCCTAACACGTCCGCTTTATTCACAAACGGGAAATGCTGCGGGGCAATATTAATAATCCCTTCGGCATAGCTTTTAGCCTTGGCTTTATAGTCCTCCTGATGCTCATCCTTGTAACTGGATATATAGTGATATGCCCGCGCCAACAACGCCTGTACGGCATAATAATTAAGCCTCAACGTACGGTACTCCAAGAAATTGCTTCCCCCCGTCGTCGCATGATTGACCAAATGGTCCGTCGTCGTGATAATCGGGTCATCGGCCAACAGTTTTTCCGCTTCAGACAAATCCTCTATGACATGGCGCATCACTTCATTCCCCGGTAACAGTTCCTGCACCTGCAAGGTAGTGGATGTCTCATAGGGAATACTGGTCTTCGTCGGGTTCAGCTTATACACGGGACCGAACAGACGGAACATGTCGAAATGCAGCAAAGCCCTTAACGCCAACGCTTCTCCCCGAATCAAATTATAATTGTTGCCTGTAAAGACCGGCTTACGACTCTCCATCTGTTCCAATATCGTATTGCAATTACGAATCAATGCATACGCCTTGTCCCACGTATTGTCGAGTCTCGTACGCCAATACTCGGTAGTGAAGTTCCGGTTGTTCAAATCAATATAATCGCCCCAAGTCAATGGATCGGTACCAATCAGATAAGACCCTCCCATAATCTCCACCATTTCCACGGTAAGCGTCTGGCCGTACAGCTCGTCCTTGTTCAAATCAATATACACTCCGTTAAGCAATTTCTTGAAACCTTCTTCGGTACTTAACAAATCACCTTCGGCCATGGTGTCGTAGGGCTTCACTTCAAGCCAGTCACTACATCCGGCCGTGAAAAACAAGCCGGAAAAAGACAATATGATATATTTTAATATTTTCATAATTTCTATAGCTTTAGAATACGGCTGAAACAGAAAATGACACAGTTCGCGCAAAAGGATAATCAATACCCCGTTCCGCTTTTACGGTAGACACCCGGAAGATGTCGTTCATGTTAGCCTGAAGGGTCAACGACGACAGACCGACCTTTTTAATGAAAGGTTGCGTGAATTCATATCCTACATTGAAGGACTCTCCGGCAAACGTATTCTCATCCATTACGAAACGGGAAGACTTGTCCGTTTTCTGCACTAAGGAGATACGCTTAAACTGCGCTTCCTGACCTGGAACGGACCAACGGTCATACAGCGCACGTCGGTCCTGATTGTAGTTTATGTCACTCAAATCGATATTCTCCACCTTATTATATAAGTCTGAATTGAATATCTGCCCCCCGAGTTGGTAACGGAAATAAGCTCCGAACGAAAAGCCCTTGTAATAAAAGGTCGTTCCCAAGACCCCTTCCAATTTGGGCTGCGTGTCACCGACGACCACTTCGTCATTCACATCATAATCGAACGAATAACTACCGTCTTTCTTAATAAAAAGCTCTTTACCCGTAGCTGGGTCAATACCTGCCGAACGGACAGCCCAAATAGCCGTCGGGCTTCCCCCATCGTAATAACGCGTCGTCCCCGTCACCGAAGCCTGTCCGGCTTTGTTCAAGGCACTCAAAGAATTGCCTATATGAGCGTACTCCGATTTGTACGTCCGTGCATTCAAGCTGACGGTCCATTGTATCCCCTTTTCCACGTTATGAATAGGAGACACACGCAACGTAGCCTCCAGTCCGTTCGTATTTTGCTGGCCGGCATTCATCGCTACGCTCTTTACGCCTACCGAACCCGGTGTCGTAATGACAGCCAACAGCGGGTCTGTAATTTTGCGGAAAACATCCACAGTTACATTCAAACGATTGTCGAACATGGCTATATCCGTCCCTACCGTATAATTCAAAGTGTTCTGCCACTGAAGGTCGGGATTTCCCAAAGCCGATATCAAAACACCCGCACCGAACACATTGGTCATCCATCCATTGAATTGATAAGTCGTGAAAGCCTGATAAGCGGAAAAGTTCTGATTACCGGGATTGCCGACAGACGCACGCAACTTGAGCAGTTGGAACAGGTCCGTGCCGCTCATAAACTTTTCCTTGTGAATGTTCCAACCTATACCCACCGACCACGTATCGCGGAAACGGTGGCTCGACCCGAACATGGAAGCCCCGTCGCGCCGATAGTTAACGTCGAGCAAATAACGGTTGTCATACGCGTATCCACCATTCAAATAGAAACTGGCCGCACGCGTGGTGCTTTCTGAATATGAAGGTTTTCCACCATCCGGATAGCCATTGGCGAAAGAAGGTGCACCGAACTGGTCTTCGGTGAAGCCTATTGCCTTATAACCGTTACGGGTAGACTCCGTATTGGAAAAATTAAACCCGCCGACAAGATTGAGCATGTGGACTTCCCGGAACAGCTTGCCGTAAGTCACGGACAGGTCCCCTTCATACTTCATGACAGCGGTAGTGGAATGTTCGTACGAACCTTTTTCCGTATCGCTCATACTGTCGAAATCCGTATGCAACGGAGACAAGCGCGTTTCGGCCGTGGCCGTGGTTTTCGTCACTCCGAACTTGGCACGGGCACGCAAATCCGTCGTGGCAAACCATTCCGCAATGAAGTTATTCGTAAAGCCAAATTCATCCCCACGGTCGTAATTGTTCAGACGGGCATTCCAAAGCGGATTAGGGACTGGAGACTCGTCGTCATTCTCCGGGACATACAAATACTTGTCTACTCCGCCATCGGCATTGTACTTGCGGTAATAGGGATTAGCCAAAGCATATTCGGAGAACGAGACCACCGGGTCGGATGTCTCCAGATAATCAATCGTCAGCTTGTTACTGAACTGGAACTTCCCGGTACGGTAAATCAAATCCAGATTACCGGACAGGGTCTGGCGGCTCGACTCCTTCATCACGCCTTCCGTGTTCCCGTAAGTCAGCCCTAAGCCATACCTGATTTTCTCTTCTCCGCCCTCGGCATAAACATTATGTTTTTGCACGAAACCGGTACGCAACGGCTCGCTCAGCCAATAAGTATCCACCCCACGTGCCACTTCTTTCAAGCGTTCGTTCCTCAAGTTGTCCAACCTCAGTTGGTTTAACGGGTCGTTCGTCAAATCAGTATATAACCCGGCCAATTCTTCGAACTTTATCTTTTCGTTGGCATTCATCAGGTTATAATCCGTCAAGTCGGCCATTGTCAGGGAGAAGTCGCCTTTATAACTCAAGCGCAACCGTCCCTTCTCCGGCTTCACCGTCTCGATGACCACAACACCATTGGCCGCTTTCGAACCATAAATAGCCGTAGAGGCCGCATCCTTCAATATCGTAACGGAAGCCACGCGGTTCATGTTCAAATCCGAGACCGTCTGCAAATCGGTTTCAAATCCGTCCAGTATGAACAAGGGCTGATTCGGATCCGTACCATATTCCTCTTTCAACCCCATGATGCTGCTCTTGCCGCGGATTTCGATGTCCGGCATGCGGTTGGGATCTGAACCAAACTGGATGTTGTCCGCGATTTTGAAAGATGGATCGAGGGTTTTCAAACTCTGCAAGACATTCTGTACCCCGATTTTTTTCAATTCCGGTCCCTCGAAAGTAGCAGCCGACCCCGTAAAGCTTTCCTTCTTACGTTGGTATATTCCCGTCACCACCACTTCATTCATGGTTTTCGATGCCGGGGCCATCACAACCTTCTTAAAACTTTCCGTATGGGACGCGTCCAATTCCCGCTCTAACTTTTCGTAGCCGATATAAGTGAAAACCACTTTATAACGTCCTTTGGGCAAAGTTAATGAATAAGCACCGTCTATATCCGTCACCGTAATCACGTCCGTACCCAACACGCGAATGGAAACTCCAATCATGGTCTCTCCAGTCTCCTTGTCCACCACAACTCCTTTTACCGTCATTTTCTCCGGACTTCCGACTGTTTCAGCACGAACCGCCCCTCCGACACCTGTACCGTTCTGTGCATAAAGCGCAGAGACCGATGAAAGCACCATAACAAAAACGAAAAGGGCAAACCCGGCACCGCAAGCCTTTAAACGGAAAAATACGATTCTCAAGTTTATTTTCATACTTCTTTCGTTATATATAAAAAGCAGGACATTATTACTCCTGCCAACCATTTTATATTCCCTTTCTCCAACACTTTGGAAAAAGAAAAATAAAACGAAGAGAAAGAAGTCCCACAAGACCCGGTTCCCTTCGTTTTACATATATATCTTCAGGTTATTTCACTACAACTTTCGCTGTATGACTGCCTACTTTTACCAAATACAGCCCAGACTTCAGACCGCCGAATGCAGCCGTAGCTCCGTGCACAGACGACACCAACATACCCTGTGCGTCAAACACACTGATTTCGGCACTTTCCAACCCTTCTACGCGAATCGAGCCGTCTGAACTATAAATTTTGACATCCTTGATACAACGGCTGCTAATACCACTTCCTGTCTTCACGGCCTCACCGCCTATGACTGCCATTTGCAATGGCATTTCCATCACCTCGTCGAATCCGTTGTCTAAGACCAAATAACCCGGTGTCACCAACTTGTCTTTTTCCACAAAAAAGAACGAAGCTTCGTTGGGATTATAACCGCCTTCCTCTTCCGGTTGCGCCCCGAAGCACATGCCATTGGCCAATTTCACATCATGCGGCAATACCAATATGCCACCATCGGCATAGAACTCTGCGGCCACTTCCGTGTTTTCCACCCCGAACCAATTCCCTACGCTCACACCGGAAGGAACCGTTTCTGAGGTATTTCCCGTAATTTTCAGCTTAAAATTTTCAGACGCATCAGCCAACAAATTATTATCTACCCTCGTCGACGCGAAATCATACTCCCCAATCACATCACTAAGATTATAGGATATGTCTTCCTTGGTCATGGTATATGCAGAAGCGTAAGAAAGCATCCCCATAATACCGTCCTCCATATCCATAATGGTGACATTTTCCAATGCATTCTGCGCCGTAATCTCTATTTTGCCATCCTTCTCCGTCACCTGATAGTTAAAAACGACAGTTCCTCCTGTGGATGCTGCATCTGCCACAACCATCAAATTCATTCCCATCATAAACACAGCCGTTGGCGTTTCTCCCTTCAATGTACCATCTTCCTGATTGTAGGTCAGCGTCACACCACCGCCATAACCGAAGAAACCGAGCACCTTCAATTCATTCTCTGACTCGCCCGGCAACACGGCCATATTATAACCCGTTGTCGCAGGAACCGGAGCCTCGCCCGCCGCTCCAGAAACCATGTCAACATAAGAGCATTCTCCACTAAATTTATAGCGGCCATACAATTCCTTAACCGAAGGGAAACCGGCTGCCGAAACCATTTCTATACCCAATGAAACAACAAACAAGGCAATCAAAACAGCCTTAAAATTAATAGAAGTAGATTTTCTCATAGACACACTTTTTTTGCATTAAAACAATGCAAAAATAATAAAAAAGAAAGAAAAGAAGAGACTTTGGGCGTTTTTTAACTATAAAACAACCGAAAAAATACAATCCTCCCATGGCATCCTTGCATCCACTTGCAAATCGAAAGGCTTTCCCTGCATTTTTCCGGCAAAAAGCACTATCTTTGTCCCGCTATAATGAAGAAGAGAAACGCATGATTGTATGTATCGCCGAGAAACCCAGTGTGGGTAAAGACATTGCCAAAGTACTGGGCGCCACGCAAGACCACCGTAATTATTGGGAAGGCAACGGCTACCAGGTCACTTGGACTTTCGGTCATCTTTGCGAACTGAAGGAACCGCACGAATATACTCCGCTCTGGAAAGCGTGGAGCCTTTCTTCATTACCCATGATTCCGCCCCGCTTCGGCATCAAGCTGAAAAACGACAAGGGCATCGAAGAACAATTCCGGGTGATTGAACGGCTGATGCAGGCTGCTGACATGATCATCAACTGCGGTGATGCCGGACAGGAGGGAGAGTTGATACAACGTTGGGTCATGCAGAAGGCCGGTGCCCGATGCCCGGTGAAACGCCTCTGGATTTCGTCACTCACGGAAGAAGCCATCCGTGAAGGATTCAGCAACCTGAAAGACCAGAGCGAATACCAGTCGCTCTACGAAGCCGGACTGAGCCGCGCCATCGGCGACTGGACTTTGGGCATGAACGCCACGCGGCTCTATACATTGAAGTACGCACAGGGCCGCCAGGTGCTGAGCATCGGACGGGTTCAAACCCCCACACTGGCTCTCATCGTCAACCGTCAACAGGAAATCGAGAACTTCAAGCCGGAACCTTATTGGGTACTGACCACCAACTACCGTGATACAGTCTTTACCGCTGTGTTGGAACAAGACGAAGAGGAAACCGCGACGGTTTCTCAGGACAAAGGTGCGAACGGCAACGGAAGCGGCAAGGCAAACGATGTGGCACGCCGGGGATTCACCTCGGAAGAAGAAGGACGGAAAGCCCTTGAACAAATCAAAGACGCACCGTTCACGATTACGTCCGTCACCAAGAAAAACGGAACGGAAGCCCCTCCCCGTTTGTACGACCTGACCTCGCTACAGGTGGAATGCAACCGCAAGTTTTCTTTCTCGTCCGACCTGACCCTGCAACTCATCCAGTCGCTCTACGAGAAGAAAGTCACGACTTATCCACGTGTGGACACCACTTTCCTGAGCGACGACATTTATCCGAAATGCAACGCCATCCTCAACGGTATAGCCGACGAATATGCCGCCTTGCTCCAACCCTTGCGTGGCGCGGCGTTGAAAAAGAGTAAAAAGGTGTTCGACTCTTCCAAAGTCACCGACCACCATGCCATTATCCCCACAGGAGTAGCACCGCACGGCTTGACACCGGACGAACAACGGGTATTCGACCTCGTGGCGCGGCGTTTCATTGCAGCGTTCTACCCCGACTGTAAATTCGCCACCACCACCATCCTCGGCGAAACGGCCGACATCCCGTTCAAAACAACCGGAAAACAGATTCTCTTGCCGGGTTGGCGAGAGGTGTATGCACAGGAGGCCAAGACGGTGGAAACCTTGGGAAAAAACGCCGAGGAAGAACGTACGCTCCCTGTTTTCACGAAAGGTGAAAGCGGCCCCCACGTTCCGGACTTGGCCGAAAAATGGACACAGCCGCCCAAACCTTACACAGAAGCTACGCTCTTGCGCGCCATGGAGACTGCGGGTCGCCTGGTGGACGACGACGAATTGCGTGATGCCTTGAAAGAGAACGGTATCGGCCGTCCGTCCACCCGGGCCGCCATCATCCAGACCCTCTTCAAGCGGCATTATATTCGGTTGGAACGAAAGAACCTTATAGCCACTCCCACGGGAGTGGAACTCATCAGCCTCATCCATGAGGAACTGCTCAAAAGTGCCGAGTTGACCGGCATTTGGGAACGCCGCCTTCGGTTGATTGAAAAGAAAACCTACGATGCCAAAACTTTTTTGGAAGAACTCAAGCAAATGGTAGCCGAAATCGTGCATACCGTCCTGGCAGACAACACCAACCGTCGCGTCGCGGAAACACAGGAAGATAAGCCTGTACCAAAAGGGAAAAAGGGAAACGTAAAAGAAAAGTCAGCCAAAGCACCAAAAACGGCACGCAAAATCGCGAGCAAGCGAGAGCAGAACCAAGCCCGCCTGACTATGCCGGGCGAGAGCGATTTATATAAAAAGTCGGCCGCTCCCCAAACAGCCGTAATCCCGGCCACGCCTCCTGCCCCCAAAGAGGGTGACCTCTGCCCGCTCTGCGGAAAGGGGCATATCATCAAAGGCAAGACCGCTTTCGGCTGTTCGGAATGGAAAAACGGATGTACTTTCCGCGCACCGTTGGAAATCTCTTCGTAAGCCGCGTCCTTGCATGCCATACCGCCTCCTACACAAGTTTTTCGTGAAAACATCCTTCATCTTTCAGGATGCACTTTAACATCCTCATAACATTGATGTTATAAGCTGAAGGATATTTCAGGCATCTTTCAGCCATGCTTCATTTCGTTCGGCTGAGACAGGAAAATCGCTTGGCGCAGAACGAAAAATCGTTCGGCTGAGATTGAAAAATCATTTGGCGCAGAACTTTTCATTGCTTTCTGCCATGAAGGGGAACTGAAAGATGACTGAAACATCCTTCATCCTACAATTCATTCTATAACAACCGATTATCGAACAATCTGAAAGATGAAGGATGTTTTTGCAAAAAACCTTGGGGAAACATACAGAAAATGATGGACTCCGGCAAAATACCTTTTCTATCCCAACAATCTCCAACTATCCTAAGTTCTTTGAAGAAATAAAGAAAATCATTAGAAAATAAGAGATTATCGTAAAAATCCACTATCTTTGTATTCGGATTGAGGCAACTCTTTTCAATACACGTGAAATAAAAAAGGAGCGTTATGCTTTCATCTTTTGTTTTAGGACTAAGTATCGCTACTATAATAGGTATCGTCATAGTAACGATACGGTTATTGCTAAAAAAGAGATTAAATGAACTGTCGGAACGAATTACAACCATAACTCCTTATAAGGATATACAAAAAAGCAGAGAAAAGGAACTAAAGCAAAGTAATGAAAGTTTTTTCATTGATATTGAAACCGATTTAAGGAATAGTTTTAATGAACACATAATATCCTCTTCGGAAGAGAAACAATTCACAAAATATTATACTGAGTTCTTCCATAAAGTCAATTCTTTGCAGAGAAGTCTTGAAGCATTCCATATAAAACCGTCCGAGACAATCTCAAAATTTACACATGATTTCGGAAACATCCACTCAATTGTCAAAAGACATAATGAGCAGGTTATCCAAGACACTCTTGACACCCACAAAGTTTTTTTCGACCATTGTCTTAAATACCCGTTAGACACACAGCAAAGGCGTTCAATCGTGTCTGAGGAAGATAATTGTTTGGTGGTTAGTAGTGCAGGAAGTGGAAAAACATCGTCCATTGTAGGAAAGGGAAGGTTCCTGGTAGACATCAAGCACATCAATCCTCAAAAGATTCTTCTTATCAGCTATACAAACAAAGCTGCTGCCGAGTTGACGGAAAGGATGGATATAGAAGGACTAAGGGGATACACCTTTCATAAACTTGCTATTGACATCATCGGGAAAGCGACAGGACAAAAGCCCTCCATCTGCGATAACACAGACGCATTGTTTGTGAAAATATATCATAAACTATTAGAAGATAAGTGGTTCAAAAAAGGTATTATAGAATACTTTGTTGACTATCAAGTGCAAGAAGAGGATTGGGAGCATCACAAAAATGAGCGTAGACAAAAACTCTCCGAATTAAAAGAAGCACGCTTGAAAGCGCAATTCCCTGACATGGACGGGAAAACTATTTATGTTCGTAGTGAGCAGGAGCAGAAAATCTGTTTTGTATTATCTTCTTTGGGTGTGAAATTCAGGTATGAAGAGCCTTACGAACATCCATTGGCTGATGAAATGCATTCACAATACAGACCCGATTTTTCCATTTACTTTGAGCAGGATGGCAAGACAAAACGTATTTATTTAGAGCATTTTGGTGTGGATGAACATGGACTTGTTCCCACATGGTTAGCAAAAGACAAAGGCATTACTTATGAAGAAGCAAACCAAAAATACAATGACGGAATAACATGGAAAAAAGCAGCCCATGAGAAGTTTGGGACTATATTATTGACAACTTCAAGTGCTGATTTCCATTATTCAGATATTCGGCATACATTAAAAGCTTCATTGGAAAAGATAGGCGTTCCTGTTCAAGAAAAAACAGATGCCGAATTATACGATATGGTTCTTCCTCCAAACAGCAAGCAAGAAAAGGCTTTCATTCGGCTTGTTGTAACTTTTGCGACATTAATTAAGTCCAGTTGCAAGTCTATAAAAGAGGTTTTGAAACAGGCTAAAAGTGTTGGGGACGAGCGCAGCACATTCATTATCAAGAGAATATTTCAGCCTGTTTATGAACTGTATATTGAAGAATTGAAAAGCAGTAATCAGATAGACTTTACCGATGCTATTCTGCAAGCCACGGAAATATGCCGTTCCTCCCATCCTGTAAAGTATGAATATATCATCGTTGACGAGTTCCAGGATATATCAGTTGACCGCTACAATTTCCTTAAAGTACTCCGAGAAGGCAATCCTCCTGCAAAATTGTATTGCGTGGGCGATGATTGGCAATCCATATACCGTTTTTCAGGAAGTGACATGGCTCTTTTCAATCAATTCTCTGATTATTTCGGCTCCACAGAAATCAATAGAATCGAAACGACATACCGTTTTGGAGAGCCTTTGGTAAGCCTGTCATCGCAATTCATCCAACGGAATAAGACACAGCTAAAAAAGGATATACACCCATTCAATCCGCAAATCAAAACCGAATTACAATTCTGCGCTTATGAACGACGTGACTATTGTAACGCTATCGGACTATTGGTTGCGTCTATCCCTGCGGATAAATCCATCTTTTTGTTAGGGCGGTATTCCTTTGATGACTACTATTTGTCGTTTCTGTACAAATCGGTAAAAGAGGGCAATCGCTTTTACTACTTCATTAGAAACAGAAAGATTGAATTCCTTACAGTCCATAAATCCAAAGGACTTGAAGCAGATTATGTAATAATACTTCAATGCAACAAAGATACCTATGGATTCCCTTCAATGGTAAGTGATGACCCTGTTCTTGATTATGTTCTGACTAAAAGCGACCAATATCCGTATGGGGAAGAACGTAGGTTGTTTTATGTGGCTATCACCAGAGCCAAAATAAAGACATACGTACTTTACGACAGACACTTCCCATCCGTTTTTGTTGACGAGTTCTTACACCCCGGTAAAGTCACGGAAGAAAGTTACACCAAACACCCCAATGCCAACAAGAAATGGACACGCAGTGCTGACAAATTCCTACTTACCCTTTACCATGAAGGAAAAAGCATAAAGTACATCGCAGAGAAAATGGGAAGAAGTCAAACCTCTATCGTTATGCGAATAGGAAAACTAGAAGGCAAGCAATAATAAAAACGCTCATAATGCTTTTCATTAGACAAATTGCACTACTTTTGCATAATAAGAGTTGTTTGACAGAAAGAAAAGCAACGCATTTCACGAAATTTGAGACTGTTGCCAAGTCATTACCCCGTTATTTGAAAAAGGACTCACAAGCAGTTTATTTCTAATCTATTTTATTTCGCTATCGTTTTTTTAGAAAACAGCGGTAAATGATTATCCATTGGACGACATGTCCAACCCCATCCTGGTTATCGCAGAAGAACGATAAACAATAGTTAAACTGTATTAAAAACACAGGCATTCGCGTGTAAACTGCACACTCTTCAGTCCCTATTATATACCTTTGAGGAGAAATTCAACCCAATAACTTTTAATCACTTAAACCATGAACAGTACTCGTATCAGCAAACTGATTCTTAGTTTACTATTTTTATGCCTGGCAACCACAGGCCGTGCACAAACCTTCCCTCGCCTGCTTTTGAGTGGGGATTATCCCGACCCGTCCATCATCAGGGAAGGAAAAGACTTCTACATGACAAACTCATCTTTCAATTACGCACCGGGACTGCTCATTTGGCACTCTACCGATTTGGTGAACTGGACCCCCATAGCCCGTGCACTCCATGCACTCGACGGTTCGGTCTACGCTCCAGACTTGGTGAAGTACAAAGGACGTTACTATATCTACTATCCTGCTGCCGGAGCCAACTATGTGGTCTATGCCGATGATATCCGAGGCCCGTGGAGCCAACCGGTGAAACTCGACCTGACGGGCATCGACCCTGGACATGTAGTGGGCGAAGACGGCAAACGGTATTTATATGTGGACAAAGGTGCCATAGCCCCGCTAAGCGACGACGGGCTGAAAGTGACGGGACCGAAAAAGACCGTCTACGAAGGTTGGCGGTTCCCCAAGGATTGGAAAACCGAAGGCAATGGCGACATGTTCCTCGAAGGCCCGAAACTGCTGCACAAGGACGGTTATTATTATATGGTATCGGCAGAAGGCGGCACCGCCGGACCGGCCACGAGTCACATGGTAGTCGTGGCACGTTCCAAAAGCGTGTTCGGCCCGTGGGAGAACTCCCCCTACAACCCTTTGGTGCATACCTACAATGCAAGCGACCCTTGGTGGTCGAAAGGACACGGTACGCTCATCGACGATGCCGAAGGGAACTGGTGGGTGGTGTACCATGCTTACGCACAAGGTTACCACACGTTGGGTCGCCAGACGCTGATAGACCCGGTGGAATGGACAGCCGACGGATGGGTCAAGCTGCGGCATGATGCCCGTCCGCTCCCGGCACAAGACCCTGAAAAACACGGACTGGAACTCTCCGATGACTTCACGGGCAAGCAACTCGGCCTGCAATGGACCTTTTGGAAGGAATACGCCCCCGAAAGCCTCTCATTCGGCAAGGACGGCATGAGCGTCAAAGCCAAAGGCAAGACTCCTACGGATGGACGTTTGCTTTTGACCACAGCCACAGACAAGAACTATGAGCTCACAACGGAAATCACCCTCGGAAAAGGGAACACGGGCGGTTTGCTCCTTTTCTATGACGAGAAGGCATACGCCGGTGTCGCTTCGGACGGAAAGACGCTCACGATATACCGCAACGGGGAAAAAGCCGAAACCATGCCGTCCGATTACCACAAGCATTTCTACCTCCGCCTGCTCAACCGTGCCAACCGCGTGACCCTCTCTGCCAGCAAGGACGGAAAGTCATGGAAGGAACTGGCCACGGATATCGACGTGTCGGGACTTCATCACAACAACTACGGTGGGTTCTATGCCCTCCGTCCTGCACTCCTGTCCGCAGGAAAAGGACGTACGACTTTCCGCAACTTCACCTACCGTGACGCCACACCGCAAGAAAAAGACATGGCGGCCTACCTTATGGTATTCCATCAGGACGAAGACCACTGCCTGCATGCAGCCATCAGCCGCGACGGTTATACGTTTACCGCCCTGAACGATGGCAAGCCCATTATTGCAGGCGATACAATCGCCGACCAGAAAGGTATCCGCGACCCGCATATCTACCGTGGCCCGGACGGCGGCTTCTACTTGGCCATGACCGACTTGCATATTTATGCACAACGCGAGGGTTACCGCGATACGGAATGGGAGCGCGACGGGAAAGCTTATGGTTGGGGAAACAACCGTGGCTTGGTGCTGATGAAATCGTTCGACCTCATCCATTGGACACGCACCAACATACGTTTCGACCAGATGTCCAAGGAATTTGCACAGATAGGTTGTGCTTGGGCACCGGAAACAGTCTATGACCCCGCCACAGGACGGATGATGATTTATTTCACCATGCGGTTCGGCAACGAGCAAAACAGGCTTTATTATGTCTACGTAAACCAAGATTTCAACCGTATCGAGAGTATTCCGCAAATCTTGTTTGAATACCCCTCTGGAGCGTCTGCCATCGACGGCGACATCACCCCGATATGGAACGAGGAGCGGCAAAAAATGGAATATCACCTGTTCTACGTGGCGCATGAATCCGGTTCGGGCATCAAACAGGCGGTTTCCGACCGTATCGACGGAAGCTACCGGTTCGACCCGCGTTGGATAGACTTTGAACCGGTGGCCTGTGAGGCACCTAACGTTTGGAAACGCATCGGTGAAAACAAATGGGTACTCATGTACGACATCTTCGGCATCAACCCGCACAACTTCGGCTTTGTGGAAACCTGTGACTTCGTACACTTCAAGAACTTGGGACGCTTCAACGAAGGCATAATGAAAACCACCAACTTCCGGTCGCCCAAGCACGGTGCCGTCATCCACCTGACAAAAGAAGAGGCGGACCGGCTCGAAGATTACTGGAATAATCAGAAACACTGAAAAATCCTCCTCCCTGCACAGGCTCTATCTCCATAGGTAAAACCATAACGGAACCGCCTGCGCAACCCAAGCCATGGAATACGGTTTTTCTCATTCGTCCGTATTCGTGGCTTTTTATTGTCTTAACCATCTTTAATATTAAAAAAATAAGTAATTCGCCGTCCTTATTCGTATATACATAAAGAGATTTATTATCATTACTTAATTTACACTTATGAACAATGACATGAAAAGCAAAAGGAAAAAACTCTGCATGCTGTTAGCTTCTTACTTCGTGGCATGTACCGGCACCGGGCTTTACGCACAGGAAGACGGGTTACGGCTGCACTTCGACTTCGAACAAGTAAACGGCACTTCCGTCACGGACGCTTCTACATCCGGCATCATAGCTTCGTTGAAAAACGGTGCCAAGGTGGAAGAAATGGGAAAATACCATGTGCTCAATTTGGGCAACCAGTCTGGTTATCTTGATTTGACCGAAAAAACAGGCGCCCTATTCAAAGAAATGGACTCCTATACAGTCTCCATGTACTACCGGGTAGACGAAAACGCCTCGCTTTCCGGCGCGGGATTCTTCCTTTGGTCCTTCTCCACATCCATGGCTTGCACCGCTTCTGAGGGGAAATATTCGGCCTACCGCTTGAACGCACAACGGTTTGCCAACTCCACAGGTGGTTATCAACACGAAACGGGTATTGAAATCGGAGGAGAATCGGAAAAAGGCCAGTGGATACACGTCCTTTATACACAAAACGGAAAGAACGGCACGCTTTATCTTAACGGTGTACGCAAAGGGTCAAACAGTTCGATGCCTGCCAACTCGGAAAACTTCAATGCCTCCATTCCTTACGTATGGATTGGACGTGCTCCTTTTTCCGCAGACAATTACTTGAAACAAACCCTCGTGAGCGACATCAGACTTTACGGCAAAGTATTGGGCACGGCGGAAATCAACGCCCTCTCACAAATCACCGAAGATTTGGAGCATGAATTCCGCTATGGTACCCCCGGCGATTTCACAGCCCTGCGAACCGCCATCCGGGAAGCAGAAGATTTCTTGGCCGGACATGCTGCAATTTATCCGGAAGCTGCCGTGGCGATTTACCTGGATGAAATCAACATGGCCAAAACCCTCGCTGAAGAAGGAAAAGTGAACCAAAACGTCATTGACAAACAAATCAAAGCCTTGGCCGCAGCACAGAACACGTTGAAAGCCACTGACGGATTTGAATTCGATGACGAGGATGTCGTGGAAGGCTATGATACGGATAAAGGATTCCGACATCCCGGTGCGCTCCACACCGATGAGGACTTTGAACGCATACGGCAACAGTTGAAGGACGGCAACGCAAAAATCATAGCCGCATACAATGTACTGAAAAACGCGGCTTATTCACAATCCAATGCCGCCACCTATCCCGTTGAAACCATTGTCCGTGGCGGAGGAGTAGGGGAAAACTATATCAACGCCGCACGTGGTGCCACCATCGCTTACCAGAATGCGCTTCGTTGGAAAATAGACAGGTCGGAAGAACACGCCCGCCACGCCGTAGACGTCCTTATGGCTTGGGCACGCACAACGAAAGCCATCGGCGGAGACTCCAATTATGCGTTGGCAGCCGGACTATACGGTTATGCTTTTGCCAACGCAGCCGAACTGGTACGCGACTACGAGGGTTGGAATGCAGAAGACTTTGCAGAGTTCAAACGATGGATGCTCAATGTGTGGTATCCTTCTTGTATAGGATTCCTACGTGGCCGAAACGGCACGTGGGAAAACTCCGGAGGATGGGGGAAGTGCCCTGGGCATTATTGGTCGAACTGGGGATTGTGCAACGTATTGGCCGTAATGAGCATCGGCATCCTTTGTGATGACGTGTTCCTTTATAACCAAGGCCTTTCTTTCTACAAATACGACCAAGTAGGTACTTTCGTAGACCCACGTACAGCCAACCCGATTTTGAATGACGGACTGACGGAATTCATAGGCAATCTGGTGGTCACGACACAAAATTCGGAGTTGGAAACAGGTGCGTACGGAAAATTGGGACAGATGCAGGAAAGCGGTCGCGACATCGGTCACGCTGCCATGGCTGCAGGATTGGCTGTGGATGTGGCACACATCGGATGGAACCAAGGAGACGACCTGTTTTCCTACATGGACAACCGTCTGGCCGCCGGCATCGAATATTTGGCGGCACAGACGCAAAGCGTGCCTAACCTGCCTTGGACCGACTATCATTATGCCGACCGGGGATTAGCTTGGTGGGACAACCGGTCGTGGCTACAAAAATCACCGGCACTGGGAGAACAAATTCGTCCGTACTGGGGCACCGTCATCGGACATTACGAGGGCATCAAAGGCGTGAAAATGCCTTTCTCTGAAATGGCTTACGAAAAAATGGGTATTGACGGAGGCGGACAGGGCAGTGTCAGCGGAGGATACGACCACATGGGCTATTCCGTGCTGATGAACACCCGAGACTTCGCACAACCTGACCAAGTGCCCACACCACTCACCCCTGTCATGGAATATAATGGAACAACAGTACCCCACAACGAACTTGGCGGGCTTACCAACACCTATGCCATAGCACCGACCAACGCCCTCCCGGTTGGCACTATCGTCACGCTGAAGCCCCAACTTCCGGTTGGCACGGCAGACACCGGGAAATGGAAATGGAACAACGGAGAGACATCCAAGGACATTACGATTGTGGCGAACAAGAGCGGTGTATGGCGCGTGACTTACACCAATGAAAAAGGCGTGGAAAGCGAACAGGCGTTCACCATTGCCGTAGCAGGAGATTGCGAAGAAAGCGACATTATACCTTTTATTACTGCCAATGGAAACAAATTGCAAACCCGCACGGTCAACATCCTATACGGCAACCCCGTAACCCTCGAAGTCCAAGCAAAGATGGGTTGGGGATATTACACATGGGAAAACGGAGCCACCGGTCCGTCCATCACTTTGCCGAACGTGACAACTAGCCGGAACGTATCCGTATTATTCATCGGACAAGGTGGACGGAAACAAAAGGTGACATTCCATATCAACGTGCAAATTGCCCGTCCGGACATCACTGTCAACGGAGGACGCTACACGGACTCCTCCATGGCCATAGTGGAACAAGGGGACAACGTGACCCTTTCTGTCACCCCATCCGACTTCATGGTGAACGGAAGTTACCTATGGAACGACGATTCGACAGGAGACGAACTTGTAATCAACGACATACAGACTTCCGGGACGTATAACCTTTCTTATACGGCAGGAAACCACTCCACCACCCTCAACTATCAAATTTATGTAAAAGACGACAATTACCGAACTATCCCGGTCGGCTATTATTATATCCGACACAGAGGATATGACACTTACCTGACCAACCATGGGAACGGCACGGTTCCATCCTTTGAACCGAAAGGAAGAGAAGAGAACAAAGCCCAACAATGGTATGTGGACAACAGACCGCCTTCCACAGCATGCGGTTTCATGTCTTTATTGGACCAAGCCTATCTGAAAGATGACGGGACATGGAAAACAACATCCACAAGGATGTTCCGCCTCAGCGGAGCCAAAGGCATAACACCTCTGGCCATACAGAAATCCGCACGATCGGGTAAAATATTCTGGAATGTGGACGAAAACGGGAACATAAATTTCGCTGCAACAGAAGAACCTAACGATTATCCTTTTGAATTTATTCCCATAGAAGGCAGCAGCATACCTGAGACCCAAACGGGAAACCATACCGTCATACGTAAACTCTACTATACATTAGACGGCATACGAACTACCAATTTGCAGAAAGGCATTTATATCCGACAGACACTGTTCAACGACGGCACCATGAAACAAGAAAAGATTGTCATTCGTTAGCGTTCCGTCTATCTGACAAGACACCCTCAAAAAGATACTCCTGAATCCATTTCGGTTCAAAAAAAGCCGTTGGTTCCAACGGTAAATGAAATAAAAAAATTATATTTGCATACCGAACGGAATATGAAAAAATGGATTTCTCTTTTTGGGGGTATTTTTGTGACGTTATGGCTCGCAAGCTGTAGCGCGGAAAGCAATGTGAAAAAGGGAGATAAATTCTATGCCATAGGAGAATACTTCGAAGCGGCAGCCGAATACCGTAAAGCCTATATGCGCACCAAACCCAAGGAACGCGCCAAGAGGGGCGAACGGGCCTACAAAGCTGCGGACTGCTACCGGCGCATCAATTATACTTCACGGGCCATCGGATCATACCAAAATGCAGCACGATACAACTACCCGGACAGCATCGTTTATTTTTATTTGGCTGAAATGCAACGCAAAAACGGCGATTATAAAAAGGCGTTGCAGAATTATGAGATTTACCTTCAGTACAAACCAAACGACGTATTGGCACGTCACGGACTACAGGGCTGTACCATGGCACCCATCTGGAAACAGAAACCGACACTGTATTCGATAAGGAAAGAACCGCTACTCAATGCCCGACGCTCGGACTATTGCCCGATGTTGGCAGGTGATGACATGGACATGCTGTATCTGACTTCCACACGCCCACAGGCAACAGGCAACGAACTGAGCGGCATTACGGGTATCAAGTCCGGTGATATCTTTATCTCCAGAAAAGACGATAAAGGGAAATGGCAGGTACCGGAACTGGTAGAATCCGAAGTAAACAGCGAATACGATGAAGGAGCCTGCGCCTTTTCGCCGGACGGCAAAACAATGTATTTCACCCGTTGCACGCATGACCCCGAATATCCACGATATGCACAAATTTATACCTCGGAACGCACGGATGCCAGTTGGAGTGCACCCAAATTATTGGAAATCACAAAAGACACTTTATCCTCCTTTGCCCATCCTACCGTATCGCCGGATGGCAGATGGCTGTATTTCGTCTCCGACATGCCGGGAGGATTAGGAGGCTTGGACATCTGGCGAATAGAAATAGGAGAACATGGATTAGGCGGAGTGGATAATCTCGGCGAACCCATCAATACTCCGGGGAATGAAATGTTCCCTTCATTCCGTCCGAACGGAGATTTGTATTTTTCCTCCGACGGACACGTTGGCATGGGCGGATTAGACTTATTCAAGGCCGAACAGGACAGTGCGGGTACATGGACCGTAGAAAACCTGAAATATCCGATGAACTCGCAAGGAGATGATTTTGCCATGACTTTTGACGGACTGCACAACCGGGGATTTTTCAGCACCAACCGGGGAGATGCCCGAGGGTGGGACCACATCATGAGTTTCGAATGCCCGGAAGTATTGCTTACGGTCAAAGGATGGGTCTACGAAAAAGACGGCTATGAACTGCCGGAAGGCCTGGTTTACATGGTGGGCAACGACGGGACAAACTTGAAACTGAGCGTGAAAGGAGACGGTTCTTTTACCCAAGAAATCCAACCCAATGTAGACTATGTATTCTTAGGTACGTGCAAGGGATTCCTGAACCATAAAGAACAACTGCGAGTGGACACTAGCAGCATAAGCAAAGAATACGTACTTCAGTTCGAACTGGCTTCCATCACAGCTCCCGTACTGGTAGACAATGTATTTTACGCCTTCGACAGTGCGGAACTCACGGACTCTTCTACTCTTGCACTGGACTCCCTCGTCACGCTCATGGAAGACAACCCGAACATCACGATTGAACTCAGCTCGCATTGCGACTACCGGGGAAGGGATGAATACAATATCCGCCTCTCCCAACGCCGGGCAGAATCAGTGGTGAAGTACCTGATAGCACACGGCGTCGCTACCGACCGCCTGACTCCCATCGGATATGGCGAGACACGCCCGAAAGTCATCCGCAAACGATTGACGGAACGGTACCCGTTCCTGCATGAGAACGACACATTGACGGAGGCTTTCATCAAAAAACTGCCAGAAGAACAGCAGGAAATCTGCAACGCCCTGAACCGCCGGACGGAATTCCGCGTCCTCCGTACCACTTACGGTTTGTTCGATACTCCGGAAACCCCGAAAAACAACACGGAGGCAAAAGAGCAGTAATCTTTTTCCTCATGCCTATTTCAACCCGAACTTTACCGGTAAAGAAAACAACACCCTGATTTGGCAGATTTCCCCTTCTTTTTCCACCACAAATTGCATATATACTCTTCCACTCGCTTCTTCAGATACACAAACTGGCGGATACTTTATATTTTTCGATAAGAAGGCCATACATGCCTTGTTTCCACACCGTCCCGTTGGCATAATACCACACCTTTTTTCGCTTTCCCCAAAACGCCTCCAACCCCCAAACTTTCAGAATCCACTCCTACAGACCGTTCTTTCACAATAACCCAATTTTGCGATTGCACACTTTGCAACCCCGCCATAAGCATCACAAGGAGACTCACAATAGTTTTCACCAAACACATATTCCTTCATTTCTAATCATAAAGCATACCCGACATGGAATGTCCCTGCCCGATATGCTTTATCGTTTAAGCCGGCATCAATGTGGAGATTTCCGTTTTCTCGCTTAAATGCTCCTTCAAAAAAGCCTTTATGCGAGCTATCAGATTCATACAACCATTACTCATCTCTTCATCCTGCGTCTGATAATCGAGATCGCCACACACGGAACCTACCAGATGTTCCTTCTCAGATGTACAATAATCCAAGAATAAGTGAATTTTATTCCAACTACTGTAATCCATAAAACGTGTCAGAAAGTTGCGCTGCCGTCCTTCCATAACCACGATAAAATCGGCCTGATTCAGTAAGTTGCCTACTTTATCAGGACCACTGCTTTCCGGAACCACACTTTCATGAGAAGTGACTCCCCACATGGCCATATCGGCGGACTCTACTTCAATATCCGGCACCTCTGCCTCTTGTATTTTCTTCTTAAAAAGATATTCTACAAAAGGTAACCTACAGGCGCACCCTGAACCGATAAATAAAATTTTCATAGTGCTGTATAGATTAAGTTAGACAATTAGACATCTACGGTGTGAGTAGAACTCTCATCGCTTCAATCCATTCACACTCTCAGGCTTTAAATATAGCATTTACAGAATAAAAAAGCAAGTAACAAGAGAGAAATATATTATTTTTTTAGTATTTTTCACTTTACTCTATTGATTTACGCCGTAAATCTCCTTTTAAACTATAAGTCGAAAGATAGCTTGTCCGTATTTTCCACTCCTGTGGATAAAGGTTATTGGCCCGTCCGCCTATATTTTTCACGAAACCGATCGGAGTGTCCTGAAACGTCAGCAACACGTAACCTTTAGGAGTGTCGGGAGGCAAGACAAGCACTTCTTTACGTAAATAGGGCACCGCCATGTCGTAGGAAACGGGGACAACCGGGAAAGCCGCACGATTCAAGTCGACGGACATCGCTAAAGCGTGAAGCGGAATATAGTCCTTCCCCTTTACCGTAGCCAACGGAACACCAACCTGCCATACTTTAACCGATTCTCTCAACAAGCCTATCTGACGGGAGAATGAAGCACGTATAGCCGTCCACACCGGTCCGTCGGAAACGAAATCAAAGGTATCGGCATGAAGCAACCATGACCGGCAGGAAGCAGGCAAAGCCGGAACGGAAGCTTGTACAGTACGTTTCTTTTTAGACTTCACACGCTCACTTTTATACCTGTCAGAGGACATCCCCCAATCCGAAACCCCTTCCTCACCATTTTTTCGTAAAACGGCCAAAAAGAAGCCTTCTCCACGAGTAAAACCGGGAATGAAATGGGCGACGGGAAAAAGCCTTTCCGCCTTCACCGTATCTTTTACAGAGGAGAGCGGAAGCAGGTTCCCCACGACTCCCCAACCCGGTTCCACATCAAGAGGAAGTATTTCCGCACCGAGTTCTTCGGCTATCCAAGCCACATTTTCCTCATCCTCTAAAGTATTCAGCGTACAAGTACTGTACACCAACAACCCACCAGGCTTCAACGAAGGCCATACGTCACGCAAAATCTCACGCTGACGGTCACGGCACATCCGGACAGCCGCCATACTCCAACCTGTCACGGCATCTTCTTCTTTTCGGAACATCCCCTCGCCGGAGCACGGCACATCGGTCACCAACAAGTCGAAAAAGGCTAGCAAACGGGCAAAATCCCTTGGATAACTGTTGGTCACTACCACGTCAGGATGTCCCCACTTCGTCAGATTCTCCAGTAAAACCTGAGCACGTGCCTTTACGGGTTCGTTGGCCACCAACAGACTACCCTCCGGCAGACACGAACGAATATGGGTAGACTTGCCGCCGGGTGCAGCACAAAGGTCGAGCGCTATCACCGGACGGGTTACATAACGGCATAAGACCTGCCCGAGAAACATGGAAGCAGCCTCTTGTACATAATAGGCACCGGCATGGAATAATGGATCGAATGTGAACGGAGGACGTTCGCTCAGGTAACCTCCTTCACCGGAAGCCCAAGGCACCGGGCCATCTCCCCCATTCAAATATTCCGTCGAAAGACCGGCCCATAAGGACTTGAACGGATTCAGCCTCACACTCACGGAAGGTTCTTCATCCAAAGCTTGGGCAAAACGTGCATAACGCTCCGTACCAAGCAAACGTAGGGCGTAGTCTTTAAACTCCTGAGATATATCCGATCGTGTCATGTCGTATCATTTTATGAGGATAAAAGTACGCAAAAAAAACGTGGCGAACAACAAAATCGGACGGATTTTAATTTGCTTCTGCGCTCGCCTTTCGCTATCTTTGTTCCCACGAAGATAGGATGCGGCTCGGCATAGCCAAACCAGAAAACTTTGTTTTCATTTGTCTCTGCACTCGCCTTTCGCTATCTTTGTACATTAAATCAAACCGCTTACCACATGAAACGCCCTATATTTCCCGTCATATGGCTTTGCCTTTTATGGGCTTGTCTCGCACAAAATATTGTCTTGGCACAAAATGGCATCACTGTCTACTCCGATACGGTGTCGGCTTTGGAAGACGTGGCCGACGATAGCACGTGGAGTTCTCCCCCATCGGTTTACTCCCACACATTTTCTCTCATGGACGATTTGGGAAACGAAGGAGTTTTGGACTTTTTATCCGGACTTCTCGGAATTGGCGGTGTGCTCTTTACAATACTTACCGTAATCCTGTTCCTCATTCCTGCCCTCCTCGTGCTTTTGGCCGTCTACCTGATATACCGTTCCCACCGCGAGAAGAACAGGAGGATAGAAAGAGCCGCGTATGACCCTGAAAGACGGACGATAGACGAAGATACGAGAAACCAAATGCTCAAACAATCTGCCATAAAGAACGCCTGTTGGGGGGTAGGGCTTATCGTCGTTGAATGGATCATCGACTTCACAGACTTGTTGTTCGTCGTGGGCGTAGTCATGCTCTGCATAGCCGCCAACGATTGGCTGACCACCCTTATCAATAAGAAAAAAAAATAAAACAATATTAAGAATGAAACAATATCTCGACCTGTTACATAGGATAATGGAAGAAGGCGTGGAGAAGAGCGACCGTACAGGTACGGGCACCCTCAGCGTATTCGGCCATCAGATGCGGTTCAACCTCGAAGAAGGATTTCCGCTGCTTACCACAAAGAAGTTACACCTGAAGTCCATCATCCATGAACTGCTCTGGTTCCTGCAAGGCGATACCAACGTGAAATATTTGCAGGAACACGGCGTAAGGATATGGAATGAATGGGCAGATGAAAACGGCGATCTGGGACATATTTACGGGTATCAGTGGCGTTCGTGGCCGGACTATAAAGGTGGATTCATAGACCAGATACAAGAGGCTGTGGATACCATCAGACACAATCCCGATTCACGCCGTATCATCGTCAGTGCATGGAACGTCGGCGACCTCGGGAACATGAACCTGCCTCCCTGCCATGCTTTTTTTCAGTTTTACGTAGCTAAAGGGAAATTGAGCCTTCAGCTTTACCAACGTAGTGCGGATACGTTTCTCGGTGTTCCCTTCAATATCGCATCATACGCCCTGTTGTTGATGATGATGGCACAGGTGACGGGACTGAAAGCAGGCGACTTCGTACACACGTTAGGAGACACACATATCTATAAGAACCATCTGGAACAAGTGAAACTGCAACTCACCCGGGAACCTCGTCCCCTGCCTCGCATGAGACTCAATCCGGACGTGAAAAGCATCTTCGACTTCAAGTTTGAAGACTTCACATTGGAAAACTATAACCCTTGGCCGCACATTGCCGGTGCGGTTTCCGTATAACCCTCTAACCATCCCGACATGATATCCATTATCGTAGCTATTGCACGCAACCGTGCCATCGGTTTTGAAAACCACTTGCTGTACCGGCTTCCCGACGACCTGAAGCGATTCAAGGCACTCACCACCGGACATACCATCATCATGGGGCGCAAGACGTTTGAATCCTTTCCCAAAGGAGCGTTGCCCAACCGGCGTAATATCGTGCTGAGCAGAAACAAAGCTGCCGTCTTCCCCGGTGCGGAAACATTCAGTAGCTTACAAGAGGCCCTGTCACATTGTAAGGAAGAAGAAGAGATATTCATCATCGGCGGTGAAAGCGTGTATCAAGAGGCCCTGCCACTCGCCCAGAAAATATATCTCACGGAAATAGAAGACACGCCCCAAGAAGCGGATGCTTTCTTCCCCCCTTTCGACATCCGGCTATGGGAACTCATACAAAGTTCTCGACATAATAGGGACGAGAAACATCAATATCCTTTCTCCTTCAAAGATTATCAGAGAAAGAGCCGCCATTGATACCCAGAAGAAATTCCGTCTCAAACGAAGAACCGTATAGAATACAAGACTTAAAAAGAAAAAAAGAGGTTGTCCGCCTTCCTGACGAGACCACCTCTTTTTCTTTTCTCCCAATTATTCTTCTTCCTCTACTTCCACATCCATATTCTCCGTGCCGCCCTTCTTGTGCTTTATTTCAGGAATCGGCATCTGCCGGTTAATTGCCTCATGAAAAGAAATAATGGTTTCAGAACGTTGCAAGCCTAAAGGCTGTAACTTATCATGGATGATACTCAACATGTGATGGTTGTTCCGGGCATAGATTTTGATAAACATGTCATAATCGCCTGTCGTATAATGGCATTCAACCACTTCCGGAATATTCCACAATTCCGCAACCACCCGGTCGAAATCCGAAGGATCTTTCAGAAAAAGCCCCACATAGGCACAAGTCTCGTAACCGATCCTTTCCGGATCCAACACGTATTGTGAACCTTTCAAGACTCCTAAGCGAGTCAACTTCTGTATGCGCTGATGAATCGCTGCACCAGACACGTGACAAGCACGGGCCACTTCCAAAAAAGGAATACGTGCGTTGTCAGCAATTAACTTTAGAATCTGCTCGTCAAGAGCATCCAAATTAGCAATCCCCATAATCTATTCGTTTATTTATTGCAAAAATAAAGAAAAAACAAAGACCTTGGTATAAATCCATAAAAAAAACGGTATTTTCATAATGAAAATACCGTTTTTTAATAATATCCTTCTATCAATTTCGCTTTGCTGCAGAATAATTGATTTTTAAGGCCCACGATTTTCTCAGCACCTGCTTGATGTCTGTTATAATACCCATCTGTGTACGCTGATCCACTTTCATGGAAACCACTTGGGCTGCTTGGTCTGTCATTCTTGTACGTTCCTCCGCAATAAAATCCATGACTTCTGCAGGTTCTGCAAAACGATCATTCAATTGGATACGCGTACCTGAACCCATAGCTGCGCGCAACTGGTCGGTTGGTGGTCCTACATAAATGAAGGACACAGCAGACTTCTTTTCCAATTTCTCCAGTTCCGTACCAGTAGGCACCGTAAACTTCACTTTCAAAGTCACTTCGCGCATGGTGGTAACAATCATGAAGAAGAACAAGATTGTAAAAATCAAGTCTGGAAGCGATGAAGTATTCAATTCTGGCATCTCACGGCTTCCACCTCTGCTAAATCTTCCCATCAGTCATTTCCTCCATAATTTTTAGGTTCTGCCTCAGAAATCTTCTGCGGATAATACTCACGAATTGCAGCTTGATGCTCATCATCCAGAGCACTGTAAACTCTTCCGAACTTAGCTTTGCTCAACTCATCACGCAACTCATTATAAGCTCGTACCAATTCATTCTGCACTTGGAAATACACATTATAGCTCGTACCACGGTCTGTCTGCACTGAAATCACATGCTTGTCTGTCACAGCGCATACCCCCAACAAAGGAATATTCTTGGCGTGCTTCTCTGGCATCGTCGCACTGTTGTTTTCATTCTTGACGAATTCTTTCACTTTATCACACAGCTGTGTAATCTCAATGAAATCACCCCCGCACATTAACTGCCCGGCAGCATTGACCTTGACCATCAACACATTTCTCTCTTTCACGTCTATCTGCGCCTCGTCTTGTTCATCTTCAGGAGGGGGCGGCAAACGTCTTGCCAATCCCGAATCCGTATCCATTGAAGTCGTTACGAGGAAGAAGATCAGCAATATGAAAGAAATATCCGCTGTTGAACTGGCGTTCAGTCCGGGTACTTTTCTTTTTTTTCTTGCCATTCCTTATCGTTTTAGACGTTTTTCTTATTTCTTTCTCTTCATTATACCGGACATGTTGAAAACCACAGCTACGGTAGTCAATAACAACATGATATAAATGGAAACCATAAACATATCGGTTACTGTCACCATTGTCGCTGAAGTCACGGTTCCATCAGCCGCTGTAAATTCAGTTTCGCCCATTCCGAGCACCCAACCGATAACCAAAGAAAGTACCAAAATCGCAAAAGACACAGCACTGATTTTAGCACCCGGCACACCGCTAATATCTCCACCCTTAGAGCCCATGGAAATTTTAACACCGCGGATGACACTCCAAAGAGCTAACAAACACGTCACAGCGAACATGCCGTACATCAACCACATCAATCCTTCCGTACAAACAGGAGCGTTATAATCTCCTACGGGATTATCATATCCATATCCGAAGAATGCCGCAAAAAACAATACGATGATTGCAAAGCAAGCATACAGGACATAATATGACGTCATATATTTCTTTGCTGCCATATTGCTAATTATTTTTTCAAGTTATACTTCATGCACATGTCAAGCAAAGAAATAGTAGCTTCTTCCATGTTAGAAGTGATTTCCTCAATTTTGGAAAGGATATAGTTATAGAATACCTGCAATACCAATGCAACAATAATACCGAAGATAGTTGTGATCAAGGCCACTTTCATACCACCTGCAACGACTGTCGGGGAGATATCACCTGCAGCCTGAATCTGGTCGAAGGCCATCACCATACCAATCACAGTACCCAAGAACCCGAGTGACGGTGCCATTGCAATAAACAAGGTAATCCAAGAACATCCTTTTTCCAAATAACCGGCCTGCACGGCACCGTATGCCGTAATAGAACGCTCTACATCCTCCACACCGTCATCGAAACGCATTAAGCCCTGATAGCAGATAGAAGCAATAGGACCGCGAGTGTTACGGCAAATCGTCTTTGCACCTTCAACATCACCTGCATTCAGTCTTTCCTCAATCTGAGCCATCAATTTCTTAGAATCGATTTCAGCCAAGCTCAAGTAAATGATACGTTCGATGCAGAAAGCCAAACCGAACACCAAGGCTATAGCAACCAATGACATGAAGCCAGCATCACCTTCGATAAACTTCGTCTTCAATTCCTTGTGGAAGCTTTCTTCTTCTACCGGTGCAACGGTTTCTTCCGTAGCATCCATTGCCTCAACAGCCGCCGTATCTACAGCAGCCGAGTCTACAGCCGCACTGTCTACCATAGTGGCAGCCGAATCCGATTCCGCAGCAGCGGCCTCGTCAGTCTGTGCCATCATGGCCTGAGTCGCACCGAATGCAAAAACTCCAAACATCGCAATAATTGCAAATAACTTTTTCATTGTGTGTCTAATTTTTTAAGATTAATATTAATTATTATTATTTCCTCGTTTATGTTTAGCGGAGAGAGGGGGATTCGAACCCCCGATACGCTTTAGGCGTATACACGCTTTCCAGGCGTGCCTCTTCAGCCACTCGAGCATCTCTCCTTCTCAAAACGGGCGCAAGTTACAAAAAAAAACGATATGCCTCCGTTTTCGAGTACAAAAATATTCTTTTTTTTCCGGACTACCACCATACTCAGCCCAAAAAGTTCGTCTCATCCTACAAAAAGTTTAATTTTAACCTTTCGACGGCTTCATTTACGGGCGCCTGAATAAATTTTCAACGCATTTTCGTACGTTTGTCCGGCAACCGTTTCCACCGGCAAACCGTAAACTTCCGCCACTTTCACCAACGTGTGCCGGATATATGCGCTTTCGTTCCTTTTGCCCCGGCGAGGAACCGGCGACAGATAAGGAGCATCGGTTTCCAACACCACCCGTTCTATTGGTATCTGCCGCAACACTTCCGGCAAGGCGGATTTTTTAAAAGTCAGCACACCATTGATACCTATCATGAATCCTTCGAATGAAAGCAACTCCCGCGCCTCTTCCGCCGTGCCGCCAAAGCTATGGAAAACTCCCCCAACCCCTCTCGTACGAAAAGGAGCGAGCACGTCCACCAGTTCTTTTTGTGCCGAACGGGAATGAATCATCAAAGGTAGCCCGTAGGCTAACGACCACTCCACTTGACAACGGAATGCTTCTTGTTGTTCCTTATAATAAGTACTATCCCAATAATAGTCCAATCCCACTTCGCCGATACCTATAAAAGGATGGCCGGCTTGCAGCAGTGCCTCCATACGCCCGAGCACCTCGCGATAATCTGCCCTCACTTCCGTGGGGTGAAGCCCCAACATCGGATAAAAAAAGCCCGGATGCCCCGTGCACAAGTCCAACATGGCAGGAATCGTCGACTCGTCTATGTTGGGGAGAAACACCTTTTCCACATCGTTCTGCAAGGCACGGGAAACCACCTCCTCCAAATCTCCGGCAAAAACCTCGTCAAACAAATGGGCATGCGTATCAATTATTCTCATCACCGACTTCCCCGCTCCTTCAAGACTTCCGATTCAACAAACTTTGCGCCATCTCCCACAAAGGTTCTTTCCGCTCCTCGGGTAAATTTACCTTGTCCAGAATTTCACGGGCCCGTTCATAATAAAAACGGATTTTCTCGTCACACAAGGCACGGATACCCATCTTGTCATATAATGCTGTCACTGCGGCTATCTTTTCTTCCGGGACATAAGTTCCTTCCTCTTTCTTCAGCCACTGTTCCAACCGTTCCCGGTCGGCAGGCAAAGCACGTCCCAACGCGTTAATCAGCATATAGGTCTTCTTGTTACACAGGATATCCCCTCCTATTTTCTTACCGAAAACCGCCGGGTCACCATATACGTCCAAATAATCGTCCTGCAACTGGAAAGCCAAGCCGAGGTTCTCGCCGAAACGATAAAGGAGTTCCGCATCCTGCCGGGGAGCGCCCCCCAACCATGCACCGATTTTCAGCGCGCAAGCCAACAACACGGACGTTTTCAAGCGAATCATTTCTATATATTCCTCTTCGCTGACATCCGCACGAGCCTCAAATTCCATATCGTATTGCTGCCCTTCTCCGATTTCGAGGGCAGTTTCCGTAAACAAACTCATAACGTCTCCCAGATGTTCCGCCGGACACCCCTGCTGCATGTAGCGGTAAGCCATGACCAACATGGAGTCCCCGCTCAATATCGCGGCATTGTCATCCCATTTCTTATGCACGGTAGCCATGCCCCGCCGCATATCGGCCCTATCCATCAAATCATCGTGCAGCAACGTATAATTATGATAAATTTCGATGGCCACGGCTTGGGAACCGATTTCCTTAACCTTTTCCTTATACAGGTTATAAGCCATCAGCATCAATACCGGCCGGATGCGTTTTCCTCCCATCGAAAGGACGTAACGAATCGGTTCGTAGAGTTCTGCAGGCTGACGCTCGAAAGACATTCCGGCTATCTCGCCGTTAATGTAGTCTAAAACTTCTTTCCAATTATACATAGGCTATGTTTCTCACAAAAGGAGGCTGCCGTGAGCAGCCTCCTTAATATTATACATCTTATATTATTGCAATCTGAACATCACCGGCAATGAGAATTTCACACGCACCGGTTTACCTCTCTGCTTACCAGGACTCCACTTCGGCATCATCTTCAACACGCGTTCTGCTTCCTTTGACAGATAAGGATCCGGACTGCGCACAATCTTGATATCCACAATGGAACCGTCCTTGTTCACCACGAACTGAGCGTATACACGTCCCTGAATACCTTGCTCCACACAAATAGGGGGATACTTGATGTTGTCGGACAACCACTTCATACAAGCTTCTTCACCACCGGGGAAACGAGGATTCTCCTCCACGATGTCATAAATCTGGTTTTCGTCCACTTCTTCCACCACAGGGCCTACCGGTCCCGTAGCCACGGCCGTTGTACCCGTACCCGGAGTCGTCACAATGGCTTGGTTCACTTCCTCGGAAGTTTCCACTTCCTCCTCCACCAATTCCGTTTCGTTGTCCACGATATTGATGATTTCAGCAATTTTCGGGGCCGCAGCCGGGGGGGGCGCCACCACTTCGGGCTGCTGCGTGATGGGAATCATGTCCTCCTCAATCGCCGCCGTGAATACAGGTTCCGTTTCAATAACCTTCTTGTCATGCTGTGTCCACTCGAATGCGACAAACATGGCCGAAAGAGCCAAGACAAAGCCCATCAGTAATCCGGTGCCTTTCTTGCCTTCGAGATCCGCGCTCAATGATTTTTTAATTTCCATATTATATTTAGCTTTTTACGTATTCTTCATGCAAGGGCAAAAGTAGCACATTTTTTTTATATACTCATGCGCTTCACCCCATTTTTTTTCCAATCTCACATTTTTTTTCGTTCTACACCCTAAATCGGACTTTTCCACGTTATATCTGCATAACGGTATCCCCATACGGAATTATTGCGCAAATATAATCAGATATTTCAGAAAATCCGTATCTTTGGCCACAAAATTCATTCCAGATGACGAAAAAGCTTATTTTAGCATTATATATCCTGCTTGCCGCCGCGTCACATGCCCAAGAAAGCAACTCCGTGTTCAACTTTTTGGAAATGCCCGTGTCCGCACATTCCACGGCTTTGGGCGGGCGCAACATCTCCCTGATAGAGGATGACGCGTCGCTCGTCTTCAGCAACCCCGCACTGCTCAGTTCCGTGAGCGACAAGACGCTGAATCTCAACTTCATGACTTACCTGCAAGGGTGTAACGTGGGGAGCGCGGCGTTTGTCAAGATATTGGGAGAACGTTCCACAATGGGCGTCACGGCACAATATGCCCACTACGGCACCATGGACGAAATCACGGCCGACAACGTCACCGTGGGCTCTTTCTCGGCCATGGACATGGCTTTGAGCGGAATGTATGCCTACAACCTGAACGACCGGTGGGCCGGTGGTGCCACGGGCAAGTTCATCTATTCGAAATACGGCGACTACTCATCCGTGGCACTGGCCGTAGACTTGGGCGTAAATTACTACAACGAGAATACGGATTTCTCGTTGTCGGCCGTAGCGCGCAACCTGGGCGGACAGGTAAAAGCATTCGGTGAAATCCACGAAAAACTGCCCTTTTCCATGCAAATCGGTTTTACGAAAGGATTCGACCACGCCCCATTCCGCGTGTCCGTCACCCTCGTAGACCTGACACGATGGGACAAGGATTACTATTTCGCATCTGGCGAAGAGTTGTCTACAGGCAAGATGCTCATGAACCATCTGGCAGCGGGCGTGGACTTCTTGCCTACCGACTACATGTACCTGTCCTTAGGTTACAATTTCCGGAAAGCCAACGAAATGAAAGCGGCAGGCTCTTCACACGCCGCCGGCCTCTGTGCCGGTGCGGGCATCCTGCTTTCCCGTTTCGGTTTCGGACTTGCATACGCCCAGTACCACCTGTCCGCCCCGTCTTTCGTCTTCAACGCGTCCTACCGCCTGTAAGGACAGCCAAGTCCCCATTTCAGCTTATACATTATTATAATATACAGAACGACATGAAAAAAATCACGATTGCCATAGACGGTTTTTCCTCTTGCGGGAAAAGCACGATGGCCAAAGATTTAGCTCGCGAAATAGGCTATATTTACATTGACAGCGGTGCCATGTACCGTGCCGTCACGCTCTACTGCCTCCGGCATGGGCTATTCCACGGAGACGAGGTAGACACCGACCACCTGAAAACCGCCCTTCCGCACCTGAACATCTCTTTCAAGCTCAATCCCGAGACAGGAAGGCCGCAAACCTATCTAGACGGGGCGTTGGTGGAAGACGACATCCGTACGCTAGCCGTATCGTCCAAAGTCAGCATCGTGGCTGCACTCGATTTCGTGCGCGAGGCCATGGTCAGCCTCCAACAACAGATGGGACGGGAAAAAGGTATCGTCATGGACGGACGGGACATCGGCACGACGGTGTTCCCCGATGCCGAACTCAAAATATTCGTGACCGCCTCTCCCGAAATCCGTGCCCGACGCCGCTATGACGAATTACAGGCCAAAGGGGAAGAAGGCAGTTACGAGGAAATCCTGGAAAACGTGAAAGAACGCGACCGGATAGACACAAGCCGCACCGTAAGTCCGCTCCGTAAGGCCGACGACGCCATAGAACTGGACAACAGCCACATGACGATTTCCGAACAAAAGGAATGGCTTGCAGCCCAGTTCCGAAAAGCTACCGAAGCGGAATAAAGAGTATTCTATAAAAATATGCGAACCATTGCATACCAACAAGATAAATCTGGATAAAAAATCTCCTGAGAATGAAACGATAACTTCAGCAAAACGGGAAAAGGGACTGTACGGCACAGTGCTTAAAGCTTAAAGGATTTTTACAAATGAAGATAGAGATAGACCAAGGGTCGGGTTTCTGCTTCGGCGTGACCCGCGCCATCAACAAGGCGGAAGAAGAGCTGGCACGGGGAGCCACGCTCTACTGTCTGGGCGACATCGTGCACAACGGCAAGGAATGCGACCGCCTGAAAAAGCTCGGCCTCATCACCATCGACCACGCCACGTTCTCGACCTTGCACCACGCCAAAGTGCTCTTGCGTGCCCACGGCGAGCCTCCGGCCACGTACGGGCAAGCCGAAACCAACGGGATTGAAATCATAGATGCGACCTGCCCTGTGGTACTTCATTTACAGGAACGCATCAAAAAGGAATACCAGGCGGGGGGCACGGAAAGCAAACAAATCGTCATCTACGGAAAGAACGGCCATGCCGAAGTGCTCGGTCTCGTGGGACAGACCGATGGCAAGGCCATCGTCATCGAATCGCCGGAAGAAGTGGACAAACTGGATTTCAACCGGGACATTTGCCTGTATTCGCAAACCACCAAACCGTTGGAGGGTTTCCGGAAAATCGTGGAATACATCGGCGCGCACATCTCTCCCACAGCCACCTTCCGTTACTACGACACCATTTGCCGCCAAGTGGCCAACCGTATGCCGCACATCCGCGATTTCGCCACACGCCACGATGTGATTCTCTTCGTGTGCGGCAAAAAGAGTTCCAACGGGAAGGTCTTGTATGACGAATGCCGGAGCGTGAACCCGCGCTCGTATTTGGTAGATGCCGCGTCGGAGATTGATTTCGTCTGGTTGGAGGACTGTCGTTCGGTAGGCATCTGCGGGGCCACGTCCACTCCGAAGTGGCTGATGGAGGAATGCGCCGAAGTCATCCGGAAGCGGATGCAACCGTAAACACACAGGACGGGGCTTCCTGTCCATAATAAAAACAGCCGGGACGGATGCCACACATCTGTCCCGGCTGTTTTCTACGCGCCATCTCCGCTCACCGGAGCGAGGCGAAATATTCATCGAGCAACTGTTTGGCTGCCACGAAAGAGGTTTGCCGTCCCGACAACACCATGGCTTCGGCTTCGGCCAGACGGGATACAATTTGTCCGTTCTGGAAAAAACTGTTGCGCAACTGCTCGTTGATGGTCTCATACATCCAGTATTTGGACTGCTCGTTGCGCCGGTGTTCAAAATATCCGTTCCCTTTCACAAAATCCATATAGCGGTACACCATGTCCCAAATCTCCTTCACGCCCAAATTGTAAAAGCCGGAATAGGTCAGCACTTGTGGTGCCCACCCGCTTTCAGGAGCCGGGAACAAGTGCAACGCATTGCGGAACTGCGTAGCGGCCAACTGGCACTTGTCCACGTTGTTCCCGTCACATTTGTTGATGACGATGCCATCGGCCATCTCCATGATCCCGCGTTTGATGCCTTGCAACTCATCTCCCGTACCGGCCAACTGGATGAGCAGGAAGAAGTCTACCATGGAATGACAGGCCGTTTCACTCTGTCCCACGCCCACCGTCTCCACGAAAATCTTGTCGAAACCGGCGGCCTCGCACAGGATGATCGTCTCACGCGTCTTGCGGGCCACGCCACCTAACGAACCGGCCGAGGGACTGGGACGGATAAAAGAGTCAGGATGCACGGCCAGTTTCTCCATACGGGTCTTGTCGCCCAAAATGCTCCCTTTGCTTCGCTCGCTGCTCGGATCGATGGCCAACACGGCCAATTTGCCTCCGTACTCCTGCAACACATGGATACCGAAAGCGTCGATACTCGTACTTTTCCCGGCACCGGGCACCCCGCTGATGCCCACGCGAATGGAACGCCCGGCATGGGGCAGGCACTTTTCTATCACTTCCTGCGCCACGGCCTGATGGGCGGGGTTCGTACTTTCTACCAACGTCACGGCCCGGCCGAGCACCGTCACGTCCCCTTTCAGGATGCCTTCCACATAATCCCCTGCCGACATCTGCCGATGCCGGTACCGGCCACGCTTCAGGTAGGGGTTCACAATCGAAGGTTGGGCTACGCCGCTGTTCACGGTCAGCCCCTTATATTCCGCACTATTCTCAGGATGTTCCATAGCCGTCATCTTTATTGCTTCACGTTTACGGTAATAATCTCTTTCGAGCGGGCCGGGTCGTTCGTAATCAACAACACGCGCGGGCTGCTCTTCACTTTATTCAGATATTTAGCCAACACCGTGACTTTCAGCTTCGCCGTCTCGCCCGGCTCGATATTCCGGTCGCTCAACCCCACAGCCAAAGCTTTATTGAAGACTTGCAAAGTCCGGATTTCGAGCGTACGCTTGCCCTTATTGCTCACAAGGACTGTCATAGACTTCTTGCGCTTCCGTCCCAGTTCGCCCATGTCCAATGTGTCGGCGGAAAGCTCCATGTGAGGTGCCTGTTCCCTGTCTTTCGCCGACAAGGACGAAAAGTCGGGCAACAACACGGAAGAAACCGTAATCTCATTGTCTTCCGACACCTTGTCGCCCACCTTACGGGCCAAGTAGATGGAAGTCTGCGTCAACCCCATCTGATGCAACTTCTCACTGTCCAACGTAAGCATAATCTTGCCGATACGCCCGCCGCTCAACGTCTCCGGGAAATACTGTGCCGAGAGATAAGAGGGCAAGTGCATCAGATAAGGCTTGTAGCTCTTGCGGCCTAAATTGACGATTTGCAGTTCCACCATCGGATGGTCTCCTCGGTTCACGTTGTCAAATTCTATATTATTGATATTCAATCGCACATTACCCAAATCGATGGGAAAAGAGCCTGAATAGTCGGACAGTTTAGACACCACGCGCCCTTGTATATGCAGATAAACCGGCTCGTCCGAAGCATTGGTGTACACCTCAAGGTCTTTCTGGAAAACGCCTAGCATCTTGGCATCATATACCGCCGTAATCGTACCTTCCGCTCCGGGGGCTATCAGCTCGCGCGTCCAGTCCACGGCCGTACAGCCGCATGAAGGGATGACTTCCGTGATACTCAACGGGTCAGTCCCCGTGTTGCGCAACGTAAAGTTTACTTTAGAAGGCAGTTGAAACATAATCTCACCCATGTTGGCCACATCGCGGTCTATGGCAAGCCGGGGTTGTGCCCACACGGCTCCCGCCAGTATCATTCCCCAAACGCTCAGGAAGGTTCTTTTCACAGACATATTCGTACTTTCATTTTGAGACAAAGATAAGAAAAACGGCCCCATCCCACAAGGAAGGAACCGTTTTTTTCAAGGTTTCACCGGAGCTAACGTACGCAAGGCGGCTTCCATACGGCGCACCAGGTCGCGTTTGTTCGTATCGGGCGAATAAATAAACCCTTCCGTCACCAACAAACGCCCCTGCGCAGAGTCGGGATATGCCAACGACACGAAAGGACCGCCGAGCGCCCCTTTGCGCATCTCCCACAGACCGCGCATCTCATATACCTGACGCCCGTCGGCCAACTGAACAGACCGTTGTACCACCAACGGTTCGCCGTTTTCACGTGTGGTGGTCATCCAGTTCTCGGGTGTCGAACCGGGAATATTCCGTTTCATGACCGAATCACGCAGATCTACCCACCGTTTGGTCAACAACATGCTGCTGTCTGCCAACGGAAGACTGTAGCACACATAGTTCATGTCTTGTGTCTGACGGTCTGACGAAGCCCAGATAAACTGTTCCCCTTTTTTGACCTTGGCGATATCTGCCGGCACCTTCACCGTATAGCCGAAAAGTTCCCGCGACGCGTCATCCACAACCTTGCTGTACTTTTTCTTCAAACGCGCTGCTTCCCACTGCATTTCCGAAGCAAGGAACAAATCGGTTATCTGCTCCCGATGGGTCATCAGAAAACGGTTGAGCGAAGCCACATCCCGCGCCTTGATGTTCACATAAGTCTGCGGTACGGCTTTCACATTATACGCCACTCCCATTTCCACCCCATCGGCTTGAGGGTCCTCACGCACCTCGATGATATTACGCATCGTGGAGTATTGCCCCGAATAATTTTCCGGGAATATCCGCATCATCCGGAACATGGGTTCGTACTGCGACAAGCCGGGCACACTGCCTTTCAGCACATCTTCCAACGAATCACGGGCACTCGTTTTCCAAAGCGAAGCATCTACAATCAGCAACAGCTCCCCCGGCAGTCCCTTGGATGGCCCCAACGGGGCTTTCTTTTCCCCACCGCCACAGGCGAGACACATACACGCCACGCAAAGTGCTAAAATCCCTTGCCTCCAAAAACTTTTCTTCTTCATATTCATTTTACTTTAGGCGAGACACAGACGCGAATCCAATCCCGCAAATGACACAATCTGTTTCCATAACCACTCTGCGAATCGCTCACGAGCAGCCACGTACGCCGTCCGTCGGCCAGACGGCTTCCTTCGCACAGACCTTCGTAATTGGCCAATTTCGGCCTGACCAAGCGCATGCGGGTGGAAAAAGCCGCAACCGGTTCCTTTTTCAAAGCGTAACCGGATAACCGTTCCGACGGGGGCTTTTCCGGAAGTGCCGTTCCTGAACCGGGTACGACCTCATAAATCTTCATCAGGGTACGGGCTTTCAACCGCCTCTCCGGTACATTGAATTCCCGTTCCATCACCCATAAGCGTCCGCCTTCCTGCGGCCAGATTGCGACCACCCCGAAAGCATATTGTTTTCCTTTGGCCTCCGATACGGGCATGTCCAACGGATAAGCATACGATGCACGCGGCAGCCCGTCACGCCCAAAACTCTGCAAACGAAGGTAAACGCCATGCCCCGCACCGGGTTCAGCCACCCTGCCATCGGCCTTCAAGGCATTCTCGGTCACGGTCCAGAAAGTTTCGGACTCACGGTCGTAACCCAAAGCTTCGAAACCATAATTCGGCGTAATGGCCGACCGCCCCAATGCCGGAGGGACAGCCAATTCCCGATGTGCCGGTGCGCCGTCCGTCCGATAGGCCACAATACGTTGGTCGGCTTCTCCGCTTACCCACACCAAAGAATCTTCCGGCACGAAAGCCACACCCTCCGCATCCCTTCCACCTTTCAAAGCGGAATCCGTTCCACGGAATCCTTCATTCACCACCTCGGTCACTTGTCCCGTCCGTTCATCCTGTACGATACGGAACACAAAGAACCCGTCCCGTGTCTCCTTGTCGCTCACCACGGCATAGTGCCCGTCTCCTATCGGCGTAATCCCGCTGTAATTCCCCGGCAGAATGTTCCACTGTCCCAAATCTTTCGGTTTCAAGAGTTCCACTTGCTGAGCCACCGCATATCCTGCGGAGAGCCACAGCATCACCATACCGAATATGACATTCAATACATATTTCATTCGCTTACCTCCAATACCGTTCCTGCCCCGTATGCACTGAACTCGGGTGCATACACCCCGTTCAGCTTCACCGCACCGAGGGCATAACGTCCGGCACGCTCCACGTAGCATTCCGCCTCTATCACGTAAGTCCCCTTGGGCAAACGCTCGAAGAAATAGTTCGTCGAAGCGTCCTTCACCTCCTTATAATATCCCAAACCATTGCGGTATTCATAGCCCAAACGGGAGTCCACAGGTTCCAGACAAGCCGCGCGGCCCGCTTTCAGGCGGACGTACTCATAGTCGCGGTCGGACGTGAGCACGTAACGGAGTGTCACGCGGTCGCCCACCCGGGGACGGTCATTGTCCACTTCCTGGCGGATGCGAAGACCCGAAGCGGAACTGCCGACCTCGGACAACGGCAAACGGTATTGCGCATACACCGCACCCCAAGCGGACGGACGGTCTCCCGCCTTTTCCACTTTCAACAAACCGGCACCTTTCGACAGTTCACGGCCTTCCACCGTAGCCGTCACCGTACCCAAACCGGCTAACTTGCTTTCCGAAGATTTCAATACGGCCAGCTCTTCACCCTTCGGGCTTTCCAACCGGACCACATCATTCGAGCGCAAGACCAAATCCCGTTTTTGCCCTTGCATCAAGGCATACACGGCGTCCATGCTGCTCGTAGTAGTCCCCCAGGCCTGCAAACGCTTCTGCGATAACAGCCAGCGGCACATTCCCTCTTGTTCCTTTTCATCCGCGTCTCCCGGCGCTGATAATGCTTCCATCAACAATGTATGCACCGCAATCTTCCGGTCGGAACCCACAAAGCCGTTGGAAGGGTATTCAAGGTGCAACCCTTCTGCCCCGTCCACCAAATGTTCACGCAAAGAACGTACCAGTCCGGCGGCGGCATCAGCCTTGCCCATATAGCGCAATACGATGACGGCTTGGGCGGTTTCGGTAAGAGAAAGCCTGTCACTATCCCCCGCCATCCGTCGTTTTCCGTCAGCCTCTCTTTGTTCCACACAATCCAGAATACGGCTTTGCATATATCCCAAATCTTTACGGACAGATGCATCAAACCAAGTCACGTCGCTCAGGCTTGCCAAATAGAGGTAATCCAACCAATAGGAACCTCCGTACGCATGGATTTTATGCTCGCGCAGGCTTTCCTTGTCCCTGATAATTTCTTCGTGTGCCTTGCCCATCAAATAAACCATCATCTTCTTCACGTCCACATACTGCGCCAAGAGGCTGTCTGTCTTTACGCCCGCCCCGCTCCGGAGCAACAGACAAGCCACACGCTCTGTCAGCCATGCGTTGCCGGACATCCCCTTGAACCAACCGAACGAACCATCACCGCGCTGCAACTTGCCCAAAGCCTCGGCAAACCGGCGACGCAGGTCAGCCTGACGGTTGGCATCAAACAACTGTTGCAAAGCCGCCAACCGCTGCGTCTCCATCTCGGCATCAGCCACCCAAGGTGTTTCTTCCAACACGATGCCGGTCAGGTCTTCCCCGCCAGACAAGGGACTTTTGAGTTCTTCACCCGCCTCGCGTTGCCAAAGTTCCACCGCCGTTTTCACTTGCGGATACCGTGCGGCCAATGTAGAGGAAAGCGTGGAAGCATAATAGGCCGCACCCAATGAGAGCACATCATCCGTCCGTGGCTCCAACACGGAAGGCAGGGCCTGCACGGCATACCACAAGGGATTGGCCGTATATTCCACCGTCAGACGGCGGTGCTCCGCCTCAGGATGGTTGCCTTGGAACAAACCGCCGAGCCGTATCACCGTATCCCCCTCGTGCGACACCACGAAAGGCTGGGTCTGCGTCAGCCATTCCTTGTCCTCCAAAATAGGAAGATAACGCTGTTCCCCGTCTGCATGCTCCCCGGCTTCGAAGATTATGCGACAAGCCGGCAAGGACACACTGCCTGAAGGCGTGTAGGCAAAAGACACCACCGTATCCGATTCCGCCTCCATCTCCACCTTCACCGTCTCTTTCCAAAGGCTCTCTCCCGTAGCCGGGTCGAACACTTCCATCGTGGCCTTGCCTTCCAACGTTTTCCCGGTCAAGTTGAACAACGTGGCCGAAAGCGTGGCACGATCGCCCATCCGCACGAAGCGCGGCAAGCTGAGTTGGGCCATCACCTCTTTGGCGGCTACCACCTCGTCCGTCAACAAGCCCGCCATCATGTCTTTCGTATGGGCCAAAGCCATGAATTTCCACGTCGTCAGGCTTTCGGGCAAAGTGAAGCGCAAGGTCACCACGCCGCTCGTGTCTGTCATCAAACGGGGATAGAAAAAGGCTGTTTCATTCAGGTTCTCACGAATTACCACGTCTTGCGACACTCCGTCTGCCGCAACACCGTCCGCTGTTTTTTTCATGGCTGACATCGCCACGGGTGCGTGCAGCACAGGAGGTTCCGCAAGTGCAACTTCTGCCTCGGCTGCCTGCGCCCCGTACGCCATATCCAACCCGGCAATCCTACCGCTACCCGGAGACATGCCCACCACTACAGTATTATCCGTAATATTGAGCACTTCTTCAACCGTACGGAGACCGCCCCACGCCAACATCGCCGGATTAAAATAGTCGAACCGCAAAGGTTTAGAAACCGTGTAAGGGACACGTGCAGCATACGCAATATAATTGCTGCCGAACCAATTCGTCATACCCATCCTGACAGAAGGCAACGAGGGAAAGAAATGTTGGTAAAAATTCCAGCCATGCGGCTTGATGGCATCCAAGGAGGTATCATACAGTGTAGCCATCAGCTGTGCCGGAGCAGGCCGCCCATCGGGCAATATGACCCGGAGCCGCCATGTTTCTTCCGTACCCGGCTGCAGACGGTCGCGGAACGATGTCCACGCAAGACGCAACTTCCGTTCAGGACACGGACGGACAAGCCGCACTTCCCTTGTCGAACAACGTCCGTCCCGCACCAAATAAAACACAGCCTGCATCCCGTCTGCCCCTTCTGGCACGGACGGATAAGTGAAGTCCATGATGGTATCGGACACAGAATAAACCTTTTCCTCCAAAATACGGTCTTCACAGAACAACATGTAATATAGCGTGACACTGTCGGCCGCCGTACCCACCATCAGACGGGCAGGTTTATCCGGACGGACGGTGTCGTTCACGCAATAGAACCAAAGGTTATCATCGTTGCCCGGACGACGGTCCGACAGGCTGAAAAGTTTGAACGTGTAGGAGGTTTCCACCGTGTCACCTTCTGCCACGGCCCGTACCACCCATCCGTAATCCGCAGAAGGAAGAGCTGACAACTCCGCAATCCGCACCTCGCGGTTGGCAGGCAGACAGATACCCGACAACACTTTCTTCGTCAGTCGGTGTTTCTCCGACAAGAAGAGGTCGGCGGTCACTTCCACTGGTCCCGTATAAAGGGCACCCGTAGCCGTACGCACCCTTGCCGTAAAAGCAGGCAGGCTGTCTTTCACGCACGGTAATGCCCCCTCCAACGCAAGTTCCAATCCCTCCTTGGTCAAAGGGAATCCAATTTTGGCCGACTGCGTCTCGCCAGATGCAGACGTGACCGACACTTCCACCATCTGGCGCAGCCCCCAACTACCCCATAACTCTTCAGTCTCACGCACCGGAACACGCAACATGAACTGCCCGTCTTCACCGGTATAAACCGTATCGAGCGGAAGCTCCTTTTCCCCGTCGACCACCCGATAGAGGGCACGAACGACGAAAGATGTGGCCGACACCCGTGCATGCCGCAAGGGAACCCCATTGTAGTTCATGGCCATACCCGTCAGGCTTACCGTGTCGCCCGGGACGAAGTGTTCGCCCACCTCGTCCAAATGCACCTCAAAGGTGGGACGCTTGTATTCCTCTACCCTGAAATCCGTATGTCCCCATTCTGTACGTATGAAATAACGCCCGGAAAGTCCGGTCGTTGGCAAAGTGAAAGTGCCCGAAAACGTACCGAAAGCATCGCTCTCCACTTTCTGTTCCGCCACGGCCTTCCCATTCGGGTCGTGCAATTCCAACACCACCTTACGCCCTTGCACGGTATGGCTTTCAGCCTGTCGCTCATTGTAACACAGTCCACCCACATACACCGTCTGTCCGGGGCGGTACACCGCCCTGTCTGTGTACAAACGCTCCCGCACCTGTTCCCGTTCTTCTTTGTGGAAAGGCATCCGGAAACGCTCCTGCCAAGGTTGGGCATAACGGTCATCCCCTTTACGAGCCTTTATCGTCAGGCCGTAATGCCCTATATGGTTCCGGATATAAGCGGCATCGCGCCAACGGGCTTTTCCCTCGGCATCCGTCAAAGCGGTATGCAACAGCGTGTCACGATAGTACCATTCCACCGTGGCCGATGGCACGGGCCGCCCCGTACATCCCTCCACTACCGTGCAAAGGCTAGTGCTGTCCGGCAAGAAACCTCCCACCAATAACAAACGTGATGACTTCACCCCGTGGATTTGGGAGGGTTGCAATGTTTCTTGTCCATCCGCTTTTGCGACTATCATATAGTAGCCCACACCGGGAACACGCAAATCGAAAGTATCTGTCACGGCCTCGTATGGAGCATACGCCTTCCATGCCAGGCGTTCTGTCTTCCGCAATCGTCCATACAGTTTCAAGTAAGCCAAGCGGTCGCTCCTATACTTCTTTTCCACCTTATCCCAATCAGGTTCTCCCTCTGGCAACAGGTACCAACTTAACTCCACTCCGGACACATTGCGGTGTTCCACTCGTGCTTCGTAACCCATGTCGGGGTTCACGCTTTCAGACATCCGGAAACGCATTTCCGGTGCTTCCAGTCTTTTCCGGTGATTCAGTAGTTCCTTCGAACGTGGATAAGCCTTATATCTTTCATAGCCTTCTTCTATCCATTGCACTTTCAGGCGCGGACTGACCTCCAAATCGAGCATGCACAGATAAATTTCTGCCGCCAACGGCAAATCACCGAAATGGGCGAGCATCCGCTCGTACGCCTTATACGTTCCGGTTTGCAGCACTTCCCGTTCGCGCCTTGCCACACCGTCAGGGTCATGCTCCGCCACACCTCCATTCGACACACGTGCCACATGTCCGATAGAGTCTAACATCACCAACAATTCCGCCTCACGGTTTCCATTCTTACGATAGACAGCGAGCATTTGTCCATACACGTCCTTGTCCACATCTTCTATCGCAACGGTCCTGTACCGTTTCATAGCCACTGCCCGCCTCCCGATGACATTCAGCAAATCCCCGCCGAAGTAACCGGCATCCTTCCCTTTCTCCACAAAAGGCATGTAGTCGGCGGCTTTGGCCGCTGCCAACAAGTCCGGACGAGCCATGGACAGTTGGTAATTCTCCGATGCAACCTTCATAAACTGCTCCCGCGACCACTCGCGGATGCTGTCGGGATGGGCATCCGTACGGTCGCTGTAATTCCGGTTACGGCCTGCATTGTCTTCATACAAATCTCCCAACACGGAGGCCAGCACCGCCCGTTGAACCTCGTCGGTGGTCTGCCGTTTGAGCCGCTCCAGTTTCATGATGTCGGAATAAAAGCTATCGGGCACGATGTCCTGACGGAGCTTGCAACCGTAGAGCAAAGCTGCCATCTGCTGACCTTTTTGCCTCTCTTTGTCTGCCTTGGCGGCTATCTGTTCCACAACTTTATAAGCAGATTTCGGCAAATCTTGTCTTTCATATTTTTCCACTTGTTTCCATAAATCATCGAAACCCGCAGCCGGGCACCCTGTTCCGAAACAAAGGAACATCACGCATATACTCCATAAGATTTTTTGCTTCATAGTTATTTCTTTTGGTTTTTAGTTCTGATTCATGCAAATAACGGCATTCTTCTTGAAAAATGAAACTATTCAACGTTATAATATTCTAAAAACCATACATCACAGACCAACTGGTTCTCCAATTCACCCATACCCAAAGCCCAAAAACCTGAAAATCCACGACAAAACGAGAAGTGAGGAAGTGGTAAAATCGTTCTGCGCCAAACGAAAAATCAGTCTCCTTTGATTGATTTTTCGTTTGGCGCAGATTGATTCTCGAATCTAAGGAGAACTTTTTAATGCATTCAACCAACTAAAAAACAGCCGTTTACAGATACACGCAAGAATAACAAGAAATCCGGACAAAGCGATGCAGACATCCGCTCCGCAACATGCCCCCGTAATCTCCAAAGCCCATCATGGCCGCATGGAAAAAGGGAACATGCCCGCACGACACATCCCCTTTCCCTATGCAAAATTCCGCTTATTTACGCCTTCTCCGGTATCCGGCGGAGCAACTCCTTCAGGAAATCCCAGAACTTGGCCACCGACGGGATGTGGCAACGCTCATCCGGCGTATGCGGCGAACGGAGCGTAGGACCGAAACTTACCAAGTCCATATCGGGATATACTTCCCCGATAAGACTGCACTCCAAACCGGCATGCACGACCTGTACCAACGCCTCTTCGCCAAACATCTCCTTATAGATTTCCACCATCTGCGCCGTAATCTGCGAATCGAAGTTAGGCTGCCATGCCCCGTAACGACCGCTGAATTCCACCTTCATGCCCGCCATGTTGAAGCAGCTTTCCAACATGGTCCCGACATAGTCCATCATGCTCTCGCTCGAACTGCGTGCCAAAATCAGCACTTCCGCACGTTCCGGTGTCACATTGACAATCGCCAGGTTGGACGAAGTCTCCACGATGTGCGGGATGGACGGGATGTAACGGAGCACACCGTCGTGACAGGCCACAATGGCATCCAGCACATTGTCCTGAATCTCTTCCGGCACCTGAACCGCAGGCATATCCACGCGCTCCATCGTCATCACGATGTGCTCTTCCACGCCACGGTATTCTTCGGCAAACATGTCCGCACAATAATCCACCAGTCCTTGCAACTCATCCACATCATCCGCCGGTACCGTCACTACAGCTTCGCTCTCACGAGGTATGGCGTTACGCATGTTGCCGCCTTTCCACGAAGCCAACCGTGCTTCGTTCTCGCGGATGGCCATGTTCAGGAACCTCGCCATCAGTTTGTTGGCATTGGCACGGTTCTCGCAAATCTCCAAGCCGGAATGTCCGCCGCGCAACCCTTTGACCGTCACCTTGACCGCCACGTCTGCCGGGTCTGCCTCCACGGCTTTATAAGCAATCGATGCCGTCACGTTCACTCCTCCGGCACTTCCTACCACAAATTCGCCCATCGTCTCATTGTCGAAGTTCAGCAGGATGTCGCCCGTCAACGTGTCGGACGCAAGATGGTTGACCCCGTACATGCAAGTTTCCTCGTCGGCTGTAATCAATGCCTCCAACGGGCCGTGCTCCAGGCTCTCGTCTTCCATCACGGCCATGATGGCCGCCACGCCCATTCCGTCGTCCGAGCCCAAGGTCGTCCCCTTGGCTTTCACCCACTCGCCGTCGATATAGGTTTCAATGGGGTCGGTCTCAAAATTATGCCGGCTCTCTGCCGTTTTCTGCGGCACCATGTCCATGTGGGCCTGCATGACGGCTTTCTTACGGTTCTCCATGCCCGGTGTGGCAGGTTTGCGCATGACGATGTTTTCGCCACCGTCTTTGAAAGCCTCGATACCATGGGCTGCCGCCCAATCCAACAGGAATTGCTGTACTTTTTCCAAATGTCCTGACGGACGCGGAACCTGTGTCAATGCATGGAAATTCTTCCATACCACCTGCGGTTCCAAGTTCTTAATCTCGTTCATAACAACCTATTATTATGGTTTGACAATCTGATTTAATTTCTTCCACCCCCTGCTTCCTCCTGGCCTATCCGACGGGTAAAAGCCAATGCCCCGGCAGCATAGAAGCCCAACAACATGACAAGCAAGGTCTGCAACGTATGCACGATGAGCACGAACACGACAGCATCCGGCTCACATACGCCGTAGAGCACCAAAATGGTTTTCACCGCAAAATGCCACGGCCCGGCACCATTCGGCGTGGGTACCAAGACGGCAAACGTGCCGACCACGAAAGCTATCAAGGCGGCCATAGCCCCCAACCCCGAAGTATAGGAAAAACAATAAAAAGTCAAATAGAAATGCAGGAAATAGGCAAGCCATATCCCCAAGGAATACATTATATATATAGGTATATGGCGGACATTGCGCAAAGAAAACACTCCGTCCACAATATTGCGAAGCAAATTGCGGGTATGGTTGAACCACGCCAACCGCCTGGCCAAAACGGCAAGAAACACCAACACGACCAACAAACAAGCTGCCGTGACCCAATAACCGGCTGCAGAAAAGCGTCCGGCCAGTTCTTCAAAACTTACTCCCGTCTCGGCAAAGAACACCATGAACACCTTGACTTGCAGCAAGACTGCCAAAGCAGCCAATAACAAAATCAACAGGGAATCCACCATGCGCTCCGTCACCACCGTCCCCAAGGATTTCGTAAAAGAAGTGCCGTCGTACTTCTTCAATACACCGCAACGCAAGACCTCCCCCACCCGGGGCACCACAAGACTGGAAGCGTATGAAAGAAACACGGCATGCACGCACGAAGACAAACGCGGACGTTCTCCCAACGGAGCCAAAGCCTGCCTCCAACGCACGGCACGCAACACCTGCGCCAACACACCGAAAGGCATGGAAAGCCACATCCACGTCCAATCCATCCCGTCGTTCAAAGCCTCCCACAGCCCGTTCCAGTCGAAATCACGGTACATCCACCACAAAATCAAGCCTCCCAACGCCAAGGGGAAGGCTATTTTTAACGCATGACGAATGATCTTAGAAGTTTCCAATGCCGTCTATGTCTATTTTTGATTACCTTTGTATCCACAAAAATAAAACAAAAAAACAACAATGAAGACAGTCAAGCCCAAAAAGTTTCTCGGACAGCATTTTTTAAAAGACCTGAAAATCGCACAGGACATCGCCGATACAGTAGATGCCTGCCCCGGAATCCCGGTGCTCGAGGTAGGGCCGGGCATGGGTGTCATGACCCAGTTCCTCGTCGGCAAGGGCCGCCCCGTCAAAGTGGTCGAGATTGATTTCGAATCCGTGGCCTACCTACGTGCCAATTACCCCCAGTTGGAAGAAAACATCATAGAAGACGATTTCCTGAAAATGCACCTGGAACGGACGTTCGGCGGGCAACCGTTCGTGCTTACGGGCAACTACCCTTATAACATTTCCAGCCAGATATTCTTCAAGATGCTCGACTACAAAGACCTCATCCCTTGCTGTACGGGCATGATACAGAAAGAGGTGGCGGAACGCATTGCCGCCGGTCCGGGCAGCAAGACCTACGGTATCCTGAGCGTACTCATCCAGGCATGGTACAGCGTGGAATACTTGTTCACGGTGCATGAACACGTATTCAATCCTCCCCCCAAGGTGAAGAGCGCGGTCATCCGTATGACACGCAACTCCACGACGGACTTAGGTTGCAACGAGCGGCTCTTCAAACAGGTAGTGAAAACCACATTCAACCAACGGCGCAAAGTGCTTCGCAACTCCATCCGCCCCGTGCTGGCCGATGCCGACCACAAGGCACGGCAGGAAGGGCGGCTGCCTAAAGACCACGCCGAATTCCTCTCCGCCGAGATATTCGGCCGCCGCCCGGAACAATTATCCGTGGCCGATTTCATCAATCTGACCAATGCCATAACGCGGGAAACTTCCGAAACGGCATACTCCGGAGAAAAGATATAAAAAAACGGCCTCAAAGCCGTTTTTTTATTTGTAACTTCAAGCGGTTTATCGTATCTTTGCACCGCAATTTATCAGAGTATTTATTTAAAATGGACGATTATCACGCGGAAAATATGAACTAAGTAGGACAGAGGTTTGCAAGGAGCTGCCTCCGTTCCGTTATAATTATGGAGGATTTTTATTCATGCGAACATACTGGAATACAAACCGCGGCCTGCGCACGCTCGAAAAGTGGGAACCCAACTGTTGGGTGCAAGTTACTTGTCCGACTCAGGACGATATAGATTATCTGGAGAATACGCTCCACATCCCCGATTACTTTTTAATGGACATCGCCGATACCGACGAGCGTGCCCGCTATGAGTTCGACGACGGTTGGATACTCATCATCCTGCGTATCCCTTACGTGAAAGAAGTACGCTCGCGCACGCCTTATACGACCATACCCCTCGGTATCATCCTGAACAAAGAGGTGTGCATCACCGTGTGCAATTTCGAGACGAACATGATGATTGACTTCGTGAGCTACCAACAAAAACGCGGATTGGGATTCACCGACTCCGTAGACATGGTGTTCCGCCTGTTCCTTTCGTCTGCCGTGTGGTACCTGAAACGGCTGAAGCAAATCAACCTGCTCATCGAGAAAGCCAAGCAACACTTGGATCGTAACGTGGACAACGTGGACCTCATCAACTTGTCGCGCCTGCAAGACAGCCTGACTTATTTCATCACTTCCATCCGAGGCAATGAGACGTTGCTCTCCAAGCTGAAGTTCAAACTTCCGGTGGACGAACTGGATGCCGACCTTATCGAGGATGTCAATATCGAGATGAGCCAGGCACGCGAGACGACATCCATCTATGCCAACATCCTCGACTCGACGATGGACACTTACGCCAACATCATCAACAATAACACGAGCGGCGTGATGAAAATGCTGACGTCCATTTCCATCATCCTCATGTTCCCCACGCTCATCGCCAGTTTACTCGGCATGAACCTGGTCAACGGCATGGAGAATTGGGCATGGGGATTCCCCGTAGCTTTGATGCTTACCGTGGGCATTACAGTGGCATTCGTATGGTATTTCAAGCGAAAAACATGGATTTAAAGCCGGGCAAAGTAAAAAAACAGGAGATTTTTTAGGTTTCCACCGTTTTTTATACTTAATTTGTGCCGATTAAATGAATAGTAAAACCGAATCAGATACTAAAACAAGTAACATGATGGACTCTCAAGAAACTCTCCAGACGGAAGAGAACGTAACAAAAAACGTAACACCTGAAGTGAACGAAACGGAAAATCAAACGATAGAAGTGCCGCAAACACAGGAAGAAGTCGTTGCACGAGTGAAGGAACTGGCCGAAGCCGACGCTCCGGCCGAGAAACAGGAATTGGATACCCTGAAGCAGGCCTTCTACAAAATACATAAGGCAAACGTGGCAGCAGCCCGTGCGCAATTCATCGAAAACGGAGGCGAGCCCGAAGCTTTCCTCCCGGTACCGAATGTGCTCGAGGACGAATTCAAGGCGGCCATGAACGTCATCAAGCAAAAAAGAGCTGAATTGCAGGCCGAACTGGACCGGCAGAAAGAAGAGAACCTGCAGAAAAAGCAGGAAATCTTGGAACGCATCAAGACCCTGAGCGCCACACCGGAGGAAGCCAACCAAGCCTACAAGGAGTTTAAGGAACTCCAGAACCAATGGAAGGAACTGACACTCGTCCCGGCAGAAAAAGCCAACGAGCTGTGGAAAACCTACCAGTTGTACGTAGAGCAATATTACGACCAGCTGAAGCTCAACAACGAATTCCGTGAATACGATTTCAAGAAGAACTTGGAAATCAAAACACGCCTTTGCGAAGCTGCGGAAAAGCTGAACGAAGAAGCCGATGTCATATCCGCATTCCAACAGTTGCAAGCCTTGCATCAGGAATTCAAGGAAACGGGACCCGTGGCGAAAGAATTGCGCGAAGAAATCTGGGCACGCTTCAAAGCCGCTTCCACCGCCGTGAACAAACGCCACCAACAATATTTCGAGGAGCTGAAGCAGAAAGAAGAAGAAAACCTGGCACACAAGACCGCACTCTGCGAGAAAATAGAAGCCATCGACCTGACCGCCATCAAGACGGCGGCTGCATGGGAGTCACAGACGCAGCAAATCATCGAGATGCAAAAGGAATGGCGTACCATTGGTTTCGCCCCTCAAAAGATGAACGTGAAGATTTTCGAGCGTTTCCGTGGCGCATGCGACCGTTTCTTCACGGAAAAGGCTTCATTCTTCAAACGCCTGAAAGAGGAACAGGCTCAAAACTTAGCCAAGAAAACGGAACTCTGCGAAAAGGCCGAGGCACTGAAAGACAGCACGGACTGGAAAGCCACGGCCGACAAGCTCATGCAGATACAGAAGGAATGGAAGACCATCGGTGCCGTTCCTAAAAAGCATTCCGAATCCCTTTGGCAACGTTTCATCGGTGCCTGCGACTATTTTTTCGAACAGAAGGGCAAGAACACGGCATCCCAACGCGGGGAGGAAAAAGAGAACTTGCAAAAGAAGGAACAGGTCATCGATAAGCTGAAAGCCTTGTTGGAGTCCAACGAGGAAGAAAACAAACAGGATGCCGTAAGAGAGCTGATGAAGGAATGGAACGAAATCGGTTTCGTGCCTTTCAAGGAGAAAGACAAAATCTATAAGGCTTACCACGAAACGGTAGACCAACTGTTCAAGGCCCTGAACATGTCGGCCGCACGCCGCCGTCTGGACAACTTCAAGAACAACTTGAAGAACGATGCCAAAGAAGGCGGACAAGGCCTGTCCCGCGAACGGGAACGCCTGGTACGGGCTTACGAGAACAAACGCAGCGAAATCAAGACGTACGAGAACAACCTGGGCTTCCTGACTTGCAGTTCGAAGAAGGGCAGCAGCCTCCTCAACGAAATGAACAAGAAGATGGAGAAGCTGAAAGACGAATTGAACCTGATTGGCGAAAAGATTGCCGCCATCGACAAGGAAATCAAAGCAGCCCAGGCTGAATAAAAGAACAAACCATTTATAAACAAATTGCCGCATCCGGATTTTTACTCCGGATGCGGCTTTTTTTATGCAAGTTTTTGAATTCATGCTCCGCCACAGCCTAATGTTGCGGAGCGCAGGACGGACGCACGGCGCAGAGACTTGCCTCACCGCCCTGAACAGCTTCAAGCGTTTCCGGAAGCATGCCGATTTGGGTTACGACGAGGTTACCTCCGACCTCGTGCAACGTTATGAAAGCCATCTGAAGGAACAAGGTCTCTGCCGCAACACGTCATCATTCTACATCCGGCAGTTCCGCACCTGTTACAATCTGGCCGTGGAACTGGGGCTGACCACCGACCGGCATCCGTTCCGGCACGTCTACACCGGAGTGGACAAGACCGCGAAACGGGCACTCCGGCAAGAGGACATATCACGAATCTACCGCATGGATTTGTCCGGCTTGCCGCAGGCAGCTTTCGCCCGCGACATCTTCATGTTCAGTTTCTTCACCCGTGAGATGCCGTTCGTGGACATGGCCTACCTGAAAAAGTCGGACGTAGCGGATTTGAAGAAAATCGGGCAACAGCTCGGCCTGTCCATACCGCTGACCACGCATTCGCAAGACATTCAAATTCTCATTTCTTATTGAAAAACAAATAGTTAAATCGTTTATTATTCCTGTTTTACATATTGTATAGATATATCCGGCACTTGTTTGTTATATAAATACAAGCATGATCCAATTGGAAGTGATAATCAGCTTTTATTCTATACTTGAAATAGTAACATCATCAAATTCATCCATATAATCGATAAGTCGTTCATTGTGATTACCGCGTTTAACCTTCATCTCAATGTTGGCCTCGAAGATTTCACCTTGTGAGGTACGACGGTCACGCAGTTCATAAGAATAGAGTTCAATGCAGTCATCCTTTATCTGGTTGACCACACGTTTCACGCTCTCTTTCTTAGTAGCTGTAAAGGTAAGTTGCACCGTAGTAGTTCCGACAGTCGGAATAAAGGAATTCATAACTTCCAGCCCGAAAAGCACCATGGCTGTAGCTATGCCGGCTGCTATATACATGCCAGTTCCACAGGCCAACCCGATAGCTGCCGTTACCCATAATCCGGCGGCTGTAGTCAGACCGCGCACTGCATTCTTTTGAAAAATAATTGTTCCCGCTCCAAGGAAACCAATACCGGAAACCACTTGTGCCGCTACTCTCGATGAGTCTTTTAAATCAAAGCCAAAGCCATATTGTGATACAATACAAAAAAGAGCACTACCCAATGCCACCAAGAAATGCGTACGGAATCCGGCTTCTTTTGAACGATATTCACGCTCTATTCCTATGACTCCGCCTAAAAGAAGAGCTACAAATAATCTAAGTGTTATTTCTAAAATCATATCCATCGTTTATATATTTTCGTTTCCTTGTCTTTGGGTATCCAACTGTCCACCAAAGCTCTGTTTTGTTTTATCCATTCCCTTACAGCCTCGCGTTCCGTTCCCCTTGTCTGCTCAATGGCACTCATCAGTGAACTGATTTGCCGGTCCGTAAGATGAATATTCCCCAACAGTTCTGCGGCGAATGGATGTTCCTTGCTGAATCCGGTACGGGCAATCGCCCGGATATATTCCGAGGCTCCATAGATATTTTTCGGGTCGTCCAATACTTTAAGTTCGTAACGGTCGAACATCCAATGGGGGGTCCATCCGGTTACTACAATCCATTCTTTCTTTTTAATCGCCTTGTCAAGAAGCGCAGTCATGGCCGGACCGCTTGAAATCATCAGTTTGTAATCCAGTCCGTAAGTTGGTATGGCCGTTTCCGTACATTTCATGATACCCGTGCCTGCATCAATGCCTACTATTTCCCCATTGAAACGTTCTGTGAACTCCGGCAGCTCCTCTATGCTGTTAATGGGGACATAAGCCGGTACCACAAGACCGATACGGGCACTGTCGAACACCTGCCCCAATATTTCAAATTTTCCCTGATATTTTTCAAAATAGGGTTTATGCGTAACGGGAAGCCAACTGTCAAGAAACACATCCGTCTTTCCACGTGCAAGCGAGGTGAATATCGGGGCGATATCCGCATTGAGCAGTTCTACTTGAAAACCTTGTTCCACAAGAATTTCACGGGCTAAATGGGTCACTGCGATACCTTCCGCCCAGTTAGGATAAGCGATGCTTATTTTATTGGGGTTGATGACACACGATGTCATCAAGGTACTGCTGATAATGGTTGTGATAAATCTGAATATTCTCATAAATTCATTGTGCTAAATATGATGATTATTTCTTTTGGGCGATACCTTGGGTAATACGGTCTAAAATAATAGCCAGTATCACAACGGCAATGCCGCCTTCAAAGCCGAGTCCGATTTTCATTTGTGTGATACCTTTCAGTACCACTTCTCCCAAGCCTCCGGCTGAAATCATGGCAGACACCACTACCATGGAAAGTGCCATCATGATGGTCTGGTTGATGCCGGTTTGTATGGTGGGTAAAGCCAAGGGCAACTGTACCTTGAAAAGTAATTGGCGGGGAGTGGCTCCGAACGATCGGGCAGCTTCTATTACGTTTTTAGGTACTTGCCGTATGCCCAATCCCGTAAGCCGCACCACCGGAGGCATGGCAAAGATGATGGTGGCGAAAGCACCGGGAACCGTACCCAATCCGAAAAACAATACCGCAGGAATCAGATAGACGAAAGCGGGCATGGTCTGCATACAGTCCAGAACGGGACGGAGCATCCGGTTACAGCGTTCACTTTTTCCCGCCCAAATGCCGAGTGGGATTCCTATCAGCAAAGCCATGCAAGTGGAGGAAAGCACTAAGGCGAGCGTTTGCATGGTTTCCTCCCAAAATCCCATACCCCATATCAACAACAGTCCCAGAAGAGTAAAAACCCCCATGCCTTTACCTACTTTCCACCAAGCCAGTGAAACGGTCAGTGGAATAAAAACATAAAACGGGATAGCGTACAATGCCAGTTGGAAACTAACAATAAAACTTTCTACGCCTACATTCAACGCATCAAAAAAAAACGCGCCTTCCTCGGCCAACCATTCGATGGCTGCTTCTATATAACATCCTATATCTATCATTGTATATATCGTTTTTTGTATTATAAATTAATTGCTTGTTGGATAATGTCGTTTATCTCTTCCTTATCCTTGCCGGTCACTTCCACAATGAGCGATGAAAGTGGAACCACTCCTTCAAATTCGCGTTCTTCATTCACCACCCAGATCGGCGAATTGGTCTTGGTCATCAGCGGAAGGATGTCTTCCACCACCGTGTCTGCGGTAATGGAATGAACCTCGCTTTTTATGACCGAAGCGATGTCTTTCACCTTCGCTTCACGCAATTTCACAAGATCTCCCAACCGAACCTCGCCTTGCAAAATACCGCCCGCATCCACTACGGGAAGTACGGTAAGTTTACGCTCCTTCATTTTGCGTATGAGCACTTCCGGTCCTTCCTTACCCAAACGTGCCACCAGAGGCTTGTCCACCATAATCGAAGCGGCTGTGACGATACGGCTGCGATCCACATTCTCCACAAAACTCTGTACATAGCCATTGGCGGGTTCCGTGAGGATTTCCTCCGAGGTGCCAATCTGTTGAATCTCACCGTCGCGCATGATAGCGATACGGTCACCCAACTTGATGGCTTCTTCCAAGTCGTGGGTAATGAACACGATGGTCTTTTTCATTTTTGATTGTAAGGCCAGCAGCTCGTCCTGCATCTGCACCCGGATCAACGGGTCCAGGGCCGAGAAAGCCTCGTCCATCAACAACACCTCAGGGTCATTCGCCAAAGCACGTGCCAATCCGACACGTTGTTGCATACCGCCTGAAAGCTCGTTTATCATCTGATTTTCATAGCCGTCAAGCCCTACAAGTTTCATGCATTCCAGTGCTTTTTGTTCGCGCCCTTCCTTACCTATGCCTTGCAGCTCAAGTCCAAAAGCAATATTCTGCAACACGGTACGGTGAGGCAACAGGCCGAAATGCTGAAATACCATAGCCAGTTCCTTGCGTCGGACGGCACGCAGTTCCTCATCGGACATGGTGACGATGTTCTTGCCATCGACCGCAATTGCCCCAAAGGTGGGTTTGTTAAGCCGGTTGATACAACGTAACAAACTGGATTTTCCGCTTCCACTTAACCCCATAATGACGAATATCTCACCTTCGTTGATGGTAAAGTTGGCTCCATTTACAGCGACAGTGCATCCTGTTTCTTTTTTGATTTCCTGTTTACTCTTTCCTTTCATCAGCATTTTGAACGCTTTGTTCCGTTCACGACCGAAAATAAGGTAGAGTTTCATCACTTCTATTTTCTTTTTTTCATTCATAAACAAACCTTTCTTTCATTCGTTAATCTTTTCTTCGGCTTAAACACAAAACAAGTTGAATGTCTATTTGATAAGCAAATAGACACACTGGAATTCGATTGTCATTCCATACGGAATAACAATCATTTCTTTTTTATTGTTTCAGAAAACAACTACAATAGGGGCGATACTAATAAGTCTGAATCATGTGAGATAAATGGACCTGTTTTCAACTAAGAATTGTCCCGATGATTCTGCCCTCTAAAGGCTTTTGTTGCACGATGTATTTGCAAAGATACTAAAAACATACGGTTAAACAAACGTTATTGGCTAGCATCCGGGACTTTTACAGCCCCATACGTAGTATGGATAAATTCTTAATATTTTTCAACAAATGGCAAAAGATGGCAAATAACCCGTATTTGTCGTTTTTTTCTTGTTTGTCAAACTTTTAAAGGCTAATTTTGCATTTTTGTTAATTCGCTCTGTTTGTTTCATCATCTGAAAGAGCACAAAAAACTATTTCACAAATGAATATCCGACTGGAACCCAAAGAGATTACAGATGCTTATAGTACGCCCATTGTTCAGCAAACTTCCTTTTGGTCGAAAGTAAAAGAACAGCTTGGCATGAGTTCCTGCGCTTTCGATTACAGCGTGCGCAACAGTGACCTTTACACCCACGTGGGAGGTTATGCGTACACTCAAGCCGATTTCATTATGTTCTTTCAACATCTCAACCGTGAGGATTATATCGCTTATCTGCCCTATGGCCCCGAGATAGAACCATCAGAAGAAAATCAAGGTACTTTTCTGGAAGAACTTTCCGAATCACTTCGCTCTTTCCTGCCCAAGCATTGCATAGTCCTGCGTTATGACCTCAATTGGAAAAGCCATTGGTGCAAAGCTGATGATTTTGACGAAGCAGGCCGATGGATAGGACTTCCCCAAAAAGAGTTTCAAGAAATAAAACTCAACTATGGCACTTGCTGCCATAACCTGCGTAAAGCCAACACCAACATTCTGCCGGCCAATACCATTGTACTTGATTTATCCACCGATGAAGAGAAAATACTTGCACGGATGAAACCCAAGACACGTTATAACATCCGCTTGGCACTGAAACACGGAGTAGAGGTGCGTTCGGCAGGAATCGAAGGATTACAGATTTGGCATAGCCTCTATCAAGAAACTGCTTTCCGTAACGGGCTTCACCTGAACGATATTCAGTATTTCCATTCCATATTTGCTTCAAAGATGGAATGTGACGACCCCAAAGTGAATGTAAAGTTACTCATAGCCTATCATGACAACACTCCGTTGGCTGCGATGTTCTTGGTGTTCTCATCCCATCGGGCTACTTACCTCTATGGAGCCTCTTCGTCATCTCACCGCAACCTAATGCCCACTTATGCCTTGCAATGGAGAGCTATACAGTTGGCGCGTGAGCACAACTGCTTGGAGTATGATATGTTCGGTATCGCTCCGTATGCCGATGCCTCACATCCCATGTACGGGCTTTATAAGTTCAAACATGGTTTTGGTGGAGAAATCTATCATCAATTGGGATGTTGGGACTATCCTCTAGAAGAGGATAAGTATCAATATTTTACGGCAAAGGAAATGAGCATGCAGGGATATTACCAACCTTAAAAGTATTCATTATAATCGGTAAAGAAGTCACGGTTTATGTTTTACAGTTCATCCTCATTTAATTATTCGTTAATATGTTGTTCTTTGTATGGTATAAGATCAGCGATGGATACCAGAATTTTAGCATTGCTGAAATATCACCCTTATAAAAAGATGGAAAAATACGGTTTGCGATAGATTGAAAAACGAATAAAGTTCATTTTCTTTTTCAGCAGCAGAAAGGTAACTTTCTCCATTGATGACTGTATCCTTCCCCACCCGTACATAAGGATTTAATGTCATACAAGGCACCAACGGGAAAACACGGAAAGTGTGAATTCCATAACAAAGAAAAGGATTCACCCTACTCCACATATTAGATGCCGAGGCCGACTAAGCGTCTTCTTACAGATTGGCCGGCAGGGGAAGCCCCGTCTTAAACTAATATTTACTCCGTATGCCACATGAGAATAAAGGCCAAAAGGATAAAGATTGAAATCGGGCAGAAAGCCTGGTGCCCATTGATTACAATCCTCAAAGCCATCACCGAAGCCTTCTGATTTCAAAGCCTGCCGCCTCCACGCGTCAGGCTTCTTTTTCCCAAACAGCTTCCTTCAGGCATATTCCGTCAGCCCGAAACATGAAACGGCGTTTCTACCTAACAAGTGTTAAAAGAACATAGCCACACCATAAAATCCTATCCCCCCCACACCTTGACGTGCCCCCTGTATCCCCCTCTCCCAAGAGTTTTCAGAAAAATGGCTTCATCTTTCAGCCCGAACGATAACACACTGTGTTCCAATACGTACAATAACTGAAGGATAGAACATCCATCTTTCAGCCTTCCTTCAGGATGAAAACAGGAAACCGGTCGGCTGAAAGCGGAAAATCATTTGGCGCAGAACGAAAAATCGCTTGGCTGAGATTGAAAAATCGTTTGGCGCAGAAAAAAGCCCTTTTAAGGAAGAGCCTTTCCCGTCTTCCGTAAGGTATGCAGACACCTTCGGCTGAAAGATGGCCGGTACATCCTTCAGGGCACAACAAACTTGTTTTTAAGAGACTTACGATAAGACCTGAAAGATGAAGGAGCTTTTTTGAAAAATCCCTGTGAGGGAAAAGAATACCATTTTCACATCGCCCCGGAACCAACCACCGCGCACAAAAAAGGCTTTCCCCGAAATGAGGAAAGCCTCGTGTTGGACTACCAGGATTCGAACCTGGAAAAACAGGACCAGAATCTGTTGTGTTACCATTACACCATAGTCCAATCTTCCACAAAAAACAGATGCCACCGACACTGTTGCAGTTGGGCTACCAGGATTCGAACCTGGAAAAACAGGACCAGAATCTGTTGTGTTACCATTACACCATAGCCCACTGTCCTTTTTGCGAGTGCAAATTTAGCGACTTATTTTTGAACCCACAAATTTTTATACCCTTTTTTCATGCGGGAACTGCCGTATCCACATAAATCCCAATCCACAGCAGCCGCCCTATGTTTCCGGGCGTACCGCCACGCACAAACCGGATTATATTATCTAAAAAAGATAAAAAGCAAAGGGTTTTGAGCCTAAAAATTGGAATGATAACATATTATATACTATCTTTGCCCGACAATTTATGTATGGATTAACGCATGAACGAAACGCAACAATTAGTAAATGCCATCACGGAAGGCATACAGGAAAAGAAAGGAAAGAACATCGTCGTAGCCGACTTGACGAACATAGGCGACACCATCTGCCAATATTTCATCATCTGCCAAGGGAACTCTCCCTCACAAGTGCGGGCGATAGCGGAATCCATAGAGGAATCCGCGCGGCTCAAAGCGCACGCCAAACCTGTAGCCGTGGACGGATTGAGGAACGCCGAATGGGTGGCAATGGATTATACGGACATCATCGTACATGTCTTCCTGCCGCAAACACGAGAGTTTTACGACATCGAACACCTATGGGAAGACGCGCAACTGACCGCGCTTCCCGACATTGACTAAACTCATCCTAAAACATCATGAACGAAAAAGAGAACAAGAATAAGATGCCCCGGTTCAACATGAATTGGATATACGGCATAATCATCGTGATATTGGTATACCTCTTCTTCACGGGGACGGGAGGAAGTTCCACCAAAACGGTGGACTACACGACTTTCGAGACTTACGTCAAAAAGGGTTACGCCACCGGAATCATCGCCCAAAAAGACAAGGGCGTGTTGCAAATGGGAGTCAAAAAAGAGCACCGCGCTGACGTGTTCGGCACAAACGATGTCAAAGGCATCGGAGGCCTGCCCGTCATCAGCGTGGAATATGCCGATAACAAAGCATTACTCGATTTGGTACATGAAGCACAAAACACCGGTGCGTTCAAGGGCACGTTGAAATACGAGCAGAGCAGCGACTTCATGAGCAATATCTTCTGGAACTTTTTCCCCTTGCTCGTCATCATCGCCATTTGGGTATTCATCATGAGACGGATGAGCGGCGGAAGCCCGACGGGGAGAAGCGTATTCAGCGTAGGGAAAAGTAAAGCCAAGCTCATAGAGAAAGGCGAAGCCACGAGAGTGACTTTCAAGGACGTGGCCGGACAGGCCGGTGCCAAAATGGAAGTGGCGGAAATCGTGGAGTTCCTCAAGAACCCAAAGAAATTCACCGATTTGGGAGGCAAGATACCCAAAGGAGCTCTGTTGGTAGGCCCTCCGGGAACGGGTAAGACATTATTAGCCAAGGCCGTGGCCGGAGAAGCCAACGTACCGTTCTTTTCCCTCTCGGGTTCCGACTTCGTGGAAATGTTCGTTGGCGTAGGAGCCAGCCGCGTACGTGACTTGTTCCGTCAGGCCAAAGAAAAATCCCCGTGCATCATCTTCATCGACGAAATCGACGCCGTGGGACGGGCACGTGGAAAGAATCCTGCCATGGGAGGAAACGACGAACGGGAAAACACATTGAACCAGTTGTTGACCGAAATGGATGGTTTCGGCACCAATAGCGGCGTCATCATCCTGGCTGCCACCAACCGGGTGGACATTCTGGACAAAGCCTTGCTGCGTGCCGGACGTTTTGACCGTCAGATACACGTGGACCTGCCGGACCTGAATGAACGGAAAGCCGTATTCAAAGTCCATCTCCGTCCGGTGAAAACGGACAGCACGGTGGACATTGACTTGTTGGCCCGCCAAACACCGGGTTTCTCCGGTGCCGACATCGCCAACGTATGTAACGAAGCCGCCCTGATTGCAGCCCGGCATGGGAAAAAGGCCGTGAGCAAAGATGACTTCTTGAGTGCCGTGGACCGTATTATCGGAGGATTGGAAAAACAGACCAAAGTCATGACGGTGGAAGAAAAACAGACCATTGCCTTGCACGAAGCGGGACATGCCACCATTTCCTGGTTCCTGCAATACGCCAATCCGCTGATTAAAGTGACCATCGTGCCGCGCGGACGTGCACTTGGCGCAGCCTGGTATTTGCCAGAGGAACGACAGATTACGACCAAAGAGCAGATGCTCGACGAAATGTGCGCCACATTGGGCGGCCGGGCTGCCGAAGAATTATTCACGGGTCACATCTCTTCCGGTGCGTTGAACGACCTAGAGCGCGTGACCAAACAGGCTTACAGCATGATTGCTTATCTGGGTATGAGTGAGCGGCTGCCGAACCTCTGTTATTACAACAACGACGAATACAACTTTACGAAGCCTTATTCCGACCAGACCGCACAACTGATTGACGAGGAAGTGAAGCAGATGATTGCCGAACAATACGAACGTGCCAAGTCCTTGTTGCGCGAACATCAAGAGGGACATGCGGAACTGGCAAAAATACTGGTGGAGCGCGAAGTGATTTTCGCCGAAGACGTGGAGAAGATTTTCGGCAAACGTCCGTGGACTAGCCGCACGGAAGAATTGCTTAGCATGAACGAAGAACTCCCGGGAGACGAGATGGCTCAGGATGCTGACGAGCAAAAAGAGGAACAGCCTGCGACTGCCTCGGAGGAGCAACCGACGGATATGCTATCCGAACATCCTACGGAAACCACGGCACAAGCAGACGCTCACGAGGCTGAAAAACCGCAAGACGCACAAGCCCCTAAAGAAAAATGACCGATAAAATAAAGAATTTATGCCTCCGCACAGCCACCGGTATCGCTTTCGTAGCGGTACTGGTGGGCGGTATTTTATGGAGTAACGTCACGTTCACCCTGCTCTTTGCCGTGGTAACGGGCCTGAGCGTACGGGAGTTTTGCCAAGTGGTGAACCGGCGGGCCGACGTACAAACCAATGCAGTGATTTGTACGGTGGCCGGAATTTACCTCTTTTTGGCCGTTTCGGGCTTTTGCAGCAACCTTACCCCTTCCGGGGTATTCATCCCGTATCTGCTATCAGTGGTGTACCTGTTGGTCAGTGAACTTTACCTGAAAAGCGAACATGCACTGAACAATTGGGCCTATACCATGATGAGCCAGATGTACGTGGCCTTGCCGTTTGCATCGCTCAATATATTGGCTTACCAACCCGAAGCGTCTTACAGCATCGGTGTGGCCTATGCGGGCATGCTGCCGTTTTCCGTATTCGTATTCCTTTGGGCCAGTGACTCCGGAGCTTACTGTTTCGGTTCGCTTTTCGGTCGTCACAAACTGTTTCCGCGTATCTCTCCGAACAAATCGTGGGAAGGTTCCGTAGGCGGGGGATTGGTAGCCGTAGCCGCATCACAGATTTTTGCCTGCTTCGAACCGTCGCTCGGCAGATGGGAATGGTTGGGACTGTCACTTACAGTGGTAATATTCGGCACATGGGGCGACCTTGTGGAAAGCCTTTTGAAACGGCAGTTACGAATCAAGGACAGCGGCAATATCCTGCCAGGACACGGAGGGATGCTTGATCGTTTCGACAGCTCATTACTGGCCATTCCGGCTTCTGTCATCTACCTCTACACCCTTACTTTATTATAAATTAAAGAGAAAAAGGCAACCCGGCCATGATGGCCATACCTGATACAAGAAGCGGGAACCATTTGCTCGAAGCAACGGTTCCCGCCCTTTCATTATCCGTACAGGCCTGCCTTAACGGCAGCTATCAGAAGAGGCTATCCGTTCCACGCCACGCCCCAACAGACGGAGCATGAAACTTGCCGCCTTCGCGGGCGCACCGGTATCCCCTAACTTGACAGCCATCTCTTCATAGCCCTGCAACATGGCTGTGCGTCCGTTTCCGCCGGGCAGAATCCGAGAAAGTTCCTCCCGTATATTCCCCATGCTCATCCCGTCGGCCACCAACTCCTTGACCACCTCTCGCCCGGCTACCAGATTGACCAACGAAATATAACGGACTTTCAAAATATGCCGACGCAAGAAAGAGACCAGTTTTCCGCAAGCTGTATAATAACATACCACTTGGGGCACCCGGAAAAGTGCAGTCTCCAACGTAGCCGTCCCAGACGTGACCAAAGCAGCGCAGGCATGGTGCAATATACGATAGGTCTGTCCGTACAGGATTTTCACACGGCTGCCCCGTAACACTTTTCCATAAAATTCAGGGTCTATATTAGGAGCCGCCGCCAACACCAACTCATACTGTCCGGCATAAACGGAAGCAGCCTCTACCATCATGGGCAAGTTGTCTTTGATTTCCTGTTTACGGCTTCCGGCCAACAAAGCTAAGACAGGCTTGCCCTCCAATCCGTTATCTTCCGCAAAACGTTCAAAATCCCTTTCGTTTTCCTTTTTGTAAGCCTCCACTTCGTCCAACGTAGGATTACCCACATAATGAATAGGATAATGATGCTTACCCTCAAAGAAGTCCACCTCGAACGGAAGGATGGAAAAAAGCTCATCCACATCTCGTTTGATATTCTTGATACGATACTCCTTCCATGCCCATATCTTGGGAGAGATATAGTAATATACCGGTATGGGACTATGCGCATGCACGAATTCCGCCACAGACAAATTGAAACCGGGATAATCCACCAGAATCAACACATCGGGGTTCCACGCCAAAACGTCCCGTTTGCATGCCTTCATGTTGTGCAGTATCGTACGTAGATGGAGCAACACGGGAATAAACCCCATGTAGGCCAATTCTTTATAATGACGTACCAAACTCCCGCCCTGCGCCTTCATCAGGTCTCCTCCCAAAAAGCGGAAATCCGCTTCGGCATCCCGGGCTTTCAGTTCTTTCATCAGATGAGACGCATGCAAGTCCCCACTGGCCTCACCGACAATCAGATAATATTTCATAAAACCTCCAAGTCTTTGAGTCCGTCCATGGCCTGATAAGCCGTTACGTCCACCGTGACTGGAGTCACCGCCACATAGCCGTGTGCCAAAGCCCAAGCATCCGTATCCGTACGCTCCGGCTCCTTGTTGGTATACTCACCGGTAAGCCAAAAATACTTTCCGCCCCGAGGATGATCGGCCGCATACAACTCGTTGGACCACATCCCACGGGCCATCCTGCATACCTTCGTTCCACGGTACCCCTGTCCCGACGGTTGGGGAAAGTTTACATTCAGGCATACCCCTGCGGGCAATCCCGTTTTCAACACACGCGCCACAATGCCTCGCACGTATGGGACGGTAGGAGAAAAATCAGCGTCCGCATCGAAATCACACAAGGAAAAACCGACAGACGGGATGCCTTTCATACACCCCTCTAACACCACACCCATCGTCCCCGAATAATGCACGTTGACAGAAGAATTGTCCCCATGGTTGATACCACTGACCACCACGTCCGGTTTACGACCGGTTTCCATTTCAAGTGCCAGTTTCACACAATCTACCGGAGTCCCGCTACACGCACAGATTTTTATGCCCGGACGTACAGCCATGACGCGATAACGTAAAGGGTCGTGCGCCGTAATGGCACAGGCAGAACCGGAACGCGCCCCGTCCGGTGCCATAACAAGAATGTCTCCCAAAGGCGACAACATATCTATCAATTCGTTCAATCCTTTTGCCTGTACTCCATCATCATTCGAGAGTAGGATAAGCGGCCTCATGTCGTTCATTTTCACCTATATTTGTTTCTACAAAAGTACGAAAAAAGGTTTAAAAGCTCAGTGCTTTCACTGAAAAACATTATCTTTGCGGCATGATGTTCCATATAGTTATTAACAATACAGTCGAGTTTTCAACAATTTAACGTTTCTATCTGCATTCTCTAAAGCGCAGTAGTCAGGAATACGTTACTTTTGTGCAAACCAAATATTAGGATATGGGAAAGATTATTGCTTTAGCAAATCAGAAAGGAGGGGTCGGAAAGACCACGACTTCGATGAATCTGGCCGCCTCTTTAGCGACATTGGAAAAAAAGGTCTTGCTTGTCGATGCGGATCCTCAGGCCAATGCATCTTCCGGTTTGGGAGTAGACGTATCAGAAATAGACTGCTCTATCTATGAATGTATCATCGACCATGCAGATCCGCGCGATGCCATCTATACTACGGATATCGAGGGATTGGACATCATTCCTTCCCACATTGACTTGGTCGGTGCGGAAATAGAAATGCTGAACCTTCCCAACCGGGAAAAAGTGCTGACGGGCATCCTTTCCCCCATGAAGGGCGAATACGATTACATTTTGATAGATTGTTCCCCTTCATTAGGTCTCATCACCGTAAACGCATTGACGGCAGCCGATGCCGTAATCATCCCGGTCCAGTGTGAATATTTCGCATTGGAAGGTATCAGCAAACTTCTCAATACGATCAAGATTATCAAATCCAAGCTCAACCCGTCTTTGGAAATCGAAGGTTTCTTGCTGACCATGTATGACAGCCGCCTGCGTCTGGCCAACCAGATTTATGATGAAGTGAAAAAACATTTCCAGGAACTGGTCTTCAAAACCGTCATCCAACGGAACGTCAAACTCAGCGAAGCCCCGAGCCACGGTCTCCCGGTCATCCTTTACGATACGGATTCCACAGGTTCCAAGAACCATTTGGCCTTGGCGAAAGAAATTATTGAAAAAGACAAATAACAGAAAAAAGAATGGCTGTACACAAGAAATACCCTGCTTTAGGACGAGGATTGGACGCTCTGATTTCCACCAAGGAAGTCCACACGGACGGTTCCTCTACCATTAATGAAATCGAACTGGACAAGATATCTCCGAATCCCAACCAACCGAGAAGGGATTTTGACCCTGAAAGTCTGCGCGAACTGGCCGCCTCCATTGCGGAAATAGGTATCGTACAACCTATCACACTCCGCAAAATGGAGGATGACACGTTTCAGATCATCGCCGGAGAACGGCGTTGGAGAGCTTCCAAACAAGCCGGCTTGCACACCATCCCGGCATACATACGTACGGCAGATGACGAAAATGTCATGGAAATGGCCTTGATAGAGAACATCCAACGCGAAGACCTGAATTCGGTGGAGATAGCACTGGCCTACCAACATCTTATCGAACAGTACAGCTTGACACAAGAAAAATTGAGTGAACGCATCGGCAAGAACCGCTCTACCATCACGAATTATTTGCGTCTGCTCCGTTTGCCCGCCCCTATTCAGATGGCTTTGCAAAACAAAGACATCGACATGGGACACGCACGCGCTTTACTCGCCTTGGACAACCCTACGCTGCAAATTAAATTATTCCAACAAATCATCCAGGAGAACCTTTCCGTCCGGAAGGTGGAAGAAATGGTCAAGGCACTCACGGAAGGCGAAAGCGTAAAAAGCGGAGGCAAAAAGATCATACCGAAAGGAGCACGCTTGCCAGAGGAATACAACGTATTGAAACAAAGTCTATCTAAATTCTTTCAAGCCAAAGTACAACTTACTTGTTCGGATAAAGGTAAGGGGAAGATTAGCATTCCGTTTGCGAACGAAGAGGAATTGGAACGTATTATCGAACTGTTTGACCGTTTAAAAAGTTGAAGTGTATTAAACTCTTATATCATCATTCACTCATCCTGCTCGGCATCTTGTTCATGCACGGTGGGGTGTCTTCAGTTTGGGGGCAAGCACCTCTGACAGCAGACAGCAGGCCTGCCGTACACGACTCTGCGTCCACCGCAGTTTCCCTGCTCACCGACACGTTGGCCGTTACGGCCAAAGACAGCATCCCACCCGTTATCACCGAAACGTCCCCCACGCCCGGTGACAGTTTGCCGTCCGCAGGAACGTTGACGGACACCACCGCAACCGCATTGGATTCCACTGCCGTCGGCCTGAAAAGCGATTCATTGCTCCGCCACACGCCCCCTTTTATGGAAAAGCGTTTCATTCCCAATCCACAGCGTGCACTGTGGTTATCCCTGATTATTCCGGGAGCCGGCCAGATTTACAACCGCAAACTGTGGAAGATTCCTATTGTCTATGGAGGCTTTTTAGGATGTCTTTATGCCCTGACATGGAACAACCAAATGTATGGCGACTATTCACAAGCCTATCTGGATATCATGGATGATGACCCCAACACGAAGAGCTACGAGAACATGCTCCCGTTGAATTACAGCATTGCAGGCCGGGAAGAGCAATACAAAGAAATATTCAAGAACAAAAAGAACTATTACCGCAAGTACCGGGACATGAGCATCTTCGCCATGATAGCCGTGTACCTGTTGTCGGTAGTAGACGCATACGTGGACGCGGAACTCTCGTCTTTCGACATTTCCAAAGATTTGGGTTTACGCATCGAACCGACCGTCTTTAATTTTGGCGGACGAGGACGAGAGGCTTCAGTCGGCGTCCAATGTAATTTAAACTTTTAAACCATGATGAAAAAAATCGGATTATTCTGTATAGCAGCTTTATTGGCTACGGGGATGAAAGCACAAAACGACATCACCGTACACGACGACCAAACGGGAAAAGACGAAGTAATCGGCCTCCCGGAAGGTATGACCTACGAAATAGACAGCCTGTTGCAAGAATGGAACACCAAGAACTACCTGGGATTGGATGAGAAATGCGAAAGTTCGGACGAGAATCCGCAATACAGCAAGGAGGAATACATCTCGCGCCTCAACCGCCTGCCCAATGTCATAGAAATGCCCTACAACGAAGTGGTACGGAAATTCATCGACCAATATTGTACACGGCTGAGACGCTCCGTATCCTACATGTTGGCAGCCAATAACTTTTACGTACCTATATTCGAGGAGGCATTGGAAAGTTACCAATTACCCCTCGAACTGAAATACCTGCCGGTCATCGAATCCGCCCTCAACCCCGGAGCCACCTCACGGGTCGGTGCAGCCGGATTGTGGCAATTCATGATTTCTACCGGTAAAGTATATGGCCTCGATGTCAATAGTCTGATAGACGAACGTCGTGACCCCATCAAGTCCTCGTATGCCGCCGCACATTACCTGCAAGACCTCTATCAGATTTTCGGCGACTGGACTTTGGTCATTGCGGCTTACAACTGCGGGCCGGCTAATGTGAACAAAGCCATCCGACGCGCAGGAGGAAGCAGGGATTATTGGCAAATCTATCCTTATCTTCCGCAGGAAACAAGAGGTTACGTTCCGGCTTTCATTGCCGCCAATTACGTCATGAACTATTATTGCGAACATAATATATGCCCGATGACCACCACGTTACCGCCTAGCACGGACACCATCATCGTTGACCGTGACGTGCATTTCGACCAAATCGTAGCCGTATGCAACGTCAAGGCGGAAGAAGTCAAAGCCCTTAATCCGCAATATCGTACGGGCCTTATTCCGGGTGCCAAGAAAAGTTGCATTCTCCGCCTGCCCACTCACGGTATCAGCGCGTTCATTGCGGCCGGAGATTCCGTTTACACTTATAAGTCGGATGAACTGTTTACCAACCGTAGCGAGGTGGAAGTAAGCCAATCTGCAAAAAAATCATCCGCTACACGTTCACGCAGCGGCAAGAACAGCCGCAGCAAATCGAGAACCCACACCATACGCTCGGGAGAGACTCTCTCGACGATTGCGAAACGTTACGGAACGACCGTATCCAAACTCAAACGCCTCAACGGCATAAAAGGTACAAGCATACGGGCCGGGAAAACACTGAGGGTCAGATAAAACAGCTGCAAAAGAGAAAAGGAGGTAATTATGGATGACTTAGCCAAAAAGCAATTTGAGGAGGATAAAATGGTAAACGATGCCTTTCAGCATCTGATAGACACTTATTTGGCATCGCGCCACCGCAAAAAGGTGGAAATCATTACCAAGGCTTTTAATTTTGCCAAACAAGCCCATAAAGGAGTGCGCCGCCTTTCCGGCGAACCTTACATCATGCATCCGTTGGCCGTAGCCCAAATCGTATGCGGCGAAATCGGCTTGGGTTCTACCTCCATCTGCGCCGCCTTGCTCCACGACGTAGTAGAAGACACAGACTACACCGTGGAAGATCTCTCCAACATCTTCGGTCCTAAAATCGCCCAAATCGTAGACGGGCTTACAAAAATATCGGGAGGCATCTTCGGCGACAAGGCATCTGCCCAAGCCGAGTCTTTCAAGAAACTGTTGCTGACCATGAGCGACGACATCCGGGTAATCCTCATCAAGATTTCCGACCGGTTGCATAACATGCGTACGTTAGGCTCACAGCCTCCCAACAAACAATATAAGATAGCCGGGGAAACCCTTTATATCTATGCGCCGTTGGCCAACCGCCTCGGACTGAACAAAATCAAGGAAGAACTGGAAGACCTGAGTTTCCGGTACGAACATCCTGAGGAATACCAACAGATTATTGACAAACTCGCACAGACCCGCGCCCATCGTGAAACCCTCTTTGAAGATTTCACGCGCCCCATCCGCGAGGCATTGGACAAGATGGGACTTACCTATACCATCAAGGCACGCATCAAGACACCTTATTCCATCTGGTGCAAAATGCAAAACAAGCATATCGAGTTTGAAGAAGTCTACGACATTCTGGCCGTAAGAATCATCTTCGAACCCCAAAGGGCTGAGGACGAAATCAGCGAATGCTTCCGCATCTACGTGTGTGCCAGCCGTATATACAAGCCGCACCCCGAACGGTTGCGCGATTGGTTGACTCATCCGAAAGCCAATGGCTACCAAGCTCTGCATGTCACGCTCATGAGCAAGACGGGCCAATGGATAGAAGTGCAAATCCGCTCCACAAGAATGGACGAGATGGCAGAGCTAGGATTTGCCGCCCATTGGAAATATAAAGAAGGCAGCAAAACGACAGCAGACAGCGAAGACGAACTGGAAAAATGGCTCCACACCATCAAAGAAATCCTGGACGACCCACAGCCGAACGCCTTGGACTTCCTCGATGCCATCAAGTTGAACCTCTACGCCTCGGAAATCTTCGTAGTTACGCCCAAAGGGGAGTTCAAGACGATGCCGGCTGACTGCACGGCACTCGATTTCGCATTCAGTATCCACACGTTTCTCGGCAGCCATTGTATCGGTGCGAAGGTGAACCATAAATTAGTACCGCTCAGCCATAAATTACAAAGTGGCGACCAAGTGGAAATCCTGACCTCGAAAACCCAACGGGTACAGAAGGAATGGATTAATTTTGCCACCACGGCCAAGGCCAAAGGCAAAATCCAGGCCATCTTGCGCCGCGAAGAACGCGAACAGCAGAAGCAAGGAGAAGAAATGCTCAACGAATTTTTCGAAAAAGCAGAGATTGAACCCAACAGCATGAACGTGGACAAACTATGTGACTTGCACCACATCAAGTTCCGCGAAGAACTCTTTCAGGCCATAGGCACCAGAAATATCGTGTTGGGCACGGCCGACCTGAACGTACTTCATGAGAAATCAGGGAACAAGGGCAACAGTTGGACACATTTCATCCCTTTCCTGAAGAAGAAGTCTCCTTCTTCAAAAACAAAAGAGAAACCAACCCCGGAACAACCGGTCTCAATAGACCGGAAGAAAACAGTGATCCTGAACGAAGAAAACATCCAGAATTTCATCATTGCGGAATGCTGCCACCCCATCCCGGGAGATGACGTGTTGGGATATATCGACAGCGACAAGCACATTTACATCCACAAACGCCAATGCCCCGTGGCCGCCAAACTCAAAACTAGCGACGGCAACCATATTCTTGCGGCCACATGGGACGTACATAAAACGCTGTTCTTCCCCGCCACCATCAAAGTCAGCGGCATCGACAATATCGGTATCCTGCATGAAATGACCGGTGTTCTGTCCAACCAACTTAACATCAATATCTACAAATTGACCGTCACGACAAAGGATGGCATATTCGATTGCGAAATACAATTAGGGGTACACGACGTGGAAGATGTCAAAACCATCTGCAACAAACTGAAAAACATGACCGGTGTTGAAGAAGCGACAAGAATAGACTGAGGCATCCCCTCCATATACCATAGAAAGGAATCAGACCAAACCGTCTAATTCCTTTTTTATTTGCATCAACTCTTCCCGGATGCTCCGCAAGCGGGCGACAATCTCCGCATCGCGTTCCGCACCATCCTTATTATTCTTCAACGCCTTGCGAGCCGCAGCCAACTTCATGCCCTTGTCCTTGACCAAATGGCGGACAAGCCTCAGCTGATCAATGTCTTCCTGGGAATATTGACGTACGTTACGCCCTGCCTTTTTGGGAGTTATCGAGGGAAATTCTTTCTCCCAATAGCGTAGCAAAGTCTCGGACAAGCCCAACATTTCCGCCACTTCCCCTATGGAATAATAAAGTTTCAACTCCTTATTCGGATTCAGTGCCATAATTCAATTCTTTTTCCGTTCGTTTCCAGTCATTTCCTTGCAAAAGTAGGCAAAACGGCCTATCTTTGCAAAACTTTTTGGAAAATAGTAACGCATAAAATAAAAATCAAATGACTGCAAACGAAATCCGCGACTCGTTCGTCAAGTTCTTCGAGTCTAAGGGGCATCTTATTGTCCCGTCTGCGCCGATGGTCATCAAAGACGACCCGACGCTGATGTTTACCAATGCGGGCATGAACCAGTTCAAAGACATCATCCTGGGCAACCGTCCCGCCACAAGCAAACGTTGCACCGATTCGCAGAAATGCCTTCGTGTCAGCGGCAAACACAATGATTTGGAAGAAGTAGGCCATGACACTTACCACCATACCATGTTCGAAATGCTCGGCAACTGGAGCTTCGGCGACTACTTCAAGAAAGAAGCCATCGAATGGGCATGGGAATATCTGGTAGACGTGTTGAAAATTGACAAGTCCAACTTGTATGCCACCGTCTTTGAAGGTTCACCTGAAGAAGGACTGGAACGCGACAACGAAGCGGCCTCTTATTGGGAGAAGTTCCTTCCGGCCGACCACATCATCAACGGCAACAAGCACGACAACTTTTGGGAAATGGGTGCCACGGGTCCCTGCGGTCCCTGTTCCGAAATCCATATCGACCTGCGTCCGGAGGAAGAAAAAGCGAAAGTTCCCGGTCGCGAACTGGTGAACAAGGACAACCCGTTGGTCATCGAAATATGGAACCTCGTGTTCATGCAATACAACCGTAAGGCCGACCAAAGCCTAGAGCCCCTTCCGGCCAAAGTCATCGACACGGGTATGGGGTTCGAACGTTTGTGCGCCGTGATGCAAGGCAAACGTTCCAATTACGACACAGACGTGTTCCAACCCATTATCCGGGTAATCGGTGATTTATCGGATTGCCGGTACGGTGAAGACCCGAAGAAGGACGTGGCCATGCGCGTAGTGGCCGACCACTTGCGCACCATAGCTTTCTCCATTGCCGATGGCCAGTTGCCGGGCAATGCCAAAGCCGGCTACGTCATCCGCCGTATCCTGCGCCGCGCCGTACGCTATGCCTACACGTTCTTAGGGCAAAAAGAAGCTTTCATGTACAAGCTCCTGCCCGTGCTCGTGCAGGAAATGGGAAAATCCTACCCGGAATTGGAAGCCCAAAAGGTGCTCATCTCCAAAGTGATGAAAGAGGAAGAAGACTCCTTCTTGCGCACTTTGGAAACCGGTATCCGCCTGCTCGACCGTGTGATGGCCGAAACGCGCGCATCAGGGAAGACCGTCATAGACGGCGTGGAAGCATTCACGCTGTTCGACACCTACGGTTTCCCACTCGACCTGACGGAACTCATCTGCCGTGAGAACGGCATGACCGTGGACGAAGAAACGTTCCATGCGGAAATGCAGAAGCAGAAAGAACGCGCACGCAACGCCGCCACCGTGGAAACGGGAGACTGGGTCGTAGTGAGGGAAGGAGAAACCGAGTTCAAAGGTTGGGACTACACGGAACACGAATGCCACATCCTCCGCTACCGCAAGGTGACACAAAAGAAACAGACGTTCTATCAAATCGTACTCGACTATACACCGTTCTATGCCGAAATGGGCGGACAGGTGGGCGACCGTGGTGTACTTTGTTCGGAACACGAAACCATAGAAATCGTTGACACCAAACGGGAAAACAACCTCCCGGTACATATTGCCAAGACTTTGCCCGAACACCCCGAAGCCGACTTCATGGCCTGCGTAGATACTGATTTGCGCGCTGCGAGCGAAGCCAACCACACTTGTACGCACTTGCTCGACCAGGCCCTGCGCACGGTGTTGGGCGAACATGTGGAACAGAAAGGTTCATTGGTCACCCCGGAATACTTGCGCTTCGACTTCTCCCACTTCCAGAAAGTGACCGACGAACAACTGCGCGAAGTGGAACGCATCGTCAATGCCAAAATCCGCGAAGACCTGCCCCTGCAAGACCATCGCGACATGCCGATAGAAAAGGCCAAGGAACTGGGCGCCATCGCGCTCTTCGGTGAGAAATACGGCGACCGGGTGCGCGTCGTGCAATTCGGCGACAGCGTGGAATTCTGTGGCGGTTGCCATGCCAAATCCACCGGCCGCATCGGCATGGTGAAAATCCTGAGCGAGAGTTCGGTAGCTGCCGGCATCCGCCGCATCGAGGCCATCACAGGCGAAAAAGTGGAAAACATGCTTTATACCCTGCAAGACCTGACTAACGAATTGAGAACCTTGTTCAACAATGCCCCGGACGTGAAAGCAGCCATCCTCAAATCCATTGAGGAAAACGCAACCCTGAAGAAGCAGATTGAAGAAAGCATGAAAGAAAAGGCCGCACAGGCCAAGGCACGTATCGTCTCGCAGGCCGCTATCGTAAACGGTGTTACGCTATACCGCAGCATTCTCCCCATGCCTGCCGATCTCGTGAAAGACATGGCCTTCCAACTTCGGAACGGTGCGGAAGACGCATTGGTCATCATCGGCAGCCTGCACGAAGGCAAGCCCATGCTGACGGCTGCGGCTTCAGACAATATGGTAAAGGCACACGGCATGAACGTGGGCAAAATCGTCCGCGAAGCAGCCAAGCTCATTCAGGGCGGTGGCGGCGGACAGCCCCACTTCGCCACAGCCGGCGGCAAGAATGCCGACGGGCTGAGCGCGGCCGTAGACAAGTTCGTCGAACTGGCGGCATTATAAACCGCACCACACCCCGGCATCGAATAGCAAGTGGGGAGGAGCATGGCTCTTCCCCACTTTTTTACTCTTGTATCCCGACTTATGAAGAAGCTATGAATATTCAAGACATTCCATTCTTTCTCGCCTTCCCGAAAGGATTTTCATAAAATCCTATCATACAACGCAATACAAATCTCTTCATATCCTTGTATCAATCTGCGGAGAATAAAAAACCAACATGAGGAGAACGAAAAATCAATCTCAGCCAACTGATTTTCCGTTCTCCTCATGTTGAAAAACGCCACGGATATCCCCATCAGGAATCCGTACAAAAGTATTTTATCCTTTCTCGCTTTCCATTTGATCCGGCGGCCAGTTCACCAAATACAAAGTTTCCGTGGCCCGGGTAAAGGCCGTGTATAGCCAACGGACATAATCGGGCGTAAGCATGTCTTCCGTCATATAGCCCTGATCCACGAAGACCCGTTGCCACTGTCCGCCCTGTGCCTTATGGCAAGTCACGGCATAGGCATATTTCACCTGCAAGGCATTGAAATAGGGATCGGTTTTCAACTTTTTCAACCGTTCACGCCTCACCGTAATGTCCATATAATCCGCTTCTACGGCAAAGAATAGGGCATCGGACTGTTTTTTCGTCAAGGCCGGCGCTTCGCTCTGTAACGTGTCCAACAATACCGTTGCCTCCAGTTCCACATCATCATAATCGGGAAAGCGCAACCACACGTCGGCAAAGCGAAACCCGTACATTTCACGTGTACGCCGCACTTTCCGCACGACCGCCACGTCACCATTGGCCAAGAAATCGAAGGGACAGTCCTTCTGTCCCGCAGTCCAGAAATAATTGTTCTTGGCCACTAATAACTGGTCGCCTCCCGTAAGTTCTTCTTCCCGCCCTAAGATGCGCCCCCTTATGCCGTTGTTATAAATGTTGGCTCGTTTGTTCGACCGCGTCACCACGATGGCCTGGTCCAGTCCGCACCGGCTGTAAGCTTCTTCCAAAGCTTCTATCAATTCATCTCCGGGTACGCGACGGATATCGGGAAAACCCAGGATGCGCACTTGGGGCAATCCGGTGTACTCATCCGCTGTAATCCAATGTCTCAGGCGTGTGGCATTCCACAATATGCCGCTCTCGTCATGCTGCCGGACCACTTGCGTCAGTTCTCCTTCCCATACATGCAAGCCATATCCTTCCAATGCGCGTCGCGAGAGGGCCGGACTGAGTTCCTCCCCCACGGGAGGCAACTGTGCCGTGTCGCCCACCAACATCAAACGGCATCCCTCGCCCGAATAAACGAACTGTATCAAGTCGTCCAACAAGCAACCGGAACCGAAATGCCCCACTCCGCCGGTACTCCCCGAAATCATGGAAGCCTCGTCCACAATAAATAAGGTATGTTTCTGCAGGTTGACATTCTGTAAGAAATTGTCCGTCTCATTGGAAAAAGTCTTCTGACGGTATATGCGCTTATGAATGGTAAAGGCCGGATGCCCCGCATGCAGGGCGAAGACTTTGGCCGCCCGCCCCGTAGGTGCCATCAGGACGGTTTTCTGCTTCAAATCGTCCAAGGCCCTGACCAACGCGCTCAATACGGAAGTCTTGCCCGTACCGGCATATCCGCGCCACAAACAAAGCCCGTCCTTGTCCCCCGACAAAAGGAAATCTGCCGTCATGGCTATCATCTCCCGTTGCCCGTTTGTAACTTCAAAGGGACATTTTCCCTCTATAAACCGCTCTAAATCCTTATTTATCATAAAACCGAGATAAAAAGTTCGCCGAAAAGTCGAATATTAAATTTATTTATCTTACTTTTGCGATGCGAATGTAACAAATAAAAATTATAAATGTATCATGAAAAAAGCAATTAATGTCATCCTGGGCTTATGCGCAGTGGTTTTGCTTTATCTCTGCTACGAGAGCATCATGCAACCCATCCAGTTCAACAAGGAGAAGGACATACGGGAAGCAGCAGTTAAGGCACGTTTGATTCAAATCAAAGATGCGGAAGAACAGTACCGCCAACAACATCAAGGTGAGTTCTGCGACACGCTCGACGTGCTGATCAACTTCATTAAAACGGCACAAATCCCCCACGTGACCAAGGTGGGAGAACTGAGTGACAAACAAATGGAAAGCGGGCTGACCGAATCCAAGGCTGCAGCCATTGTAAACAGCGGAGACGCTGCCGCCATCGCAGCCAACGGTTTGCAGAATTTCCGTCGCGACACGACATGGACTCCCATGGCCGAAGCCATTGTGGGTACAAACGGTAACGCAGATTCACTCAAATTCATCCCGTATAGTGACGGACAGACTTTTGAATTGGAGAAAACCATCCACGTAGGCCGCTCCGGTGTGACTCAAAATGTGATGGAATGCCGTGCTCCTTATTCTGCTTACCTGAAAGGCCTGAGCGAACGCGAGATTTACAACCTGACAGATGCGGCTGAGAAACAAGGCCGTTATGCCGGACTGAAAATTGGTGACCTCATGACCCCGAACAACAATGCAGGAAACTGGGAATAATCAAAGTCAAACTTATAATCTGTCCATCCGCCTGCACGCGGATGGATTTTCTTTTTATAGCTACAACCCGGCAACGACGGAACCGGTAGCTATAGAAGACTATATTTATCATGAAGAAGAAAGCGTCGCGGAAACCCTGAAAAAGGCCATCGGGCAATCTGCCATAGTCCAAAAAAGGAATAACTCCGTGGTTTATGGCTTAGTGACAGGACTCTCCATGCAAGTGCCTTTAGAATGTTTCCGGAAAGAGGAAGCCCATGCGCTCTATCGCCTGACATATGCTCAGGAAAAAACGGGCAAAACCTATTATAATATCCTGCCCCATCTGGAAATAGCCCAGATATTTACAGTAGACCTTGAAGTGGAACGCATACTCAGCCAATATTTTCCGAGCATACGTTTTTATCACAGCCATACCATGATATTGGAAAAGCTGTGGCTTTTGTCCCAACAGGACAAACGGCAATTATACGCTTATTTCGACGAAAAAGAAGTTTTCGTATTCGGCTATCGGGAACAACGGTTATGCTATGCCAATGCCTTTCCGGCCGACATGGCAGACAATGCGGTCTATTTTATCCTTTCCGTATGGAAAGACCTGAAAATGGATGTACGTCAGGAGGAATGCATACTATTGGGCAACGGCAATATAAAGAATGACACGGCACGGATCCTTACCCGATACTTGCAGAACGTCAGAAACACGGATACGGCCGATATTTACCGCCGTTCCACGTTGGCACGGAATCAGCAGCTCCCGTTCGACCTGTTGGCCTTATGGGTTCATGTGATATAATATAAATCATCGTTATGAGAGTCATCACCGGTATATACAAGGGCAGGCATTTCGATGTCCCCCGCAGTTTCAAGGCACGTCCCACGACGGATTTTGCCAAGGAAAACTTGTTCAACGTACTCAACGGCTATCTGGATTTCGAAGAAGAGCCGGAGGCGTTAGACCTTTTTGCCGGCACCGGCAGCATTACCATAGAACTGCTTTCAAGAGGGTGCGGAAAGGTGGTTTCCGTGGAGCGTGATGCCCAACATTTCCGCTTCATCAGCCAGATTATCGACACGCTGAAAGCCCCCAACTGCCACCTTTTGCGTGCCGACGTATTCCGTTATTTAGACCGGTGCAATGAACAGTTCGACTTTATCTTTGCCGACCCTCCCTATGCCCTGAAGGAATTGGAAGAACTTCCCGACCTCGTGTTCCGGCACAACCTGCTGAAACCCGACGGCCTGTTCGTGTTGGAACATGGCAAGACCAATGACTTCAGCACACATCCTTCTTTCAAAGAACACCGTGCATACGGGAGCGTGAACTTTTCCTTCTTCAAAGCAAAGGAGACAGCAAGCGAATAGAGGATTCGGCTACACGGCACCAAATGGAACGTGTCTCCCACGTCTCCAAGTTCAACATCCTGCAATGGCTCTGGTCTTCCTGAAACACTTTTTTCATGTGCAATGCCGCCTCTTTGTCGTACACGAAAGCGTTTACCTCGAAATTGCGCTCAAAACTTCTGAAATCTATGTTGGTAGAGCCACAGGACATCAACGTATCGTCACACACCAACGTCTTGGAGTGCAGGAAACCTTTCTGATAAAGGTACACCCTCACTCCGGCACGCATCACGTCGTGAAGAAACGAACGCGAAGCCCACGTCAGGAACCGCTTGTCCGTGCGCTCCGGTATCATCAAACGCACGTCCACTCCCGCCAGGGCTGCCGTTTGCAACGCAAACAACATACGTTCCGTAGGCATGAAATAAGGACTTTGCAAGTAACAATACTGACGTGCACGCAGGAGCGCCAGAATCATTCCCTGCATGATATCCGGCCACGGTGCCGTAGGTATGGAGGTCACAATCTGTATCAAGGCATTCCGGCTCACGTAGGGTTCACGGTCGCAGGCCATGATCTTACGGCACTCCTCTTCCCGAGGATAATAGACTTGGTCTGTAATCGTCTGCCCGGCCGCCACATACCAGTCTGAAAGGAAGGCACGTTGCAAACCGCCTACGGCATTCCCCATGATGCGCACATGCGTATCGCGCCATACAGGTTGGCTTCTATCCACCTGATAAAAATAACGCTCAGCCAGATTCATGCCGCCCACATAACCGATAATGCCGTCGATGACCACAATCTTCCGATGATTCCGGAAGTCCACCTTACTGGTGAATTTCGGGAAACGTACCGGAAGGAAAGGCGCCACCTGTATGCCATCCGTTTCCATCTGCTTGAAAAAGCGGTTCTTCACATTCCAACATCCCACGTCGTCGTACACCAAACGCACGCTCACTCCTTCGCGGGCCTTGGCTGCCAAAGCCTCGCGCACCAGTTGTCCCACCTTGTCATCTTCTATGATATAAAACTCCACATGAATGTGATGCCGCGCCGCAGCTATGTCACGTAACAAGTTATCAAGCATTTCCTCTCCCGAGATAAAGAAACGCATTTTATTGTCAGGATAGGGAAACGAACCGCTTTGCCGACGGAACAGCTTAATCAAAGGCTTATGCTCTGCCGGAAGTTCCGGAAAACCTCCCTGATAGAAACGCACGGCCGAACGACGTGCAAGCTGGCTAGCACACGCCCGGCTTACAAAATGTTCCCGCTTACGATTCCTACCGAAAAAAAAATAAATAACTAATCCGATGACAGGTAAGGAAAACAACACCATCAGCCATGCCACAGTCTTCACCGGCTGACGGTTTTCCAAAATCACCACCAGCATCTGGCTCAAAACTATAAACAAGTAAAAAGCACCAAGTACACTATAAATTACCACATCGAACACGTCTCAATCCGGTTTCTTTATAACAAACATACAAAAAAGTATTGAAATCCGGCCAAGAAGCGGAAGAAAAAGCAACACAACTCCACCAAAACATAAAAATAGTGGTCCAAAGTCCCGGAAAACGGAACTTTGGACCACCGTAATCAATGAATTTGGACACCCGCTTAAAAACGTGGACCTCCGAAGCCGCCACGCCCCCTCCGGGGACCTCCTCCATGGCCTCTTCCTTCAGGCTCTTCACCTATAACATTACGCCCTCCCAACAAATTGAGCTTATAAATGAAATGGACCATGACGTAACTGTTAATGGAATTGTTCCAAGAGTCCGTACGCTGCGTAGCGGAGACCGAACGCCAAATGTTACTCCGTTCGCGCAAAATATCATACCACTTCACTGCGACCGTGGCAGCATTCCCTTTCAAGAAACTCTGCGAAAGTTCCGCATTCCAAATCAATTCATTAGTATTCATCGTCGCATCATCATATCCTCGACGACTGCTTTGGTCTATGTTGGACGAGAAACTCATGTTCCACGGCATATTCACCTGCACGTTTCCCCCATAAGAAAAGTTATACGTATCCAGATTCGCATTCTCCTGCAAATCGTTCCGGGCATGCTGGTAGTTGATGTTGCCATTCACTCCTATCTCAAGTAGGTCATTACGGAAATTAAACCTGACCCGTTCCCCAATATTGGAATTCTTCGTGGTACTCTTTTGACTGAGGTTTACGATTTGGTCGGATGTAACATCTTGACTTACATCCGAGTCTGAACTTATATAACCTACATCATTCGCATAATAGAAAGAGGTAAAAGTGAAAAAGTTGAAATACTTCTTTTCCCCGATTGCCGTATTGAACATCAGCCCCGTCCAAGTATTCCAATTACCGTCGATATTCATAGGCATGGTGGTACGCCGTCCCGAAGCCTCATCATAAAGCACGGCCGTGCTGATGCTGTTTTTCGTCATGTTCATGTTCATATGCACCATCCACCCGCGTTGCAAATCGGGGATGTAATTGTTGTAAAACAGTTCCATGCGGTTATTCCACGAAGGTTTCAACCCAGGATTACCTTTCGACACGTTCAACGGGTCTGAATCGTCAGTCACATCCAACAAGTTCGTCATTGAAGGTTGCGAGGAACGCCCGTTATAACGGAAACGCAACTGTCCGGTTTCAGAGAACTTATAACGGAAATCTATACGCGGCGCCCAATTGTGCACATTGCGTACCACAGAAGTATCAAGACTCCCCTTGGTATAATCCATATAAGTTTTCTGCGGCTGCACAGACACACCCGCACTGAAACGTATCTTGTCTTTCCCATAACGGAACATCACCGTAGCCTCCTGGTTATGCTCCTTGTAAGTGGCATACTGGCTGTTTTGGTAATTGCGAGCCAATTCCAACCAATCCACACCCGGAATATACTCCAAAGGGAATGCCTCGAGCTGTTCCTGTGTAATGACACCTTTGGACACCAAGCTATCCAAAGAATACATCGAACGGTCGGAATCCGAATAACGGTACTGGTAGCGGTAGCTGAACTGCAAATGCGCGCCCTCAAACAACGGTTCGCTATAGCTCAAATCCGCACTCCCGTTATAACTTTTCGAAGGGTTCGCATTATATTGGTGCATGTAAGATTTTTCGTTGTTCCCATCAGGCTTGCGCCGGAGGAAATAATTCACTTCCGATATGCTGAACGACTTGTTTTCCGAATCGGAAAGCCCTCCCCTCATACGCAAAGTAAGGTTGCGTCCTTTGCTGTTCAGGCGACGGTTCACCATTAGCATTCCGTCCACGGAATAGCTTTTCCCGTCACTGTGGTTCCAACGCCTGTTATCATTCACCACGATACTGTCTGCCACATAATCACGGTATTGCGAAAGCGGATCGGACATGCCCCATGCGTACGGGTCATCATTGAACGTCACGCTACTGCTCTGCCCGTTGCTGTAATTTTCCGAATAAGAGAAATTGGGACGGAACATGATGCGCGTCATCGTATCCGGCGACCATTCAAGCCGGAAGTTAGAATTCACATTCGTGTTACCCGACCGTGTCCGGCCAGAATTATTGGAAAAAGAACTGTTCGCCCCTGCGGAAAGGAATGTTTCGGAATTGGTAATGGAAAGTTGGTCCGTGTTACGATGGTAATAACGTGCATTCCCCCCCACCCTCAGGCGGCCTGCCTCATTTTCTTTCTTTCCGTTCTCCCATACGAAGTCGATTCCCGCCTCTTTCATGGCCTCCCGTCCGTTTTGGTTCAAGTTGTTGGCTCCCCCGAGCCCAGTCACGCGGAGCTTGTCTGTGAAATGGTTCACCATGAAACGTCCTGTATATCGCTTTTCCGTACCATATCCCCCGTCCACATTAGAAATCCATCCTTTTTTCATTTCCGGTTTCACGGAAAGGTCGATAACCGTCTCTTCCTCCCCGTCCTCGATACCAGTCATCCGCGTATAGTCGCTCTTGCGGTCGTAAGACTTTATCTTTTCAATCATATTGGTCGGCAAGTTTTTCATCGCCACCCGGGTGTCGTTGTCAAAAAATTCCTTGCCGTCAATCATGATTTTCTTCACCTCCTTACCGTTGATGGTAATCGTCCCGTCTTCCGCGACCTCAGCACCGGGCAATTTCTTCACCAACTCTTCCAAAGCCGAGCCTTCGGGCACTCGATAAGCACCGGCATTGTAAACGAAAGTATCCGCCTTCATTTCCACCTGTGCCTGACGAGCTGTCACTTCGATCGCATCCAGTACAGCCGCATTAGTCTCCAAAAGGATGGTGCCCATTGCCATCGAAGGTTTTGAAGCCGCCACCTGTACATCTTTATAATAAGGCTTAAACCCCACCGAAGTAATTCTGAATATGTATTTCCCTGGTTTCACGCTTTTGATGGAAAACTTACCGTCCAATCCGGAACTGGCCCCCGCAACCAATGTACTATCTACGGGTTTAAGCAACACCACTGATGCTGAAAAAGCCGGCTCATTAGTGTCTTCCTCTATCACTGTTCCACTCACCGTCACACTCTTACCGGCAGTTTTCTTTTGTTCTCCAACCGCCGCATCCTGCGCCCATAAGCACAAGCTCCACATACATAGCACAAAAGCTAGCACGTTTCTTTTTTTCATGTTTATCCAGATCTTAAAATTAATTTTTAAACGCCATTCGGTAGTATGACGAACAACCCACCTATCGGTTTAATCCAACGGGTGCTTTTTAACAAAAAAAAATGTATTTATCACCTAACCACCTGCAAAATTAAATAATCCACAAGAAATAAAAGGCAAAATGGAACATTATCTTCCAAAAAACCTATCTTTGCAATCGAATTATCATGAACATGCGCTATGCAAAAGCAGAAAATCATTATTTCACAAAATCTGAGGGAGAGTTTGGAACAGGCCATAACCCACCAACCTCATGACAAGTTATTTGTCCTGACGGATGAAACCACATATAAAAAGTGTTGGCCGGTTATCTCCGGTTTCCCGTCCATGCAACAGTCTGAACACATCGTCATCGGTGCCACAGACGAACACAAAAGCATAGAGACCCTCATTTCAGTATGGACCGAATTAAGTCAAAAAGGCGGCACACGCCATTCCCTGTTGGTCAATTTAGGCGGGGGAATGGTGACCGACCTTGGAGGGTTTGCAGCCTCCACTTTTAAAAGAGGTATCCCGTACATCAACATCCCTACGACTTTGCTAGCCATGGTGGATGCAGCTGTAGGCGGAAAAACAGGCATTAACTTCAACGGTTTGAAAAACGAAATAGGAGCTTTCGCACCCGCCGCAAGCGTATTGTTGGATACAGAGTTCCTGAAAACACTGGACTACAAGAACATCTGTTCCGGATATGCGGAAATGCTGAAACACGGCCTTATCAGCACAGAAAAGCATTGGGCAGAATTGGTCTCATTCGACTTGGACGACATCGACTATCTCCAACTACAAGAGATGGTTGCCCAAAGCGTAGCCATCAAGGAAAATGTCGTGGCACAGGATCCGTATGAACAGGGTATCCGCAAGGCCCTGAACTTAGGGCATACAGCCGGACATGCACTCGAAAGCCTGGCCTTGGCAGAAGAGCGTACCGTACTGCACGGTTACGCAGTGGCCTGGGGATTGGTATGCGAACTTTACCTGAGTTGCCTGCGAGAGGATTTTCCAAAAGACAAGCTACGCCAGACTACAGAGTTCATCAAAAGGTACTACGGTGTGTTCCCTTTCGACTGCAAGGCGTACGAAACGCTATACCAATTCATGACCCACGACAAAAAAAACACGTCGGGAGAGGTCAACTTCACACTATTGGGCGGCATAGGAGATATCCGTATCAACCGTACAGCCGGAAAGGACGAAATCTTCAACATGTTGGACTTCTACCGTGAAATCATGGGTTGCTGACACATTTTTAATTTTAATATAAACATGATGAAAAAAACATTAACCATTCTCGCCATGGCCGGTTTGCTAGGCATCCCGGCACATCTTTCGGCTCAAAGGGCCAAGACAGGAAACCCCGTACTCCCGGAATTTCATGCCGATCCTGAAATCCTGTATGCGAAACAAACCAACAAGTACTACATCTATTCCACTACCGACGGAACTCCGGGATGGGGCGGATACTATTTCACGGTCTTCAGTTCCAAAGATTTGACCGACTGGCGCCACGAGGGTATCATGCTCGACTTGGGTACCGACCAAGTGAAGTGGTCCGACGGTAATGCGTGGGCACCGTGCATCATCGAAAAGAAAATGGACGGGAAATACAAATATTTCTTCTATTTCAGCGGCAACACGCCCAACGGGAAAGCCATCGGAGTAGCTACCGCAGACCATCCTTGCGGACCGTTCACCGATGCCGGACATCCTATCATAGACCGTCGGCCTGAAGGTCAGAAACACGGGCAGCAGATAGACGTGGATGTGTTTGAAGACCCCGTAAGCGGAAAAAGCTATCTTTACTGGGGCAACGGCTACATGGCCGGTGCGGAACTGAACGAGGACATGATGAGCATCAAACCGGAAACGGAAACACTCATGACCCCACAAGGCGGTACGCTGCAAGATTATGCCTTCCGAGAAGCTCCTTACGTGTTCTACCGCAAAGGCACTTACTATTTCTTGTGGAGCGTGGACGACACAGGTTCTCCCAACTATCACGTAGCCTATGGTACAGCCAAATCTCCGCTCGGACCGATTGAAGTAGCCAAAAATCCAGTTATCCTCATCCAACGTCCCGAACAGGAAATCTATGGCCCGGCACATAACGCCGTCCTACAGATTCCCGGTAAAGACGAATGGTACATCGTATATCACCGCATCAATAAGAATTATATCAAACATCAGCCGGGCGTACACCGCGAAGTATGTATCGACAAAATGGAATTCAACGAAGACGGCACCATCAAACCGGTCATTCCTACACACGAAGGAATCAAACGGGTGAAATGACCTGAATATCGGTAAACAATTCCGCATGAAGCGCGGATTGCCACACATAAGCAGCCGGATAACGGTTGCGCACTTCAGGGCAGGATAAAGACTGTATAACGTCGGCTTTATCCTGCCCTGTGACATAAAACCATGTATGACGGGCACGAACCATGACTTCACCGGTCATAGCAATGCGACGTTGGCCGGTGACGGGATGAGTGCTAAGTACATAAGGCGCCAAAGTATGAAGCAACTTTTCCTGTCCGGGAAAGACAGAGGAGGTATGCCCATCTGCTCCAATACCTAATAACACAAAATCAAACACAGGTATGCGCCCGTCCAATGGTAATTGCGACAACACCATCGAAGAATAGCGCAAAGCTTCTCTTTCCGCATCCTCTTGCCCTCCGCGTATCCGGAAAACCTGTTCCGAAGTTAATGGAACCTTATCCAACAAATGTATCTTAGCCAACCGGTAATTGCTGTCTTTGTTCCCAGAAGAAACACAACGTTCATCCACCCAATACACTCGGAAACGATTCCAAGGCGTCAATTCAGCGAACTCCTCTACCCACACATCAAACAAGACAGCCGGTGTACTGCCTCCTGAGAAGGCAACATTGACCATGTCGCCTTCACCCCCTGCCCCGGAAGGTTGCCTAATGGCAGCTAGCATATTCCGAAGCAACATTCTTGCCGCTTCACGGGCATTATCCGCTACATGTATGTTCATAGCTCACAATATAAATGAGTATTCGTCAAATTCTTACACGGATTGGTCCACGACGCTCCATGACGAGCCATCAGGCTATCTGCCTCCAACGGCCCCCACGAGCCTGCCGGATAACCGTAAAGCGGGCATTCCGGCACATCCTGCCAATATTTCAGTATCGGATCGAAAAAACGCCATCCGCTTTCTACGGCATCGCTACGGATAAACAACGTAGGGTCGCCCGCAATACAATCCTCTATTAAGCGTGCATAAGCATCCTCCGTAGGCAGGCGACCTAATTCGGCATAACTGAAGTCCATATCCATCGGGAGTACTTCGAAGCCTTCACCCGGCTTTTTCATACCGATACGCAATACAATCCCTTCATTAGGTTGTATACGTATCACCAAACGATTGGGTACCGGACAAGTACCTCCTTCGCAATGGAACAAGGAATAAGGTGCCGGCTTGAAGTGTATCACAATCTCACTCACTTTTGTAGGCATCTGTTTACCCGTGCGGATATAAAAAGGTACGCCGCCCCACCGCCAGTTGTTCAACTCCAACCGCATAGCCAAATAAGTTTCCGTCCGAGACAAAGTTGGCACTTGCTCTTCCTCCCTATATCCCTTACGGCCTTCAGAAGCCATATATTGCCCACGCACCACCGAATGACGGATGTCTTCTCCAGTCAATGGCGTCAAGGACTGGTAGACTTTCACCACCTCATTCCGGAATCCCGAAGCATCAAAGGCAGCAGGAGGCTCCATGGCTGTCACAGCCAACAACTGTGCCAAATGGTTCTGCACCATGTCGCGTAAGGTCCCTACTCCGTCATAGAAACCTCCCCGCGTCCCGATTCCCATATTCTCCACGGCCGTAATCTCTACGTAATCTATATAATTCCGGTTCCATAAAGGCTCGAAGACACTGTTGGCAAAACGGAGAGCCAGTATATTCTGCACCGTCTCTTTCCCCAAAAAATGATCGATGCGATAGATCTGCTCTTCCCGAAAGGCATCCAAATAAATACGGTTCAGTTCCAACGCCGACGACAAGTCATAACCGAAAGGTTTCTCCACGACGATACGCCTGAAACCATCGCCATCCCGATTCAATCCCTCCGCCTTCAAATGGCGGGGAATCACGCCGTAAAGCAACGGCGGAGTAGCCAAGTAATACAAATAATTATGAGGATTATCTATTGTCCGATCTATCTCCTCCAAGCGTATCCTCAATTCCGCATAAGCTTCCGGCTTCGAAGGATCGGCTGAAAGATAATGCAAGCAGGACAAAAATGCATGGATTGCTTTTTCGTCCACCTCGTCCGGTCGTACGAAAGAAAGCAACCCCTCACGTATAGATGTACGGAAACGGTCATCATCATAAGACGTACGCGCCATCCCCAACACAGCAAAACGGCGGGGCAACCGTCCCGCTTTATATAAAAGGTAAAGTGCCGGCATCAGTTTACGCCTTGTCAGGTCTCCCGACGCGCCAAATATCACAAGAGTCAAAGCATCCGGTTTGTTCATATTTCCTCCTTATTTTATTGTAGTGAGACCCATTCTTCATGATAAAACTTTCCCCTTTCACCATCCGTCCGCTCAAAAGTATGCGCACCGAAATAATCACGTTGCGCCTGAATCAAATTGGCAGGTAAAAAGTCCGTAGTCAAAGAATGGAAATAATTGAGCGCAGAGGCAAATGCCGGTACAGCCACCCCTTCACATACAGCCGTAGCCACCACTCTACGCCATGCAGGCAAAGCCTCCCTGACTTGCGTGGAGAAGGTTGGGAACAACATCAGATTCCCTCGTCCTCCCCCTGCCTCGTAAGCCCGGGCAAGTTCGTCCAGAAAAGCCGACCGAATGATACAGCCTCCCCGCCACATTCGGGCTATCATGGCCAAATCCAGATTCCACCCAAACTGTTCAGAAGCTCTCGACAGCAAATCAAACCCTTGAGCATAAGCCACTAACTTGGAGGCAAACAAAGTCTGTTCTACTTCATCAGCCGAGAATGAAGCATACGGTTCTTCCTCCAACCGGGAAGCATATACACGTGCCGCCTCCACACGCAGTTCCTTCTGCGTAGAGATATTACGTTGGAAAACAGCTTCCGCTATCAATCCGAACGATTCTCCCAATTCGAGCGCGTTCTTCACCGACCATTGTCCCGTACCTTTCTGCCCGGCCACGTCCAGAATACGATCCACCAAATACCCACCGTCAGCTTCTTTATAAGCCAAGATTTCGGATGTTATTTCCACTAAATAACTTTTTAAGCGGCCTTCGTTCCAACGACCGAACAAGCGACTCATCCGTTCATTGTCCATTCCACCGGCCCGTTTCAACAGGAAATAGGTTTCGGCAATCAGTTGCATGTCACCGTACTCTATGCCATTATGCACCATTTTAACAAAATGTCCGGCTCCGTCCGGCCCCACCCAGTCACAACAAGGGGTTCCGTCGGCTGCCTTTGCAGCCATATCTTGTAAAAGAGGGCGAATCAACGGCCAAGCCTCTTTCGCTCCGCCCGGCATGATGGAAGCCCCCCGAAGGGCTCCCTCTGCCCCGCCGGAAACTCCTGCCCCGACAAACAGCAATCCATGAGCGCGGCAAGCAGCTACCCGCCGTCCAGTATCCACATAATCCGAATTACCTCCGTCTATCAAAACGTCCCCCTCTGCCAGAAAAGGACTCACTTGGTCGATAAGTTCGTCCACTGCATTACCTGCCCGCACCATCATCATAATAATTCTCGGTCGGTTCAAAGATGCCACAAACTCTGACAAGTCCGAAAAGCCCAGAATTTGCTTTCCGGCAGCACGTCCTTCCACAAAACGTTCCGCAACACCTTCTTCCACGCCGGGCACAGTCCGGTTCCACACCGAGACCCTACGCCCGTTTCTTTCCATATTCAGCGCAAGGTTTTCTCCCATAACGCCCAGCCCAATCAAGCCTACATCCGACAACTGCTCCATAAGTTCTATCTTTTTATCGTTTATTCTTTTCCAAAGGTCAGAAAAGAAGCAGGTAAATCCAAATGTTTACGGAAATAATTCGTCTAACTTAACAACTTTATCAGAAACCTTCATCTCCATGACATGGAAGTCGGACGGAAAATCCCTTCGGGCGACACCCCCACATGCCCCACAAACCAAATACTACACGAAGATGACATCCGATGTGAGATAGCAAAAGCAGTTCCTGAAAGCAACGGATTACAGTTTCACAATTTTGTCTCCAGATTGCAGCAGCTCGTTCAGGAGCTTTGAAACCAAAATGGAGGCACAAACTTAGGCACCAATACACAATGCAAATTCTTTTTTGAAGAGAAAAATCATAAATTACACATATTCAATTATATACTAACTTTCCAAAACCTCAAAATGCAAACTAAAATATTTGGAAACTACCCAAAAGCATGCTTAACTTTGCGGTATGAGAATCAAAATAATGTCGAATATTTAAAAACAAACGCCAATGGGTTAAACGGCAACAAGGAGGCTACGAAAACGGGATGTTGTCGGCTTCAAATAAAGAGTAGTAACAAAGCTTTCGTGTTAATCTATTAAATCAAATCATCATGAATAAAGTAAAAGTTTTCATTGCCATGATTGCCGTGGCATTGGGTGGACTTATCATTTGGAGTTGCACCCAAGACGAAATGGAAAACGAACAAGCCACCTACCGTTACTCGGCAGAAGAAATCGCCACGCTTCGCGCCATGGCGGAAAAGTACGGAGTGCCGGAAGTTGCCTTTCCTACAAAATCCAACCAAAAGCTTCCATCTGTAGAAAAGATGCAAAACATCTTTAAAATGTTAGCACTACTAAAAGCAAATGTTTCAACTTCCATTGTGATGACAGACTCAACTGCAAACGAGGTCATATATAAAAATTCAAATCTTCCTTTCAAACGCATAAAAAGTTTGTCGGAATCATTTAAAGAAACAACCCAAATCGCATATGGAACGTTGACATGGAAAATAAACTGGACCCAGAGTGTATATAACGGCAGTTATCAAGCACCGACAGTCAGTGTAAATGCTTCTTTAGAGCTATCACCTGAAATGATACGACAAGGATTCCATGTAGGAGCCTCTAATTCTTATTGTTCCATACGAGGTACAGAAATTTACGCAACATTTGAATGTGAAATCATGCATCATAGTTCTGTTACATACGTACTCACAACATCTGAATGGTTCCATCCAGGTTTTAGACCATACCGTTAAATTTAACTTATAGGGATGTGACTTACAGCATATCCCCATATTCCTAACCAATCATATATGATTAAATTTTGGTCACACATAATCCTATGGCTTCAATGTATTCTTATTAACGCCAATATCCATAGTACAGATACACTATACCGTAGTACATTGGATTTCGGCGTATCGTTGCCACAGGAAAAGGTATATCTCCATCTCGACAATACCTGCTACTTCGTGGGCGATACGATTTGGTACAAAGGATACGTCACACGCAGCGACAAAGGAACACTGACCGACTTGAGCAAAATCCTCTACGTGGAACTGCTCACACCGGACGGATTCCTCGTCGAAAGGCAACAACTCGAAATGCCGAATGGAACGGCTAACGGGGCTTTCGTACTGACGGACTCTCTCTATGCAGGATACTATGAGTTGAGGGCATACACCCGCTGGATGCTCAACTTCGGACAATACGAACATCCGCATGCCCAATGGAGCGAGGACGCTTTCTATAACAAGGAAATGGCCAAGGATTTCTTCCGGGACTATGAAAAACTCTATTCAAGGGTGTTTCCCGTCTACGACAAGCCGAAAGAACCGGGGCTTTACACCAAAGACATGACACTACGTCCTTTAAGGAGATACTTCAAGGCAAGGAAAGGGAAACCGGAACTCGAACTGAAGTTCTATCCTGAAGGAGGAAACCTCATCGCCGGGACGGACTGCAACGTTGCCCTGGAACTCAATACGGAAGAGGGGGAACATCTGGAAAACGTGGAAATCGACATACTCGGGTCGCAGGGTTCCAAAACCGCACAAACAAGAACCGGAAACAGGGGAAGATGCACATTCCTACTAAACAACGTTGGGACCCAAGAAGAGTACAAGGCCGTTTTCCAATACAAGGGCCATGACTATGAAGTGAAACTCCCTGAAGTGGAGGAAGAAGGCATCGCCTTGCAAGTTAGACAGGACACCCTGCTAAGAATAGAACTGCAAAGAAGCGAAGGATTGACGGACTTCCCGGAAGGACTGGCCCTGCAGGTCATGGCACAAGGAGTACCCCAAACCTTGCAGCACATCGACTTCGGAGACAAACGAAAAACGAACGTAACCATCCCGTTGAACGAACTACGCACGGGGGTGAACCAAATCACTGTATTCGACGGGAAAGGGAAAATCTATGCCGACCGGCTATGTTTCGTCAATCGCCACGACTACGATTCTGCAAGGATTGACATCCATGGAATTGAATCACAATATGAGCCATTCGCACCCGTCACGCTAAACCTGAAACTAAAAGACATACAGGACACGGCCGCATCCGTGTCACTTGCCGTCAGGGACATGGCCACGGAAGAACTGACCTACGACAACGGGACCATGCTCACGGAAATGTTGCTCGCCAGCGAAATCAAAGGGTTCGTCGAGAATCCCGGATATTATTTCGAAGCTGACGACAGCATGCACCGCAGGGACTTGGACCTGCTGTTGATGGTGCAGGGATGGAGAAGGTACGAATGGAAAGAGATGGCAGGGATTGAAGCCTTTCCATTACGCTTCCTGCCCGAAAAGTCACAGACTATAAAAGGCCAGGTAAACCATACCTATTCATTATATAAAGACAATGACCTTGGAGAAGAAGCATGGATTACCGCGCTCAATCCTACGTCATCCATAGATTTCTACACCACAGAAAAATGTGCTTGGACATATCGCAACAAAGATTTGCAAGATTTATACGGGTCGCTGATTAAGAAGTTGGACAAGGAGGTGAACATATTTGCTTCCTTTGCACAAGGAAACCAATCGCTCAACTTAACGCAGAAAACGACCAATGGGCATTTCTACATGATTACCCCTAAATTTTATGAAGCATGTATCGTAGACCTTATTGGGACGACAAAAGGAGGAAAAGCTGCCGGTTTTACGGAACTATATAAAAAAGGATATGACGATGAAGAACAATATCCCAATTATTATGTCAAGTTAGACCTATTCTATCCCAAGTTCCCCCATCCTTACGGATATTACCAAGACCTTGTCTTCAACAAGACAGACTCCGGTTATATCCCACAAGACAGCAGTTCTTTTTTCAACCGCCATCTCCCAGCCATAAACATAAGCAACAAAAGAAACGGGATGAGAAAATTGGACCTGGACAAACCGGCTGTCGTAATGGATGCTTATGAAGCATTCAACCTCATCTCGGACTACGGACTGAACGGAGGAAAACATGACTGGCGCACCTTTTCACGCCAACTGGTTTTTGCCACGGTCGGCGACATGGGACTTGACAGGCGGTATTTCATCCAGGAACAGTACGATGGCAAACCGCTGAACCTGAAAATCAGCCAAGGAACAGACTACCGGAAAGCACTCAACAAGCACAAATGGGACGTGCAGATAGAAGTTCCTACTGCACCCGATTTCAGTAACTCGAAAGGGATTATGAAAAAATACCGCCTGCTCCGTTACCTTGACAAAATCTATATCTACACCGATTATGCCCCTCGCGAACAAGGCAGTTGGAAATATGCACAAGACAACCAGCCCGAAGTCATCATCGACTATCGCCTCTTCCCCAACGACGGATACCAAAGGACTTACCGCGACCGGCATTACGTCCTGCGAGGCTATGCCGTCTGCGAGGATTTCTACAGCCCCGATTACAGCCGGAAACCTCTGCCTGACACCAAAGACTACCGGCGTACACTACTCTGGATTCCGGAAGTCAAGTTCGACGAAAAAGGGGAAGCTACCGTACGGCTCTTCAACAACAGCAAACAGACCGTCATTTCTGTGGAAACGGAAGGCATCACCGGGAAAGGAAAACCTATCGTTTATAAAAAATAACAGAATAATTGTGGCTTAAAGGTTACTTAAACGTAATAATAAAAAAACAGAGGTATGAAAAAGGGCATTTTTATCTTACTCGCCATAAGCTTGACCGTAAGCTTCTACGCATCGGCAAGCCCAGAAACCGATTCCCTTTACCGTAAAGTACAAGGGTTCGGCATCGGGCTGCCACAGGAAAAGGTATATCTCCACCTTGACAATACCTGCTACTTCACGGGCGATACGATTTGGTACAAAGGATATGTCACACGGAGCGACAAAGGAACACTGACCGACTTGAGCAAAATCCTCTACGTGGAACTGCTCACACCGGATGGATTCCTCGTCGAAAGGCAGCAACTCGAAATGCCGAATGGAACAGCCAACGGAGCTTTCACGCTGACGGATTCACTCTATGCCGGATATTACGAACTACGGGCATACACCCGTTGGATGCTCAACTTCGGACAATACGAACATCAGCATGCCCAATGGAGCGAGGACGCTTTCTATAACAAGGAAATGGCCAAGGACTTCTTCCGGGATTATGAAAAACTCTATTCAAGGGTGTTTCCCGTCTACGACAAGCCCAAAGAAACGGGACATTACACCAAAGACATGACCCTACGTCCTTTAAGGAGGTACTTCAAGGCACGGAAAGGAAAACCGGAACTCGAACTGAGGTTCTATCCCGAAGGAGGAAACCTCGTCACCGGAACGGACTGCAACGTTGCCCTGGAACTCAATACGGAAGAGGGAGAACATCTGGAAAAAGTGGAAATCGACATACTCGGCCCACAAGGGAGAAAGATAACCGGAACCCGGACCGGAAACAGGGGAAGATGCACATTCCTACTGCACGACATCGTATCAGAAGAAGAATACAAGGCCGTTTTCCAATACAAGGGATACGGCTACGAAGTGAAACTCCCCAAAGTGGAGGAAGAAGGCATCGCCTTGCAGGTTAGGCAGGACACCCTGCTAAGAATTGAACTGCAAAGAAGCGAAGGGTTGACGGACTTCCCGGAAGGACTGGCCCTACAGGTCATGGCACAAGGGATACCCCAAACCTTGCAGCACATCGGCTTCGGAGACAAACGAAAGACGAACGTAACCATCCCTCTGAACGAACTACGCACGGGAGTGAACCAAATCACTGTATTCGACGGGAAGGGGAAAATATATGCCGACAGGCTGTGTTTCGTCAACCGCCACGACTACGATTCTGCAAGGATCGACATCCATGGAATAGAACCACAATACGAGCCGTTCGCACCCGTCACACTAAACCTGAAACTACAAGGCATACAGGACACGGCCGTATCTGTGTCACTTGCCGTCAGGGACAGGGCCACGGAAGAACTGACCTACGACAACGGGACCATGCTCACGGAAATGTTGCTCGCTAGCGAAATCAAAGGGTTCGTCGAGAATCCCGGATATTATTTCGAAACCGACGACAGCATGCACCGCAGGGACTTGGACCTGCTGCTGATGGTGCAGGGATGGAGAAGATACGAATGGAAAGAAATGGCGGGAATTGAAGCCTTTTCATTACGGTTCCTGCCCGAAAAGTCACAGACTATAGAAGGACAGGTGAATCATACCTATTCATTATATAAAGACAATGATTTCGGAGAAAAAGCATGGATAACCTCATTAATGAGAAAAGATGCACATGACAATCCAAAAGAAGAAGTTAAACCCATTGATTTCTATACCACAGAAATATGCGCCTCTAAATTCAAAGGTAAAACACTACAGGACTTGTACGCTCCATCCATCTCAAAAATGAAGAAGGAAGTACATGTCATAGCTTCTTTCCTCCAAGGAGAAAGCACGCTTGAACTAATGCAGAAGACCCAACAAAGGACATTCTACATGGTTACCCCAAAATTTTATGAAGATTGCGTATTAAATCTCATGGCTTCTGATGCCAAAGACCCGGTAAGGGATGCCATAAAAAAACAAAGAAAGGGATTCATGGATGAAACAGAATATCCTGATTTTTACGTAAAACTCAACCATTTCTATCCCAATTTCCCTAAACCGTACACATTTTACCAAGACAAAGAATATGAAACGAACTATCCTGACAGCTTACACCCCGTTTCTGGCGTATTCAACGACCTTAAACTTCCCGCTGTAACCATTCACAACAAACGAAATGGATTACGACGATTCAACAACAGCAAACCTGCCATAATCATAGATGCTTATAAAGCTTTCAACCTCATAACCGACTATGGATTGAACGGAGGAAAACATGATTGGAGAACTTTCTCACAACAAATCGCTTTTAGTTTTGTGAATGACATGGGACAAGACAGACGGTACTCTATCAAAGAATGGTTCGACGGAATCCCATTAAAAATGAATCCAAATGAAAATATCAGGAATGACCAAGACTTCAACAGTCAAGAAGACTACGCCGTCGCCAGTTCCAATAAACCGGGATTTCTCCTTTCTGATAAATATGAAGAACCGGAGCATGACGAAAAAATTCCACCCCCAATAGGCTCCAATTTCAGTATTTCCAAACAAAAGCTCAAGAAGTACCGCCTACTCCGTTACCTTGACAAAATCTATATCTACACAGATTATGCCCCTCGCGAACAAGGCAGTTGGAAGTATGCACAAGACAATCAACCCGAAGTCATCATCGACTACCGCCTCTTCCCCAACGACGAGTATCAAAGGACTTACCGCGACCGGCATTACATCCTGCGAGGCTATGCCGTCTGCGAAGACTTCTACAGCCCTGATTACAGCCGCAAGCCCCTGCCTGACACCAAAGACTACCGGTGCACGCTGCTTTGGATGCCGGATATAAAGTTCGACGAGAAAGGGGAAGCCACCATACGCCTCTTCAACAACAGCAAGCAGACCGTCATTTCCGTGGAGGTGGAAGGCATCACCGGGAAAGGAAAACCTATCGTATGGACAAGTGATAAGACATACGGGACTAAGGAGCTTAATAAGCCCTAAAACCAACCCTCCAAAACACAATGCAAATTCTTTTTTGAAGAGAAAAAACCATAAATCACACATATTCAATTAGATACCAACTTTCCAAAACCTCAAAATGCAAACTAAAATATTTGGAAACTACCCAAAAGCATGCTTAACTTTGCGGTATGAGAATCAAAATAATGTCGAATATTTAAAAACAAACGCCAATGGGTTAAACGGCAACAAGGAGGCTACGAAAACGGGATGTTGTCGGCTTCAAATAAAGAGTAGTAACAAAGCTTTCGTGTTAATCTATTAAATCAAATCATCATGAATAAAGTAAAAGTTTTCATTGCCATGATTGCCGTGGCATTGGGTGGACTTATCATTTGGAGTTGCACCCAAGACGAAATGGAAAACGGACAAGCCACCTACCGTTATTCGGCAGAAGAAATCGCCACGCTTCGCGCCATGGCGGAAAAGTACGGAGTGCCGAATATAAAATTCATCACAAGTTCCCAGTTCCCTTTACCTTCCATGAAAGAAATGGAACAAACTTTTATTGAATTTGCCGTAATCAAACAAGTTGTTGCTCAACCATTGGAGGTGGTAGATTCTACTGCTACTTCCAAAATTTATAAGACAAAGCAAATGCCAAGAACAAGAATTCTTAAACGTGCTCCAGAAATGTCCACTGACGGCATTGACCTTAGTCAATTTGTGGCTGCTGTAGGTACCAGTTTGTGGCTCACACTAAAAGTAACGGTTACAAAAGACAAAAATGACCCAAATAAAGATCCAACCGTAAGTGTTTATGGTAGCTTAAAATTACCATACGACACATACGATACTAGTTATGGAAAAAGCGGTGAAACCACTAGTACAAGGTGGATTAGCAAAACCAGAATAGGAGTTTCGTATTCATGTAATGTTACTAAATATGAAATAAAAAGGACTCAATTTGGAGAAGAAATCAAAATAGAATTAGCGTCAGATAATGTCACAGTGGATACAAGTACAGCAATATAAGTATCATAATCAGAATGAGACTGTTTGTTCTTTTCTTCATCAAGAGAAGGGAACAAACAGTCTTATTCTGATTTTAAAGAAGATATAATGAGCAATATTCCATACAAAATTTTATTTGTTTTACTTTGCATATTTATCTTAAGTAAAACAACAAAGGCCAACACCGATTCCCTTTACTGTAAAGTGCAGGGATTCGGCATCGGATTACCACAGGAAAAGGTATACCTCCACCTCGATAATACCTGCTATTTCTTAGGAGACACAGTCTGGTATAAAGGATATGTCACACGGAGCGACAAAGGAACACTCACAGACCTGAGCAAAATCCTCTACGTGGAACTGCTCACCCCTGATGGATATCTCGTCGAGAGGCAACAACTCGAAATGAAAGGAGGAACAGCAAACGGAGCTTTCGTACTGACGGACTCACTCTATGCCGGATATTACGAGTTGCGAGCATACACCCGTTGGATGCTCAACTTCGGACAATGTGAATACCCTCACATTTCACGTAAAGGCCATGGCTTTTATAGCCGTAAAATGAAAGATGACTATGTAAGGGATTATGAAAAGCTATATTCCCGGGTGTTCCCCGTCTATAACAAGCCCAAAGAAAAAGGGCGTTACACAAAAAAAATGACCCTAAGACCCATGAGAAGATATTACAAGGCACGGAAGCTGAAACCGACCGCTGTCCTACGCTTTTATCCGGAGGGAGGGCACCTTGTGCAAAATACAACCGAGCGGGTTGCCTTGGAACTGAATGACGAAGATGGCAAACATCTGGAACACATTGACATCACCATCATAGCCCCAAACGGGGAGAAAGTCAGCGAATGCAAAACCGACAAGAGAGGAAGGGCTTCATTCATCCTGAAAAACATATCTCCCGAAGGAAAATACAAGGCCACATTCACATTAAAGGGAGTGAATTTCTCCAAAAAACTGCCAGAAGTGGAAAAAAACGGCTGCGCCCTGTCTGTCACACAAACCGACTCCACAGCCGAAGCCTCCATACAAGCCGTAGGAATAGAACGGGAAATCGCACTGCACGTCATGCACCAAGGAGTCTCCAAGTTCTACCTCCCATTAAAGAAAAACATTAAAGGAGAATACGATACCGTAAAAATCCCACTCCGGACACTTTCCACCGGAGTAAACCAGCTCACCATATTCGACGGAGAGGGAAGAATCTATGCGGACCGGCTATTCTTCGTGAACCTCCACGACTATGACAAGCCACAAATAAACATCTCCGGAATGGAAAAACAGTATGAGCCTTTCGCCCCCATCACCTTGTGCCTGAAACTTACGGACACGAACAAACAAGGACGAAGCGTGTCGCTCTCCATACGTGACCGGGCTACGGAAGAACCCACATACGACAACGGAACCATGCTCACGGAAATGCTGCTCGCCAGCGAAGTCAGGGGATTCGTGGAAAACCCGGGATTTTATTTCGAAAGCGACGACAGCATCCACCGCCAGGCACTCGACCTGCTCATGATGGTACAGGGCTGGAGAAGATACGAATGGAGAAAGATGGCCGACGTGGAACCGTTCACTCCTGACTGGCTGCCGGAAAAGTTCCAGACCATCGCCGGATGTGTCAACCACGCCGAAAGACAGAATGTGGATTTCAAAAAAGCCAGCAATCTCAGAAAGGAAGTGAATGTATGGGCCATGTTTGTACAAAACGGAAAAACGATTGAACTCAAACAGCCGACAAGAAACGGAACCTTTTACATGCAAACGCCAAGAATCTACGGGGAATACATGCTCTTCCTCAGTGCCGCAAGACAGGACAAAGGAACGGACTACATCACCAGAAGCCGGCAAAAGGACTTTACCGACGAGGAAGCTTGGCCGGACTATTATGTGAAATTGGACCTTTTCTACCCGCACTTTGCCAAGCCATACAATTATTATCAGGATGTCCCCCAAAAAGACATGCCATATTTTGAAGGAGAAGACAGCGTCGTCCACACATCTTTCACCCACAGATATATGCCTGCCGTCACCGTGCAGGCCCAAAGGGGCGGGCTACGCCATTATGACCCCACCAAACCGGCTATCGTAATCGACGCATACGAGGCTTATAACTTGTTGGCTGACTATGGACTGGTCGACCGGCCATTTTACCACATAGAGGAGGAAACCATGTACAGGCTATTGACATCATTATTCGTGGGAGACATGAATATGCACAGGCAATACTACTACGAGAAAAGATATGACGGGAAAACTCAAAAAACAAAAAACTGGTATCGTTTAGTAAAAGCGCCTCTCGAACATGCCATCTCTCCCGTCAAAGTGGAACTTCCAAAGCCCAACATCGGAGGCTATCAGACGCTCAGGAAATACCGTTTATTGAGTTGGTTGGACAAATTCTATGTCTATACCGATTACGTACCCCGGGAACAGGGCAGCTGGAAATACAAACAAGGCAACCAACCGGAAGTCATCATCGACTACCGCCTTTACCCCGACGGCCAATACTTCCCGGCATGTCGCGACCGCCGATACCGCTTGCAAGGCTATGCTGTCTGTGAGGATTTCTACAGCCCCGATTACAGCCGGAAACCTCTGCCTGATACTAAAGACTACCGGCGCACACTGCTTTGGATACCGGAGGTCAAGTTCGACGAAAAAGGGGAAGCCACCGTACGCCTCTTCAACAACAGTAAACAGACCGTCATTTCCGTGGAAGCGGAAGGCATCACCGGGAAAGGGAAACCTGTCGTATGGAAAAGTGATAAGACATACGGGGCTAAGGAGCTTAATAAGCCCTAAAACCCGCCCCCAAAATACGATGCAAATTCTTTTTTGAAGAGAAAAATCATAAATCGCACATATTCAGCCATATACTAATTTCCCAAAAACTCAAAATGCAAACTCAAATATTAGGTGCATTTGGCTTTATTTACTAAATTTGCTTCAAACATTGAAGCCATGAAGAGCAAGTCAGCTGTTTTATACTTTTCCATTTGGTTAGGAGGCACTTTTTGGAGCGTCTCCAACCAATTCATTAATGCGGAAATAGCTCCTAAATGGTATTTTGCCCTTTTTGGAGGGACATTTTTGTGTTGGATGTACGGAATAAGCCACTTCAGAAGCATACCGACTACTAAAAAGCCCCATTTCACCGATATTTTCCTCTCCATTTCGCTTTGTGCCACAGCATTGGCTTTCCATGGCCTTCTGCAATGGAGTGGACTTTGGACGCCACAGTCCACGTTTCCGGTATGCGGCAATTTCGACAACCCGGCCGGCATAGCTTCCGCACTGGCTTTCTCACTGCCCTTTAGCCTCCACTATACCCACTCTCCCTGCATTCTCCTTCGCTATACAGCCCTTGCAAGCACCCTCTTCATAGCATGCGCCATCACCGCTTCCGAATCACGGGCAGGAATCCTTTCCATGGGATGTGTGTTCCTTTTATATTTCCCGATGAAATGGCCTAAAATCGGCAAAGCCCTGACTTTCGGACTTGTGATGCTGTTCACCGTCTCTTCCGTATTCCTTTATCATTATAAAAAAGATTCGGCAGACGGAAGGTTACTCATCTGGCAGTGTACTTGGAATATGATAAAAGAACGCCCGTTATACGGATACGGTCATGGCGGTTTTCAAGCAAACTACATGGACGAACAGGCACAGTTTTTCCGTACCCATCCCAACAGCCGTTATGCACGGTTGGCAGACGATGTGAAATCTCCTTTCAACGAGTATCTCGGTTTTTTGACCGATTTCGGATTTATCGGTGGTACGGCCATGCTTCTCTGTGCCGTCATGCTGTTCCAGATGTGGCGGAAACATCCCGGGGGAGGTTCCAGACCGGCTTTGCTCTGCTTGACAGCCATTGCCGTCTTTTCTTTGTTCTCTTACCCATTCCGCTATCCGCACACGTGGATATTGTGTATGGGTTCCGCCTTTGTTTTGGTACTTAACGGGCATCCGGCATTACAACGGATAACGGGACGACTTTCCCTCGTAACAGCCTTCCTTTTCACAACACTCTCTGTTTTCGCTTTCAAACGTATGCGGGCAGAAATCCTATGGTGTGACACCGCCAACCGCTCCCTCTGCGGCATGACGAAAGAAATGTTGCCCGTCTACGAGGGACTTTACGATAAATTGGGGAACGAACCGCTATTCTTATATAATTATGCCGCCGAACTGAACGTAGCCGGCCGGTATGAAGAGAGCCTGCGTCTATGCAAGGCAAGCTCGTCACGGATGTCCGATTACTACACCCGGCTTCTTCAGGCAGACAACTGTAAACAGTTAAGACGTTACAAAGAAGCTGAACGACATTTGCAGCAGGCCTCGTACATGTGCCCCAACCGCTTCACTCCCCTTTATGAGCTTTATACGATATATGAAGCCCAAGGAGACACGGCATCCATGCACCGCATGGCAGAAGCCATCCTTCGGAAGCCCATCAAAGTGGACTCTCCGGAAGTGCGGCAAATCATCGCAAAAATAAAACGATTCAAACAGATTAATTAACCATTAAAAAAACACTCATGAAAAAAGCATTTTTCATAACGATTATGTCAGCATTGCTGATTTGCAGTTGCCAAAAAGAGAACGAAGAGGTGTATAGTTGCAACAAACATTTGAATGAATGGGCGCACGAAAACTTGCAATCCATTCGTTCTATGAACCGTGAAGCTTGGCTGAATTTGGATGAAGAGTACAAACGTCCAGCTTTCAACGCCCTCACTCCCGAACAAAAGTTACTCTTCTGGAAAGACAAACTGAAAGAAGTCATGACTTCTTTCGAATGGAGCGAACCGGAAAGACAACATCTCATGAAAATGTACCGGTATTTGGAAGAACATCCGGACATTTATGAACCGGATTTTTTTGCAGATTCTATCCGAGAGGAAAACTTCGATAAGTTTATTGCAACTTGGACTGTTGATGCTATGATTGATTATGAATGGACTGAAGAGCTGCTCTATGGTATTTTATATACAGGAAACCGAATGACAGATAAAGAGGGTCATTTTCAGATTGTACATAAGAAAAGGGTTATGAGTAGAAAAGAAAGTGCCCCTGATGAGAACTGTAATTGTAATAAAGAAACAGAATATAAGAACTGTAGAGGGGAGGCGTGTACAGGAACGGAACGTGGATGCGGCCCCGCAAGTGCAAAACCGTGCGATGGAAAAAAACATTAAACAAAAGGCCGTTTATATATCGGCCTACATATTTTGCCTGATATGCCCCCCACTGATATTAAGTGGGAGCCTAGGCCATGGTATTACTCTTTGGAGAGATTGGTGGATATATCTACCGCTGTTTCTAATTGGGATTTTTGCATCATTTGGAAACAAGAAAATACGGAATCTGGCATTTGTGTTTCAAATGCCAATAACTATTAACGGTATATTTACTACCGTTTTTTCCCCTCTCCTTTATTTGGAACATACTTATTATGTGGTAATCACCACTGGCCTCTACTGTGCATTCTTTATTATATGGCATTCTTATTCTCTGACCATAGTTTCTGCATGGCAAATACTGGGAACCATATATCTCGGTATGTTGTTTATACAGGTCGCTCTAATGTTATACTTAGGAATGTACTGGAATGACTTTATAAATTCAATAGCAGGAAGTTTCTCTACAGACATTGTATATTCGATTGGGTTGTTGTTCACAACATTGTTTTGCCACATTAAAACTTATATATTGAAATGGGTGATACTATTTAACGTCCTCTGCATATACATATTTGTAGGTGGGTTCTATATAGATCCCTATGTATTTAACAAATTACAATATGGTACATTTACTGGAGAAACAAAAGAGAAGGCAGTCCTCATCCTGCCAGAGACGGACAAAGAAAAAGGATCCGAAACGAATATCCCCCAAGGATATCAGGTATGCATGATTGCTCATAGCCTTAACCCTTGGACAACCAAAATGTTTGAAGGTATTGCCTTACAGTTCCATAACCACCCTGTCAGTTTTTTCATCTTGGGAGTAGCCGACACGCCGACCGAAGCCGAGCTTCTCTCACGGGAACATAAGACCATGCATGTGACCGTACCCTTATACTTCATTAGCAGGGAAAAACTGAAGAGTTCTCCGCTTAAAGCTAACGCATACGGAGACTATATTTGCATTTTCAAGAACGACACATTAATATACAAAAGAGAAGCAGACCCGACAACCCAGGCAATCCGCTTCCTGTCAAATGAATTACAGCCATGAAGATTTATTTCAAAACATCCGCCATCATCATTTTATCCTTGCTCCTCACCAACTGCCGCAAGGAGGCTACCTCTTACCTGCAAAGGACTTACGAAGAAGCAGTCAAGCTCCACAAAGAAGGTAACCTAAACGATGCAATCTTTTATTATCAGTTGACCGCCTTGAACTGCCAATACCACCCCGAAGACAGCCTGACTTATTGGTGGAAAGCCATGTGCGGACAAGGAGAAGTCTGGAGACAGAAGAACTTCTTGGACCATGCCCGGACTGATTTTGAAACCGTCTTGCAAACTGCCTCTAAGTACCGGCTCGATACGGCTGAGTACATTGCAAGCCGCAAATTGACCCTTATCTCCTTGGAACGGCAACACTACGACGAGGCTTACTCTTACGCCATGCGCGCTTGGAAAATGGCCGCAAAAAAACGATATCCAAAGACGATGACAAACGGACAGGAAAACGAAAGGATATTGGCCAGTTTCGCCCATGCTTTGAGTGGGGGACAAGCCGTTTCGGATACGGTATTCGGACAATTGGAGAAACTGGCTGCAAGTTCTTCATTGGAACTCCGGACTACCGCCCTTAAACTGCTTTCATTGTATGAAATGCAAGATTCCGGCAAGCGTAGCCATCTGTCCCAGTATATTGAAAATGAAAACGAATACTGGAGCCAACGTTTCCAAAAATTCACCGATGCCTCGGAACGTGAGAAGAAACAACTGATAGCAGAAAGGGATGCCATCGCTGCCGAACAAAAAAATACGTTATTCATATCTCTCACCATTTTCACCCTACTGCTTGGAGGCAGTCTCTATGCCATGGCAGACCATCGCCGGAAGCATGAACTCGACCGCATCCGGCTCATCCTGAATCAAAAGGAACAAACCATCCACATCTTGGAAGAAAAACGGGAAAGTTCTGAAAAGCTACTCTCACGACTAAAAGAAAAAGAGGAAAGGATGGCGGAATTGGAACGACGCGCACAAAAACTTGACGAAATGCAAAAACTATTCGGAGACAGAAAGGAAGACATGGAAAAAGCAACCCGGGAAATGGAAGAATTAAACTCTCTTAAAGACCAAATACAACAAAAAGAAAAAGAATGGGAAACGACCGAACAGCAACTTAGGAATCGTCTTCTATACAGTATGGAAATAGGACGGAAACTACCCACAGCCGACAATCCGCACCAACCCACCCTAAAAGAATATACAAACTTAATTGCTACAGATGAAAAGAAAATTTTATTCTTGAAAGAAATAGACTACTGTTTCAACAACTTTGCAAGCGGCCTCCAAAAGATTACGCCCAGTTTAACTATGTATGATGTAGTTCATTGCTGCCTCTTCCGCTTAGGCATCCGTACGTCAGACATCGCTGCAATGTGCAGCCTGGCCAATAGCACCATTTCGTGCCGGCGAAAACGCCTTGAAGCCAAAATGGAGGCTAAAACTTAGGCTTCAATACATGATGCAAATTCTTTTTTGAACAAGAATTTTATAAACAACACATATTCAAGCATATACAAGCTCTTCAAAACCACAAAATGCAAACTAAAATATTTGGAAACAACCAAAAAGCATGCTTAACTTTGCGGTGTGAGAATGAAATAAATCGTCAAACTAAAAAACAAACAAGATGAAAAAGATTTTTAGAAACAGCATGTTAGTTGTGATGGGATTGTTATTCTTTGCCTGCGAAGCAGAAGAACCGGAGATTTATAGTTGCAATCCCGAAATGGACAAATGGGCACACCATAATTTATCTGACATTCGTAATATGAAAAGAGCTGATTGGAATAATTTGGATGAAGACCACAAACAAGCTGCTTACGTAGCCTTCACACAAGAGCAACGAGTTCTATTATGGTTAGGTAAAATCGAACAAGTATTTACATTACAATGGTCCAATGAAGAAGTAGGGCACATACTCCGACTAAAAGATTTTATTACATCACATCAGAAGTGGTTTAATGATGAAATACTGACTGAAGACCAAGAAAACGAACTATTGCTTTTTGGCTATCAATGGATGGAGAAAGCTAAAGAATTAGGTTGGACGAAAACACTATCTTATGCAATTATTACCACCCCCAACAATTTGATTGACAAGGAAGGGAACATTGAATTCATATCTAATCATAAAAGAGTTTTATCTAGAAGCGAAGCTACAAAGAAAAAAGACTGTAATTGTCATAAAACAATTGACTCGTGTGGATTAGAAGGAGGTACTTGTGACGGTGTTGATTGTGAAGAAGTAAAAAATGTTTCATACTTAACCTGCTGACTTGCAACGGACGCTGTAGCGGGATTCTCCAGTGAAAAAGATCATGGCTCTCAAACAGAAACAAATAATCTACCCGTTCTTTCTGTCCTTCGGCCTACAACTTATTGTGACATGGCCGATGAATGGATTTTCGTATGGATGGAGCAGCATTATAGTTAGCGTTACGTTCATCATGCTAACCTATATCCTTATTGATAAAAACGAACCGAAAGATTTCAAAAATGTATTGTGGTCTATCATAGGGGGAAAGATTTGGTTAGAGGTTCTCATTAGAATGTTCTTTTTCAAGGACTCACTATGTAGCTTAATGTTAAGCCTGTTCCAAGCATGGAACATTATCATGACAGCATGGTTTTATAAAAAAAGAAGCAAAACCATCATGGCTATATGGATTGCCGGTTGGATTATATTCCTTTTTTGGGGACACATGGCCTGGCAAGAATTCGTTTTCGGAAAAGAAGAAACATTTTATGACATGTACATTCATGAGTTACTTGACCGATAGAAATACAATAGATACATAGGAGTATTCAAACGATGAAAGCATTAAAATTTATCTTACTGGGCGGACTATATACCATATTGCCCGGATGCAACCACACCAATCCACCGCATACAGTAATGGATAAAGGTGAAAATGCAACAGACACCACAACCACGTCCTTGCAATGGGAAACCCAACGGTACGATTTCGGAACAGTGGACAAAGCCAGAATAAAAAATGTACGCTTCGACATTGGCATGAAAAACCTTGGTGACAAACCCATTGCCATCCAAAAAGTGGATGTTTCATGTGGATGCATGAAAGCAGAGTTCGCACCCGAACCAATACTCCCCTCATAGGATTCAAAACTGTCCGTCAACATCAACACGGGAAATTTGTCGGGGCAATTCAGTAAGGTGCTGTTTGTCACATCCACAGCTAGTAAAGAACCTCAACTCATCCGAATCGTAGGCAGAATTACGGAATAAAATGAGACGATGGCAATACTTCTTAAATAAGGAATACCTATCGTATGGAAGTCTGTCGTTTGTGCAATGAACAAATGAAACAAAGATGACCTTACGATAGGCATCGTCTTTATAAAATAAAGACCATATGAAAAAAGATTTCAACCGTATTATATACTACTTTATGGGGATAATCATCCTTACCGCATATTCTTTAGAGGGAGCCAACCTACACTCGGATTTCACTACCACATTAGTATCCTATATCATACTTATCTCCGTGTTATCCCAATTTTATGAATGGAGGCAGGGCAAGAAGAAGTACAAAAAGGAAGAAACCCCTAATAGCATAAAGTATATTGAACGTTCCGAACGCGTTACAGGTGTACTATTTTTGATATTATTCATATATAATGCGTTTTTCACTCAACGATACGAATAGAATATCTAAATAACAAACGGAACACTCCTTTAATTTTTTAAACACATGACCACTCAAATCAAACTTATCCTCCGCGCCCTGCTGCCATTACTGTTCATTGGAGCCAACAGAATGAGCCAACATATAGCCCGCCCCCATTTCGTCCCGGACGGTGCCGCAATGAGGGCTGAAGCATTGTTCCCCGCATTCTTGCTCTTCTCATTCCCTGTCATCCTGCTCATACACGGATGTATCTGCCATATCAACCAACGTCATAAGTTTAACCTGAAACGTTCGGCTTACGCTTTGGCCATCCTGTTCATTCTAATGTCCATTCCAACCTTTTTCCTTTCGGACAACCCATTATCTGCTAAAATATGGGAAGCATCGGAAAACCTTTTTGGCGCGGTAATACTTTGGCTGTACCTTTATGGGATGAACACCACTAGGCAGGTTAACGTCCCGGAATGGAATAGCAAATCCGGCGTGGCATGGTTCTGCATCAGCCTATGCCTCATCGTCGGAACTCTCGTCCCGTCTTGCCTGTTTCATTATGGAGTCATAGGAAGCATGCCATTCAGATTGTACAGCCCGCTCATCCTGTCATACGGATGGTTCGGGCTTATATGGCTTTTGCGGAACAAATGGATAAAAGCCGGGCTTTTAATTCTGGCCGTTTGCTCTTTCGTCTACATGTTCAACATGTCCGCTATTCCACAACATTAAAATCAACTGCAATGAAAAACCTTCTTCTTTGTTGCCTTGCTGCAACCTTAGCCGTCTCCTCCTGCCAGAAAACGGGCATCAGGCAGACGTTGGAAAAAGCCGGTGAAAACCGCCGGGAACTGGAAACCGTATTGGAACATTACAAAAATGAGCCGCTCAAAGAGAAAGCCGCACGCTTCCTTCTGGAAAACATGGACGGGCATTTCGCCCACACCGGTGAAGCCGTCAACGTGTACGACAATTACATGGACAGTGTGTTCCGCCATTGCAACGGAGACCGTGTGTTCTGGATCATGAAATACGATACTATCTTGCAACGAACAGGTCTGGATTTGGAATTAAGCCAAGACGAACGCCTGTACGATGCCCAATCCGTCACGGCGGACTTCCTGACCGAACACATCGACAGCGCATTCACCGTATGGCAACAGAACTGGAACAAACAATACAGTTTCGAAATGTTCTGCCGCTATGTGCTGCCTTACCGTATAGGGAATGAAAAGACAAGCCTATGGAGGAGGACATTCACCGTGCCTTCATGGGTGCGCGAAGCATACGCCCCCAACCAAGACAACTCCACCTATGCCTATGGCATGGCCAACGACATTTTAGGAGGCATGCGTTCCGTCATTTATTATCCCCCGCAATTCCTTCCCGACCTCCCCCTCACGGCACTCGAACAGGTCAAGTCGGCATCCTGCAAGGAATATGCACACCTGTGCGTGGCCGTGCTGAGGGCGCATGGCCTGCCTGCCACCATCGACTTCACACCACAGTGGGGCAACCGGGGCTTGGGGCATGAATGGTGCGTGTTCTTTCCCGACAACCATTCTTTCATCCCTTTCAATCCGGGGGAACGGCTCGGCGACCACTTCATGAAACGGAAGGAAGACCGGCTGACCAAAGTGTTCCGCCAAACCTACGAGAAACAGCAGGAATCGCTCTATATGCAGAACAAGGGAAAAGAGGAGATTCCCGACATCTTCGACACACCTTACATTATGGATGTGACAAGGGAATACACGGCCACTTCCGATGTGGAGGCGGAGTTGTACGACGACGCTGAAAGCGGCAGGTTCGTCTACCTGTCCGTCTTCGACAACCAAGACTGGAGCATCGTGCATTGGGGCACGCGCCACGGACGGAAAGCCACCTTCCGGGACATGGCACGAAACGTAGTGTACATGCCCGTACATTATTCCGAAGAAAACGGCACGGTTCCGGCCGGAGACGCTTTCCTTTTGGACTCGCAAGGAAATATCCACAAAATGACAGCAGACACCACGCAACGCACGACGGTGGAAGTGAAACGCAAATTCCGAGACGTACGTTCCAACCAATTCCTTCAGGGTGTAATCGGCGGGAAGTTCCAAGTGGCCAACCAGGAAGACTTCAGCGATTCACTGACCATACATGTCATCCCGCACCTGAAGGACAACAAATTCCATGTCGTCCATCCCCGTTACACCGGCGAATACAGATATTTCCGTTACCTGTCGCCGGACTGGTCGAGGGGCAACATGGCCGAACTTTATACGTTCAATGCCGCCGACGACACGCTAAAGCATAAACGGCTAATGGGCAACTTCCACGTACGCCCCTGGTGCGGCCCGGAAAACCTGTTCGATGGCAATGTCCTTTCCTTCTACGACTCCCACGACGTGTACGGCGTATGGTACGGATGGGAACTGGAACAGCCGGAAAACGTGGCACGTATCGTATTCCTGCCGCGTAACGATGACAACTTCATCCGCGAAGGCGAAGAATACGAATTGTTCTATTGGAACCACGGGACATGGATGTCATTAGGGCGCAAGACGGGGAATTTCGAGGCGGTATTGGAATACGGCAACGCCCCGGCCCAGGCCTTGTTCCGCCTGCACAACCGTACCAAAGGCTCGGAAGAAAGAATCTTCACTTACGAAGACGGAAAGCAAATCTGGTGGTAACCCTTTGGGTATCTACACAGGGATTTTACAAAAAGATCCTTCATCTTTCAGGTTTCATGGTAATCCGTTCATAATATTGATGTTACAGGCTGAAGGATGTTTCAGGCATCCTTCAGCCAAGCTTCATCTTGTTCGGCTCAGAACGAAAAATCGTTTGCCTGAGATTGAAAAATCATTCGGCTGAGAACGAAAAACGAATCTCAGCCGAATGATTTTTCATTTGCCTCATGATGAAAATCCGCTTTCTGCAATGAAAGGAAACTGAAAGATGGCCGCCCTATTCTTCATCCCATAACAAACTATACAACAAGAAGTTGACATATCTCCTGAAAGATGAAGGATCTTTTCTGAAAAACCTTGGGAGGGAAAACACGCGGGACGTGGAAACTATAAACACATAAAAAAAGCATCCATAATCCTTGAATTACCGATGCCTTTATGTTTTGTCGGGATGACTGGATTCGAACCAGCGACCACTCGCCCCCCAGACGAGTACTCTAACCGGACTGAGCTACATCCCGTTTGCGGGTGCAAAATTAGAAATTGTTTTTGAATTCTCCAAATAAATTTCTACTTTTGTGTCGGTATAACCCACATTTTAAGCAAAACATGCAAATCAGACTTACCGCGCCGCCACACCTGCGGCATAAAACCATACTGCCGGCCAGCAAAAGCATCAGCAACCGGGCCCTCATCATCCATGCACTGGCCGGAGGAAAAGACTTGCCGAGAAATGTGTCGGACTGCGACGACACATTCGTTATGGTAAGGGCACTGACGCAAACCGACGACCCCATCGACATCATGGCGGCCGGTACGGCCATGCGTTTCCTTTCGGCTTACTGGTCTGTGAACGAGGGGACACATACCCTGACCGGTACAGCCCGGATGAAACAACGCCCCATCGGCATCTTGGTAAATGCCCTACGGACACTGGGCGCACAAATAGAATATGTGGAAACGGAAGGTTATCCCCCCCTGCGTATTTCCGGCGGACTGCATGAGGGAGGCCGGCTCAGCCTGCCGGGAGACGTGAGTTCCCAATACATTTCTGCTTTGCTGATGATCGGTCCGGTCCTAAGAAAGGGCTTGGAACTGGAACTGGCCGGACAGGTCATTTCACGCCCCTACATCGACCTGACCCTGAAATTGATGAAAGACTTCGGTGCACAAGCGGAATGGACAGACGAACGACACATTAAGGTGGAACCGCAACCTTACCGCCCGACACCCTATTATATAGAAAACGACTGGAGCGCGGCATCTTACTGGTATGAAATGATGGCACTGACACCCGACAAAGACGCAGAAATCATACTGACCGGCCTGTTCGCAGACAGTGCCCAAGGAGATTCTGCCGTACACGGCCTGTTCGAACCTATAGGCGTGCACACGGAATTCTTCTGTGACGACGACGGGATGCCATGTGTCAAACTGACCAAACAACCCATCGCCACGGAACGCCTGGAGTATGATTTCGTCAACCAACCGGACTTGGCACAGACATTCGTAGTCACGTGTGCCATGTTGGGGATCCCGTTCCGTTTCACGGGTCTTCAAAGCCTGAAAATCAAGGAAACCGACCGCATCTCCGCGCTTATCCGCGAACTGGAAAAACTGGGGTATCCCTTGCATGAAGCCTGCGGATCAGAATTATTCTGGGACGGGCAACGCACTGAAGTCCGGCCACATCCGGCCATCGACACCTACGAAGACCATCGCATGGCCATGGCGTTCGCACCTTGCTGTTTCGCCGTTCCCGAAATATATATTAATCATCCGCAAGTGGTCAGCAAATCTTATCCCCATTATTGGGACCACTTGAAAGAAGCGGGATTTGAAATTACGGCCTTATGATTATCATTTACATTCTTATAGCCCTTGCCGCTGCGGCCGTCATTGCTTTCGTGGCCGGCAGTTTGCGCAACCGCTCGCTGAAAAAGAAACTGGCACAAGGCGAAATCAGCGAAATGCCAACCGTGGTACAACCGCCACAGGAATGTTGCGGACAGCACGAAGTATGCGAAAAAGAAAGCCTGTTGGCTGCCGTAAGCAAACAAATAGAGTATTACAACGATGAAGAACTCGACCGTTTCCGGGGAAAGGACGCTTCCGCGTATAGCGAAACGGAAATAGACGAGTTCAGAGATATCCTCTATACGATGCGTGACGATGAAGTGGCAGGATGGGTGCGCAGCCTGCAACTGCGCGGCGTCCCCCTGCCCGACGCATTGAAAGACGAAGTATTCCTTATTATCGGGGAAAGGAGATTCGACCACGCATGAGCATCCTGTCTTACACTTTCTTCCAGAATGCCCTGTTGGGCAGCCTATTGGCTAGCATCCTTTGCGGACTGATAGGCACTTATATCGTTGCACGGCGGTTGGTTTTCATCAGCGGCGGCATCACCCATGCCTCGTTCGGCGGTATCGGCATCGGAGTTTACCTCGGATTTTCCCCCATACTCTCTGCAGCCGCGTTTTCTGTCTTGTCAGCCTGCGGCATACAATGGTTCAGCCACCGCCGCGACATGCGCGAAGATTCGGCCATCGCCATTTTCTGGACTTTAGGCATGAGCATCGGCATCATTTGCAGTTTTTTGGCACCGGGCTTCACTCCGGAGCTGTCCTCCTATCTGTTCGGCAATATATTGACTGTCACCCCCTCGGACCTTTATTTGTTAGGCACATTGGCACTCATCGCCACGGCTGCTTTCACATTCTTTCTCCGTCCGCTCGTTTCCATTGCTTTCGACACTGAATTCGCCCGTTCGCAACGTCTTCCTGTCACCATGGTGGAATATCTGATGATGGCCTTCATCGCACTGACCATTGTGGCCTGCCTGCGCATGGTGGGCATCGTGTTGGTCATCTCCTTGCTGACCATCCCTCAAGTGACGGCCAATATTTTCACGCACAGCTTCAAACGCATGGCACTGCTCTCCATCGTGACAGGCTACAGCGGCTGTCTGGGCGGCCTTTACTTGTCGTACCATTACAATATACCGTCGGGCGCCTCCATCATTTTCGTCTCCATACTCATCTATTTGGTGTGCAAAGGAATTTCATGGTCGATTCCTCGGTGGAAAAGGCAATAAAAAACATGTTTTTCAGTTATCTAACTATGTAAAGAGCGCATTGGAAAAAAGGTTTCTACATATCATTGCTTCCGGATTCGTCTTCCTATCCCTTCTGACGGCGTGTTCCACGAAAAAGAATACGTCGGGTACCCGTTTTTACCATGCCATGACGGCACGGTTCAATACGTACTTTAACGGGGCAGAGGCTTTCAAAGAAGGAGTCCTGGAACAACAGAAAGGACATAAGGACAATTACACCGATTTATTGCCCATGTATGCCGTGCGAAATAAATCGACGGCAGCCATGGGAAAGTCCAACTTCGAGACCACCATCGAAAAATGCGAGAAAGCCATCAAGCTGCACTCTATAAAGGCCCGGCCGAAATCGAACGTCAACAAGCGGAAAACAGCCAAGGAAAAAGCCTACATGGCCCGCAAGGAGTTCAACCCATTCTTGCGGCATGCTTGGCTGCTCATGGGGAAAGCGCAATTCCAACAGGGCAATTTCATCGAAGCGGCCTCCACGTTCAATTATATCAGCGGACTGTATGCCGGACAGCCTGAAATCGTGTCCGTGGCCCGGGCCTATCTGGCCCGTTGCTACGTAGAACTGGAATGGCCTTACGATGCAGAGGATGTCTTTCATAAGATTCAGCGCGACAGTACCGGCAGTGAAGGGAAACGGGAATTCAACGCCTCATACGCCGATTACCTCATCTTCGTGAAACAATACAAAGAGGCTATTCCTTATTTGCAAAAAACCGTCAAGAAAGAAAAAAGCAAACAGCAACGCGCACGCCTGAACTTCCTGTTGGGACAGTTGTACCACGAAACGGGAAACAAAGCAGAAGCCTACAAGGCCTTGCGGCGTGTCATACGTGCCAATCCTCCATACGAATTGTCTTTCAACGCCCGTATCCTGCAAACCGAAGCCATGGCTAGCGGAAACCACAATAAAATGGTGAAGAAATTGCGACGCATGGCCAAGAACAAGAAAAACAAGGACTATCAGGATCAGATTTATTATGCCATCGGCAATATCTATCTGGCCAACCGGGATACTGCCCGGTGTATCGGGGCATACGAAACCGGTGCCAAAGAAAGTACACAGAACGGCATTGCCAAAGCCATGGTATTGTTGCGCCTGGGTGAGATTTATTGGGACAAGGAGGACTATATCAACGCACAACGCTGTTACGCCGAACTGGTCGGCATATTGGACAAAGAAAATGAAGCTTACAAAGAGGCGGAACGCCGCTCAGGCATCCTGACCGAACTGGAGCCCCATTTGTCGGCCATCAAACTGCAAGACAGCCTGCAATGGTTGGCCAAGTTGCCCGAAAACGAACGTAACGAGGCCATCGACAAAGTCATCGAAGCCTTGAAAAAGCAAGAAAAAGAAGAGGCACGCAAGGCCATGCAGGCCGAAATGGCTGCCAATATGCCCAAAACTCCGACAGCCACCCCCACCCCGCCTACGGGAAACCGCAGGGCGCAGGCGGGAGCTTCCGGACAAACCGGCACGTGGTATTTCTATAACCCGTCGGTCGTAGCCCAAGGCAAACGTCAGTTCCAACGCACATGGGGCAAACGCCCGTTGGAAGACAACTGGCGGAGAAGCCATAAGAACGAGGACCGCACGGAAGATTTCGGAGAATATGACTACAGCGAAGAGAGCGACAGCCTGATGGCGGCACAAGCCGACAGCATCGCCTTGGCCGACAGCATTGCCGAAGCCCAGGAGCGTATGGCCGACTCATTGGCCAGCGACCCACACAACCGGGAATATTACCTGCAACAAATCCCGTTCACGGAAGAGCAGTTGCAAGCCTCCAACGACATCCTGCGTGATGCGCTTTATCAAGCCGGCATCCTGGAAATGGAGAGACTGGAAAATTTCGGCTTGGCACGGCGTACCCTGTTGCGTCTTATCGAAACGTTCCCGGACGTAGCCGACAAAGACAACGTGTACTACCATCTATTCCTTATCAACGGCCGACTGAATGACATGGCCGAAGCCGAACAGTATAAACAGCGGCTCATCGAGGAGTTCCCGGACAGCCGGTATGCCATCATGCTAGCCAACCCCAAATACGAGCTTTACGCAAGGCGGGGCAAGCACATAGAGGATTCCCTGTATGCCGCTACATACGAAGCCTACGGCAAGAACGAATATGAGGAAGTGTTCCGCAATTATTCCATTTCGACTTCGGATTTCCCGGAGGGGGCACACCGCGCCAAATTCATGTTCATACAAGCCATGAGCCAACTGTACGGTGGAGAACGGGACAGCTTCCTGGTCACGTTGAAACAAGTCATTGAGAAATATCCGAAAGACGAAGTAACGGAAATTGCACAAAGTATCGTGAAAGGCATTCAGGAAGGCCGGTCGCTGACCGACGGGAAATACGCGGCAAGCGACATCTGGAGCCGACGTTCGCTGACGGCCCTGCAAGACTCCACAGCCGAAGCGCAGCAATTAAGCGACGAACGCCTCAGCAACTTCGTATTCCTGTTGGCCTATCCGGAAAACAGCCTGGACGAAGACCAACTGCTATATGAGATGGCCCTGTATAATTTCACCAGTTTTATGGTACGCAATTTCGACATCGACATCGTGAAATCCGACGGGTTGGCACAAATGCGCGTCAGCGGTTTTCTCAACTATGACGAGGCGCACGCTTACGCCCAAAAGCTATATGCCGATCCACACATGAGTGTCGTGCTTAAAAACATACGTTCCGTCATCATCTCCGAAAGCAACCTGAAACTGTTGGGCACGGTCTTCAGTTTCGAAGATTACAAGAAGTTCTACGATGAGAAGTTCGCACCGCTGCAAGTGCCGGAGGACCTGAGACTGGACGAACCTACTTCCATCGAAATCCGTACGCCAGACGACGAACCGCCTGCCGGAGACGAAGAATACGAAGAAGAGGAGGAAGACACGGACAGCGGTATTATTTTCTAACATACGAAACCATTACAATGATGAACAACGGTTTATTACTTTGGGTAGACGATGAAATAGAATTGCTGAAAGCGCATATTCTTTTTCTCGAAAAGAAAGGATACGAGGTAGAAACCGTATCCAACGGGCAAGATGCACTGGACAAGTGCAGCGAAACGGCCTACGACCTGATTCTGCTAGACGAGAACATGCCCGGCTTGAGCGGGTTGGAGACCTTGTCGCGCATCAAGGAAATCACACCGGTCACGCCGGTGGTCATGGTGACGAAGAGCGAAGAGGAGAATATCATGGACCAAGCCATCGGTTCCAAAATTGCCGACTACCTCATCAAGCCCGTCAACCCCACGCAAATCCTCCTGACCCTGAAAAAGAACATCCATAAGAAGGAAATCGTCACAGAGGTGGCTCAAAACGCCTACCAACAGAACTTCGGAAAGATTGGCATGCAAATCAATGATTCTTTGACATTCGACGACTGGAAAGAGGTGTACAAGCGATTGGTATACTGGGAACTGGAGCTATCTGAAACCGACAGCAACATGGACGAAATGCTAAGCATGCAGAAAACGGAAGCCAATCTGGCTTTTGCCAAATTCATAAGCAAACACTACGAAGAGTGGATTACCCACCCCGAAAACCGTCCGCTGATGAGCCCGGATATCTTCAAAACCCAAATATTCCCCCTGCTGAACCAAGGGGAAAAGGTATTCCTCATCGTCCTGGACAACTTCCGGTATGACCAATGGCGCACGCTCAGTACGGAACTGGCTGACGCTTTCCTCATCGACGAAGACATTTATTGTAGCATTCTGCCCACTGCCACACAATATGCGCGCAACGCCATCTTCTCCGGCCTGATGCCGGACAAGATTGCCCAAATGTATCCGGATCTTTGGGTGGACGAAGACGAAGAAGAGGGTAAGAACCTGAACGAAGGACCGCTCATCCAGACGCAGTTGGAACGTTACCGCCGTAAGAACACATTCAGTTACCATAAAATCAATGACTCCACTGCGGCCGATAAACTTATCGGCCAGTTCAAACAGTTGGAAAAATATGACCTGAACGTCGTCGTATTCAATTTCATCGACATGCTTTCGCATGCCCGTACAGAATCCAAAACCGTACGGGAACTGGCCTCTAACGAAGCGGCCTACCGCAGCATCACCCAAAGTTGGTTCCGCCACTCCGCCGTAAAAGACCTGTTCAAAGCTTTGGCCGCAAGCAACTATAAAATCATCGTCACGACCGACCACGGCAGTATACGGGTTAAATCCCCGGTTAAGGTTGTCGGTGACAAGAACACCAACACTAACTTACGTTATAAACTAGGCAAGAACCTGAAATACAACCCTAAGGAAGTTTTTGAAATCAAAGAACCGCGCAAGGTGTTGCTCCCCTCTCCCAACCTGAGTACGGCCTATATCTTCACGTCGGGCGACAGTTTCTTTGCCTACCCGAACAATTACAACTACTACGTGTCCTACTACCGGGATACATTCCAACATGGTGGCATCTCCATGGAGGAGATGCTCATTCCCCTCATCACTTTGCAAAGTAAGAAAAGAATTTAAAAACATATAGATATGGAAATCAAAATCGATTCTTTAGATCACATCCACGAGGCCGCCCGGGAATTCATCGCGGCCATGGGTGACAACACCGTCTTTGCCATGTACGGCAAGATGGGAGCCGGCAAAACCACCTTCACCAAAGCCGTATGCGAATGCCTCGGCGTGGAGGATGTCATCAACTCGCCCACTTTCGCCATCGTCAATGAATACCGTTCGGACAGCGGCGAACTGATTTACCATTTCGACTTCTACCGTATCAAGAAACTGGAAGAAGTGTACGACATGGGCTACGAAGACTATTTTTACAGTGGTGCGCTTTGTTTCATCGAGTGGCCGGAACTGGTGGAAGAACTGCTTCCGGGCAATACGGTGAAAGTAACCATCGAAGAAAACGAAGACGGTTCGCGCACAGTGAGATTCTGACAGTTCGCAATAGATTAAAAAATAATAGATATTTTCTTTGAGTTACCAAAAAGAATACCTATATTTGCAATATAACGGAAAAGAACAAAGAAGGACAGTTTTAATATGCTGCAAATGTTCTTTCATAAACCTTAATTATGCAAAAATATACTTTCTCATATCAATATGGGAAATGCCCCTGATGCAATAGGGCGTGGAAGTGATTCCGCGCCCTATTTTCATGTATGCCCTACATCACAACTTCCATAAAACATCTTACTTTTCCGTATCCAAAAGCAATCCGCTAATTCACAACCGGACACGAAACAAAAATCAATCTCCGCAGAACGGGAAATCGTTCTGCGGAGATTGATTTTCTAAATGGTGCGACAGCAACCTTGTCTTATATTTTCATTAATCCAAATCGCCGCCTTTATAATCTTAGAAGTCAGGTTTAATCTTCCTCTCCGAAAGACTCCCCGTATTCCAACTCGCCCTGGACTACCCACAGGATATCCTCAGCCGCAAAGTCGCCCATCTTATCTTTACGGGCCTGACTGACGACGTAATCCACTATTTTGTCCTGGTCGATTTCTATATAGCCATCCTTGTCGGGTGCCGCATCCAGAATACCGCTATTGGCATAATACTCTACGATGACATCCAGAAAGTAATAAAGTTCTTCGTCCGTAAACTTGTCCTTTACTTCTTGCGGCAAGTAATTTTTGATGAACTCCACCGTACGGGCATCGTCCTCGGCATCTTGCAGGAGTTCCTGTTCCAAACTGTCCATAACCTATATCTTTAAAGGATGGCCTTCAACTTTTCCTCGAAAGTACTCTTCGGGGCCGCACCGACTTGCTTGTCCACCACCTCGCCGTTTTTAATGAAGATCACGGTAGGCACGTTGCGCACTCCGAAACGCATGGCCAAGCCGTCGTTTTCCTCCACATCGCACTTGCCGATGACGGCTTGTTCCTTATATTCTTCAGCCAATGCCTCGATATCCGGTCCGATTTTCTTGCACGGGCCACACCATGTCGCCCAGAAATCCACTACCACAGGCTTACCTGAAGCCAACAACTCTTCAAAATTTGAATCTGTAATTGCTAATGCCATTGTACTATTCCTTTTAATCGTTTGTTATTACCGACAAATATACTAATTTATTTTATATGACAGGGCGGGTTTACTTTGAATATAAGAAATTAAATCCTTTTTAACTGACACTTTCGCCAACTTGGATTGCATGGTCAGGTTCATCTGTCCCAAGGGGTCAAGGATGTGAAAATAAAGGTCGGTATTGCCGGGGCACTCCTTCACGACATCGGAAAGCGAAAGCACGATATCCTCATCCAACGCATCCAAGGCCACGGTTATCGTAATCTTCTCTACCAAAGTATCTTTCACATCTGCCAGAAAATCAATGCGCCCAATACGGAAATCCAGTTTGGAAGGATCCCATTGCCGGGGTTGGCATTTGGCTGTGATATAGAGCGTATTCCCCACATCCATATATGAGCCCCATGTAGGCCAATCCTGTCCGAACAGAGCTAGCTCGTAGGCTCCCGTGAAATCCTCCATCGTCACGATGCCATACGGCTTGCCCGTCTTGGAGATGCCCTTCCGTACGGCCGTGACCATGCCGCCCAACGTGAGGTCCATATTGACAAACTGTTCCAAATCTTTCAAATCCGCCATGTGCACGTTGCACACATTTTGAAGTATGACGGCATAATCGTCCAACGGATGGGCGGACAGGTAAATGCCGACCAAGTCGCGCTCCTTGTTCAAACGCTCCAACGAGCTCCACGGTTCGGCCTGCGGCACTTCCGGCGTAGCGATTTCCACCATGTCCATATCCCCGAAAAGTGAATTCTGCACGGCATCTTTGTCGGTCTGGTAGCGCGAACCGTAACGTGCCAACTGGTCGATAAAGCTCTCCCCTTTGGCATTCACGCCGAAATACTGTTCACGGGTAATCCCCTCAAAACAGTCGAAGGCACCCGAAAGTACCAAACTTTCCAGATTGTTCCGTTTCACAGCCCCGCTCGGCACACGTTGAATGAAGTCAAAAATGTTCTTATAAGGTCCGTGAGCTTCCCGTTCTTTCACGATGGCATCCACTGCCGAGTCGCCCAATCCCTTGACGGCTCCCAGTCCAAAACGGATATTTCCGTCCACGTCCACACTGAACTTCCGGCGGCTGATGTTGACATCCGGCCCCAAAGTATTGATACCGATACTTTTACACTCGCTCATCAGCTTCGTAATGTCGGTAATGTTCGCCAAGCTTCGGCTCATTACGGCTGCCATGTACTGGGCCGGGAAATTAGCTTTCAGGTAAGCCGTCTGGTAAGCCACCCAAGAATAGCACGTGGCATGGCTCTTGTTGAACGCATACGAGGCAAACTTCTTCCAGTCCGCCCAAATCTTTTCCAACACTTTCGGGTCGTGGCCATTCTTCTTTCCGCCCTCGATGAACTTGGGATACATGTGGTTCAGCTTTTCTATCAGCTTCTTACCCATAGCCTTACGCAATGTATCGCTCTCGCCTCGCGTAAAATCGGCCAACTGGCGGGACAGCAACATCACCTGCTCCTGATACACCGTGATACCGTATGTGTCTTTCAGATACTTCTCCATACACGGTATGTCGTATTCCACCGGTTTACGCCCCTGTTTACGGTCGATAAAGTCGGGTATATAATCCATCGGCCCCGGACGGTAAAGCGCATTCATGGCGATAAGGTCCTCGAATGTGGAAGGCTGCAATTCGCGCAAATACTTCTGCATGCCGGGAGATTCGAACTGGAACGTCCCTATGGTACGCCCGTCACAATACAGGCGATAGGTGGCCGGATCCGTAATGTCCAATGCATCCACGTCGATGTCGAAGCCTAGACTGTCGTAAATGTTAGCCTGGCATTCCTTGATAATGGAAAGGGTCTTCAGACCCAAAAAGTCCATCTTGATCAATCCTGTGTCTTCAATCACGGAACCTTCGTACTGCGTACAGCGGAGCTTCTCTCCCGTTTCCTTGTCCTCGGCTGTGCTGACCGGCACCCAATCGGATACGTCGTCACGGCAGATGATTACCCCGCAGGCATGCACGCCCGTGTTCCGCACATTACCCTCCAGCATCCGGGCATAACGGATGGTATCGCGCAACAAGGGATTCGGCGACGCCTCGGCCTGTTGCAACTCCGGAATGCACGAGATGGCATTCGGGAGATTCATTTTACGCGACTTGCCGTTTTCGTCGTCCGGCAACTTGTCCGGTATGAGCTTACACAACCCGTTGGAGATGTCCAACGGCAGCTTTTCCACCCGGGCCACATCCTTTATGGCCAGTTTCGTGGCCATAGTACCGTAGGTGATGATATGCGCCACTTTCTCTTCACCGTATTTCTGCGTCACCCAACTCAAGACCTTTCCGCGTCCGTCATCATCGAAATCCACGTCGATATCGGGCAATGAAATACGGTCGGGGTTCAGGAAACGCTCAAACAGCAAATCGTATTCAATGGGGTCTATTTTCGTAATGCCCAAGCAATAGGCCACTGCAGAACCGGCCGCCGACCCACGTCCCGGTCCCACGGACACGTTCAACTCGTGACGTGCGGCATTGATATAGTCTTGCACGATGAGGAAGTAACCGGGAAAACCCATCGTCTTCATCACGTGCAACTCGAAGTTGATGCGTTCCCGTACATGCTCCGGCAACGGGTCACCGTAAAGCTTGGCCGCCCCGATATAAGTCAGCTCAGCCAGATAATCGGCTTCCAACTTCAAACGGTAAAGCTTGTCACAGCCGCCCAGTTTCTTCACTTTCTGTTCGGCATCCTCGCGGCTGAGCACCACGTTGCCATTCTCGTCGCGGGTAAACTCCTCAAACAAGTCCTCATCGGTATATTTCTTCCGATAACCCTCTTCGGTTCCAAATTCTTCCGGAATGGCAAAGTTCGGCATAATCGGCGCATGGTCGATGCTGTAAAACTCCACTTGGTCGCAAATGTCGCAAGTGTTGGCCAATGCCTCCGGCACGTCTGCAAACACTTCATTCATTTCTGCCCGCGTCTTGAACCATTCCTGTTTGGAATAAAGCATACGTTTCGGGTCATCCAAATCTCGGTTGGTGCTCAGGCAGATCAAACGGTCGTGCGCCTCGGCATCCTCCTGCTCCACAAAATGGCAGTCGTTCGTACAGACCAACTTCACGTCATATTTACGGGCCAGTTCTATCAATCTCGCATTGGCTCGTTGCTGCAATGGAAAAGTCTCACGGTTGGCCCGTTGGTCCGGATCTTTCACCTCATGGCGCTGAAGTTCCAGATAATAGTTGTCTCCAAACACGCGTTTGTACCACTGCACCGCTTCTTCAGCCCCTTCAAGGTCGCCCGACAGTATTTTCCGGGGAACTTCACCGGCTATACAAGCAGAACAGATGATTAGTCCTTCCCGATGCGCCTCCAATTCAAAGCGGTCTGTACGCGGACGCACATAAAAACCGTCTGTCCACGATTTGGAGACCAACTTGACCAAGTTATGATACCCCGTTTCATTTTTGGCCAACACGATTAAGTGATACCTCCGCCCGTCCTTCTCTTTTTCCATCTGATCCAGACGACGAGGTGCCACATACATTTCACAACCGAATATCGGTTTGAACAAACGTTTCCGAGCCGCCGCCAACTCCACGCGAGCCGTGGCCAACTGGTCGGCAACCGAAGGAAACTCCGGTTGCTCCTCCGGCACGAAATTCGCCTCAGCCGGTATCGGCTCATCATTCGCTTCCGCCCGCCGTCTCAGTTCATCGGCCTCTTTCTGCTTCTTTTTCTGCCCGTCCACCCATTCTTTCAGAGCCGCATCCTCACCGTTCTCCAACAAGGCGATACGCTTCTTCCACATTTTGATGTCCGCATTCGTACCGCTGTTTTTTTTGGTCGTATAATTAAAAAACTCCTTGATGGCCATCATGTTGCCATGGTCGGTAATGGCCATTCCGTGCATACCGTCTTTCATCGCCTTGTCAACCAAACGCGACACGCTGGCCTGACCATCGAGAATGGAATACTGGGTATGCACATGAAGATGTACGAAGTCCTGCATAATAAATATGAATTTGGTAAAAACAGAAATCGTGGGTAAAGTTACGCCACATTAAGGAAACCAACAAAAGAAACCTTTGTTTTTTAACATAAAAGACTTTTTAGGGGCCGCCCCTTGAAAAAGAAAGTACGGAATTTTGCATTTTAACGGAATATAGCTACCTTTGTCCGTTAATATAAGGGGAAAACTCCATGGGACGAAAATTGAATAAATTAAAAAAAATCAGAATACATCGGGAAGGCACGCACACGCTCATTGCGGGTGCAGGGGGACTACTTCTGTTTAACGCCTGCCTTTATTATGCATTTGAATGCAAGCTCCCGTTCTATGTTTCTGCAACCGTATGCACGGTCATCTACCTCATCGTAGTCAATTTCTTCCGATGTCCGATCAGACGTTTCGAGGGAGACACGGAAAACGTTGTCGTAGCTCCGGCCGACGGTAAAATCGTCGTGATAGAGGAGGTGGACGAAAACGAATATTTCCATGACCGCCGGCTAATGGTTTCCATTTTCATGAGCTTGACCAACGTGCACGCCAACTGGATTCCGGTGGACGGCACCGTAAGGTTGGTGGAACATCACGACGGAAACTTTCATAAGGCTTGGTTGCCCAAAGCCAGCATTGAGAATGAACGTTCCACCATCGTCATCGAAACACCGGACGGTGTCTTCATCATGGCACGGCAGATTGCCGGTGCCATGGCTCGGCGCATCGTGACATACGCCCGCGAAGACGAAGATTGTTATATCGACGAACACATGGGATTCATCAAGTTCGGTTCCAGAGTCGACCTTTTCCTTCCGGTCGGGACCAAAGTCAACGTCAAATTGGGGCAAAAGACGGTGGGTAATGAAACCATCATCGCCAAATTATAATAAAATGTCATATGGCAAATATCATCATACGACAGATTCCCAACAGCATTACTTGCTGCAACCTGATTTCCGGCTGTATGGCTACGGGTGCAGCTTTCTACGGTAATTACAGTTGGGCGTTTCTGCTCATTGTCATAGGAGCCGTATTCGATTTCTTCGATGGGATGTCGGCTCGCGTGCTGAAAGTATCCTCCCCCATAGGAAAGGAATTGGATTCGTTGGCAGATGTAGTGACCTTTGGAGTAGCCCCTTCGGCCATGATATTCCATCTGTTCCATCGGGTGGTTTATCCTGATTTCATGGAGCCGCTGCGCGACGTGATGCCCTATACGGCATTCCTTATGGCGGCATTTTCGGCTTTGCGGTTAGCCAAATTCAACATCGACACGCGGCAAACATCGTCTTTCATTGGCGTACCGACCCCGGCCAACACCTTGTTTTGGGCTTCGCTGATTGTGGGCAACTATGGATTTTTGGTTTCAGAAAAGTTCAATGCTTTCTTCCTTTTCATGTTCATGTTGCTATCCTGTTTCCTTTTGGTAGCGGAGATCCCCATGTTTGCCCTCAAATTCAAGAACCTTTCCTGGCAAGACAATAAAATTAAGTTTATTTTCATCCTGACTTGCATCCCCATGATTATCTTTTTGGGATTCAGTTGTTTTGCAGCCATCATCGCATGGTACGTCATCCTCTCTGTCCTGACTGCACGACAGAAAACTCACTGACTTTGGCACGGTTCTTGTTCATCAGTCTGGCAACAAAGCATAAAAAATCATATTTATGACAGGTCCTTTAGGATGTATATTCGGTTTACTTTTTGCCTTTTTGGCCTTCCTGCTCATTATGGTCCTTAATATAGCCAGAAGAGTACGGAACATCATGTCTTCATTTTCTCCCAAGAACCATAAACAACAGTCTTCATCCCGTAATCCCCACGGGCAAACCACGTCGCAAAACCACTCTCAATCCTCGTCCCAAAGTTCGCACAAAATATTCGATGACAACGAAGGGGAGTATGTGGATTACGAGGAAATCAAATAAAAGAAACCTAACGTTTCCCCTTAAAGAAGTCTTTCAGCAAAGCCACGGCCTCGTCCGCCATCACACCACTCACCACTTCCGTTCGCGGATGTATGGCTTGGGGTGCAAACATCTTGTATCCTCTTTTTTCATCCGTTGCCCCGTAAACCAGACGTTTCACCTGTGCCCATCCGATGGCCCCCGCACACATCACACACGGTTCCAAGGTCACATAAAGCGTACATTCGTTCAAATATTTTCCGCCTAAAGCATTGGCAGCCGCCGTAATCACCTGCATCTCGGCATGGGCGGTCGCATCCGTCAACGTTTCCGTCAGGTTATGTGCACGCGCCAGAATACGGTCGCCGCAAACCACAACAGCCCCTACCGGTATTTCATCCTCATCGTAAGCACGCTGCGCCTCTTCTAGCGCTTTTTTCATGTAAAAAGCATCATCTGCCATATCTTCACAATTTAGTACATGCAAAAGTAAGATTTCTGCAAGGATTCACCAATATTTTTAATAAATTTGCAGCACGGGAATCCAACAAATCGATATGGCCGCGCACAATGAACTGGGAAAAGAGGGGGAACTACTGGCTGCAAATCATCTGCAATCAGAAGGTTATGTCATCCGACACCGGAACTGGAGGTGCGGACACAAGGAATTGGATATCGTGGCCGAAAAAGACGGCACGCTGGTCTTCGTGGAAGTAAAAACCAGAAAAGACGTTTTATTCGGACTCCCCGAAGACGCCGTCACAAACGGGAAAATACGACGCATTGTCAGTTCGGCCGACGCCTACTTGCGCAAATACGCCATCGACCTCCCGGTACGCTTCGACCTTATCACCATCGTAACGGGAGAAAACGGGCTTCCCCGGCTAAGGCATATAGAGGACGCCTTTTACCCGCCGCTATACTGACCTGCAACACGATTAGAATATTTTGAATATGACGCATTCACTTTACATATTGGACGATTCGCCATGGTTTGAATGGATACGACTCCACTCGACAGACTCCACCATCGATTTCCTGAAACACTATCGTCCTGTTTCTCCGAAAGACATGATTCTGGTCACGGCAGACTTCCAGACTGCCGGACGCGGACAAGTCGGCAGCTCTTGGGAGTCGGAAGCCGGTAAGAATCTTTTGTTCGGCCTGCTCTTCCATCCCCGCGAAGTGGAAGCCAACCGGCAGTTCATCCTGTCCCAGGCCGTGGCACTGTCTATCTGCGAAACGTTGTCCGACTACGCCGAAGACATCCGCATCAAATGGCCGAACGACATCTACTGGAAGGACCGGAAAATCTGCGGCATGCTCATCGAGAACACCTTGGTAGGACGATGTATCGAGAATTGCATCATAGGAGCTGGCATCAATATAAACCAACAAACGTTCTGTAGCGATGCCCCCAATCCGGTCTCGCTCCGACAAATCACAGGAAAAGAACAAGAACCGGTATTCATCTTAGCCGACATCATCAAACGTTTCAAGGACTATTACCGGAACATCCAACAAGGCCGAACGGAGGACATCGCCCGTAGCTACCGGGAACAGCTTTACCGATGCAACGGTTTTCACCTTTATCAAGACGCGGACGGTGTTTTCGAAGCCGAAATCCACGACGTGGAACCTACCGGGCACCTGGTCCTGACCGACAGGAACGGCATTACACGAAGATACGCCTTCAAGGAAGTAAGCCACCTGATACCGTCGGGCACAAACCCGTCCGCCCCATTCGTACTTTAACCAACCAAAATACTTTATTATGGCTAAATTCAAAAGGATACTCCTCAAACTGAGCGGCGAGAGCCTCATGGGAGAACAACGTTACGGCATCGACGAAAAACGTCTGGCCGAATATGCGGAACAAATCAAGGAAGTGCACGACATGGGCGTGCAAATCGGCATCGTCATCGGCGGAGGCAACATTTTCCGCGGCCTGAGCGGTGCAGGCAAAGGATTCGACCGCGTCAAAGGCGACCAGATGGGCATGTGCGCCACGGTCATCAATTCGCTCGGACTGAGCAGCGCGTTGGGGGCCATCGGCGTGAAAAGCCGCGTGCTGACCGCCATCCGCATGGAGCCGATCGGCGAGTTTTACAGCAAATGGAAGGCCATCGGATACATGGAAGCCGGAGAAGTGGTCATCATGAGCGCCGGCACGGGCAACCCTTATTTCACGACCGACACAGGTTCATCGTTGCGCGGCATTGAAATCGAAGCCGACGTGATGCTTAAAGGGACGCGTGTGGACGGTGTGTACACGGCCGACCCGGAAAAAGACCCCACGGCCACGAAGTTCAGTGAAATCACATACGATGAAATCTACCACAAGGGCCTGAAAGTAATGGACCTCACCGCAACCACGATGTGCAAGGAGAACAACCTGCCCATCTATGTCTTCAACATGGACGTGTACGGAAACCTAAAAAAAGTAATGGAAGGAGAAAACATCGGGACTCTGGTACACAACTGATTCAGCATCTGCTCCAAAACGACCGATATATAAAACGCAATGCCCGCCATGCCGAACACATGACGGGCACTTTTATACCCCCATAACGGAAATCAGTGAGATACAGAATCCGAGAACACGTTAATCACCACCACACCGGCAATAATCAAAGCCAACCCCAACACGGCCGGCCAGTCAAGATGTTGCTTAAACACCGTGGAACCGATGACGGCTATCAGCACGATTCCCACGCCCGACCAAATGGCGTATGCAATGCCCACCGGGATGTGTTTCAGCACCAAGCTAAGGCAATAAAAAGCCGCCGCATACCCGACTACCGTCACCACCGAAGGCCAAAACTTCGTAAACTGCCCGCTTTGTTTCAGAAAAGAAGTTGCCACCGTTTCAAAAACAATGGCCATCAACAATACCAAATAACTCTTCAGCATATCCCTCTCTTTTTAGAATGAAGCTACAAAGATAGGTTTTTAAGTGAAAAAGAACAAATAAGATGAAAACGAGTACCGTGCCAGAAGACTTTCCGATAATTCCTCCCCCGTTTTATTGCAGATGAATAAAAAATCCGCTACTTTTGTTTTTCAAAGTATCATAGTATCAATATATCATCTTAACAAAAGAACAGATTATGGCAGATTCAAAGACTATCCTTGACGAAGCGCAGGAGAAAATGGACATGGCGGTAATGTACCTGGACGAAGCCTTGGCGCACATCCGTGCAGGAAAGGCCGACATCCGTTTGCTCGACGGCATCCGTGTGGATTCCTACGGTTCCATGGTACCCATCAATAATGTGGCAGCCGTCAACACGCCCGATGCCCGCAGCATCGCCATCAAGCCGTGGGACAAAAACATGTTCCGCGCCATCGAAAAAGCGATTATAGATTCCGAATTGGGCATCATGCCGGAAAACAACGGTGAAATTATCCGTATCGGCATCCCGCCCTTGACCGAGGAACGCCGCAAACAGCTGGCCAAACAATGTAAGGCCGAATGCGAAACGGCAAAGGTCAGCGTACGCAACGCACGCCGCGACGCCATCGATGCCCTGAAAAAAGCAGTGAAAGACGGCATGGCTGAAGACGAACAAAAGAACTCGGAGGCCAAATTGCAAAAGGTGCATGACAAGTACATCAAACAAATCGATGACTTGTATGCGGCCAAAGACAAAGAAATCATGACCGTCTGATGCGAGGGCTTGTCATCCGTAATACAGGGAGTTGGTACGTCGTCCGCACGGACGACGGCCAACTTGTTGATTCTAAAATCAAAGGCAACTTCCGCCTGAAAGGCATACGCAGCACCAACCCGGTGGCGGTAGGCGATTTTGTGCAAATCACCGTCAATGCGGAGGGGACGGCTTTCATCACAGAAATAGAAGACCGTAAGAACTACATCATCCGGAAAGCTTCCAACCTGTCCAAACAAAGCCATATTATCGCAGCCAACGTAGACCAGGCTTTTTTAATCGTAACCGTCAGCCATCCGGAAACTTCCACCACCTTCATCGACCGTTTCCTGGCTTCGGCCGAAGCGTACCGCGTTCCGGTATCGCTCGTTTTCAACAAGACCGATTGCTATGATGCCGACGACCTCCGTTACATGGAAGGCATGATGCACCTGTACACCACCATCGGCTATCCCTGCCATGCCTGTTCGGCCTTGCAGTCTACCGGCATCGGCGCGCTGCGCGAAAGCTTGGAAAAACGCACCACCCTGTTCTCCGGCCATTCCGGCGTAGGGAAATCTACCCTACTGAACAAACTGATACCCGACCTGAACCTGCGGACTGCAGAAATTTCAGCCGCACACGACACGGGCATGCACACCACGACATTCAGCGAGATGTTCAGCTTGCCGGGCGGCGGTTACGTCATCGACACCCCGGGCATCAAAGGATTCGGCACATTCGACTTCGAGAAAGAAGAAGTGGCACACTACTTCCGCGAAATTTTCCAGATTTCGGCAGACTGCAAATACAACAATTGCACGCACACCCATGAGCCGGGCTGCGCCGTACGCCGCGCCGTAGAGGAACACCTCATCAGCGAAAGCCGCTATGCCTCTTATCTCAACATGTTGGAAGACCAACATGAAACCAAATACAGGCAAGGTTACTGACCCCTAAAACCCCAAGACCATGGAAATATTTACGCTTATCATCTTATTCGCCCTATGCGCCATCCTGCTCGCCATAGAGTTGTTCGTCTTCCCGGGCATCAGCATAGCGGGCATAGCGGCAGCTTGCTGCCTCGTAGGTGCCAACTACGTAGCTTTCAGTTGGTTTGGACTGACCACCGGACTGTGGGCCTGCGCAGCATCCATCGTAGCCTGCGGACTGTTGGGCTACTGGCTGATGCACTCCAAGACATTGGAGAAATATTCGCTCCACAAAAGTATCGATTCCACGGCAGCCTCGGCGGAACAACTTTCCGTACGCCCCGGAGACGAGGGAGTGGCCATTACCCGGCTCGCCCTCATCGGTAACGCGGACATCGGCGGCCGGACCGTGGAAGTCAAATCGGCCGACGGTTTCCTGGACGAAGGCACTCCCGTAGTAGTAGTTCGCGTAGAGGATGCCCAAATCACCGTCAAAAAGAAATAAACATATTATTCACCCTTTAATTTTCTGATATCATGTTATTAGATCCAATTGTTTTTCCGGTGGTCATCGCCATCGTCGCCATCATTTTTCTGGCGATATTCTTTCATTTCGTACCGTTCTTCCTTTGGCTCTCCGCCAAAGTATCGGGCGTGCGCATCTCGTTGATACAGCTCTTCCTGATGCGCATCCGCAACGTGCCGCCCGGTGTCATCGTGCCGAGCCTCATCGAGGCCCATAAGGCCGGCCTGAAGAACATCACCCGCGACAATCTGGAAGCCCACTACATGACGGGCGGACATGTGCAACGCGTGGTACATGCCTTGGTTTCGGCATCGAAAGCCAACATCGACCTGCCTTTTGAAAAGGCCACGGCCATAGACCTGGCGGGCCGCGACGTGTTCGAGGCCGTGCAGACTTCCGTCAACCCGAAGGTAATCGACACGCCACCCGTAGCCGCCGTAGCCAAAAACGGTATCCAGTTGATAGCAAAGGCCCGCGTCACCGTACGCGCCAACATCCACCAACTTGTGGGAGGTGCAGGCGAGGACACCATCCTGGCCCGTGTAGGCGAAGGCATCGTATCTTCCATCGGTTCGGCCGAAAACCACGAGCAGGTTCTGGAAAACCCGGACTCCATCTCCAAACTGGTGCTCAAAAAGGGGCTGGATGCCGGTACGGCTTTTGAAATCCTGTCCATCGACATCGCCGATATCGACGTGGGTAAGAACATCGGTGCCACCCTGCAAATAGATCAGGCCAACGCCGACAAAAACATCGCGCAGGCCAAGGCCGAGGAACGCCGTGCCATGGCCATTGCCGCCGAACAGGAAATGAAAGCCAAGGCGCAGGAAGCCCGCGCCGAAGTCATCCAGGCTGAAGCCGAAGTGCCCAAAGCTTTGGCACAAGCCCTGCGCGACGGTCACATGGGTTTCATGGACTACTACAAACTGGAAAACCTGAAAGGCGACACAGCCATGCGTGAGAACATCGGCAACCTGACGAAGGACGGAATGAAAGATATTCTGAAGTAAACCGGACATCATTTTCCCTATCACCCCATAAACCTCTTTCTTCTCCCCTAAAAAGGAGGAAAGAGGTTTATTCTTTACCCACGTTCAAACGGCAGGCTCGCCCGGGCAGGCCAAAAGTAAGGAAATTACATAACAACTTCCCAAAACACACCGTTCACATTTTCAAGACGTTATGATGGCTAAAAAAATCTCCTGAGATTGAAAAATCAATCTCAGGAGAACTTTTTTTCGTTTGGCTGAGAATGAAATTTCGTTTGGCGCAGAACGAAATTCCAGATCAAGGTGTAAAACAAATTTTCACCCACCCTAAATTACCGGCCAACCGTCGTCTCATTTTTCCAACCTCAACAACGTCAGGGAATGAGGAGGTAAAACCACTGCGGCATCCCGTACCTCAAAAGTACGTTCTGCGGGCACCACCCGTTCCTTTCCTATGTCATTATAATCGTCTGCGGAAGTCCCGCTCAATACGGTTCCCTTGATTTTACGCGGTTCTTTCACTCCCAAACTTTTGAAATCCAACGTCAGGACATGGCTTTTCTCCGGATCCTTATTCACTACCGCGTAAACATAACGCGTTCCGTCCGCATTCCCCGTCAGCACGACATCGAACACTGCCGTGGACTGGCTGCCTTGCGTCAACCGCCCGGCTTCCAAAGCAACCGGAAGCATATAATCTTCCAGTCCATTGGTGTACATCTTAAAGACATAAAACGTAGTACGTCTCACGATACCGTCGGGATGCACGAAGATAGGACCACGCGTGTTGACCACCGGAGCGAAACAAGCTATGTCCACCACGTCGGAATGACGCAGGCAGGCATTCAGGAAACAGGCGGAAAACAAAGCGTCTGCCATCGTGTAAGTGGAAGCCATATCGTTCTTACGGCGCGCCTCCAAATCGAAACCGCGACGCAAGTCGCCATGCCAAGGATGGTGCCAGTTGCGCAAATTCCACTCATCGTAAGCGATTTTTATCTTTCCACCGCCGAACCCGGCCTCATCCAATATGCCGATAGTCCTTTGGATGTCTTGCTCCGGAGCATCCGTTTTCATCATACACTTCAGAAAAGGCGCAGGATTGTTGACATGGAAGAGCGGGTCCCAATAACCATGGATAGCTATATAATCCAAATAAGGACCGGCTTCGCGCAATAAAGGCATTGTCCAATTCTTGTCCGACGTGGCGGCGGCAAACAGCTTGGCATCCTTCGTCACGCTGCGCATCAACTTGGCCGACTCACGTACCATGGGTCCCCACTCCTGTACCGTACGCGCCCCCAATTCGTGTGCGCCCCAGTTTTCATTCCCCACGCTCCAATACTTCACGTTGTAAGGTTCCGGATGGCCGTTCGCGGCACGCATCCGTCCGTATTTCCCGACAGTGAGGTTACAATATTCCACCCAATCGCTCATCTCCTCCGGCGTACCCGTCCCGGCATTGGTGCAGATGTAAGGTTCGCATCCCACCTTCCGGCACCATTTTATATATTCATCCGTCCCGAAAGTGTTCGGATCTTCTACCTGCCAGGTCTTGTCGTACACCGGGGTACGTTCTTTCCCCACTCCGTCTAGCCAATGATAGGTCGATACGAAACAGCCACCCGGCCAACGCACGATAGGGGTCTTGATTTCCCTCAAAGCCTCAATTACATCCTTACGGAAGCCGTCTTCATCGGCAAACTTAGACTCCGGGTCGTACAATCCACCGTACACCTGATTATCGAAGTGCTCGATAAACTGCCCGAAAATCATCTTGCTGTATTTCACCTTCGGTGCACCGGGCATTACGGACACGGAATTGTGCCGGATTACCTCGTCTTTCCCCGTACCCGACCATGCCGGCTGTCCGGCTAAAAGCAAGGCACAAAGCCCTGCCGTCTTCACACTCACCATCTTGTCTTTCAAATTCATATTCTTCATCTTCTAATATGTTGTTATCTACTCCGCTCCATCTTAATTTTGAGCTCTGCTCCGTCCAATCCTTCGGACACCGCCTTCAACGTGGCATGCCCAGCCTTCCCGTTGCTTTGCAATACGACCAAACATTTACCGAAGAAAGCCTTACGTTTCGTGTCCTTGAAACGTTCCATCGAGAAAGGGCTGCCATTGTCCACACCGGCTATCAAAACCTGTCCCCCGACCTCGAAATGCACCAAGTTTTCAGCTTCGGGACAAAGGTTTCCGTCCCTGTCCAAAACTTCCACCGTGACGAATGCCAAATCCCTCCCGTCCGCACAAAGCGTGTCGCGGTCGGCTGTCAACCGGATTCGTGCCGGTACACCCGCCGTATGGATTTCGCGCACCAAGACTTCCTTTCCGTCCTTTCTCGACACGGCCTTCACCGTGCCCGGCTCATACCTTACACGCCAAGCCACATGAAAATCATCCCGTCCCTTACGTTTTGTTCCCTGGCTCTTGCCATTCACGAAAAGCTCCACCTCGTCGGCCTGGTTGTAATACACCCATAAGTCCACCTTCTGTCCTTCTTTCCAATTCCAATGCGGAAAAAGGTGGAGCACCGGTTTTTCAGCCCATTCCGACTGGTACATGTAATACACGTCCTTGGGAAACCCGGCTAAATCTATGATTCCGAAATAGGAACTGCGTGATGGGAACGGGAAGGGCGTAGGTTCCCCGATATAGTCGAAACCCGTCCAGACATATTGCCCGGAGATGAAATCGTTGTTTTTCACCATACGCATCCCTGCCTCATGACTACATCCCCATGGCACATGGCAATTATCGTAAGCCGAAGTCAGATGATTGCTCCCCTCCGGCACACGTACCTCACCGCGCATAGGCCACACGTACATGGAATCGGAGGGCATACGGTAGAATCCCCGCGTCATCAAGCCTGAAATAGACTCTGTAAGCAAAAATGGCCTTCCGGGAAACACCTTGGGCACTTTCGGAATGTCCCACACACAATAATTGTAACCGATAATATCCATTCTGGCCTCCGGCTTGTGCAACAGGTTGTCCTTTCCTCCACTGTTGTTTCCCGTCAACACGGGACGCGTAGGGTCATAACGGCGTACAAGACCGGCAAGCTTGGCCGCTAAGAGCGTATTGACATGCGTCCCCTCCAACCGGGGCAAATCCGACTCGTCTCGACCGAAATTCAATAGGATATTGGCATCTTCGACCGACAAGGTGTCGCGCCCTGCATTACGCCATTGCTCCCCCACTTCATTCCCCACGCTCCACATGAAGATGCAAGGATGGTTGCGGTCCCGCAATACAAGGTCTGCCAAATCACGCTCATGCCAACGGTCGAAATAGCAGGCGTAATCGTATGCGGTTTTATGGATACGCCACATGTCGAAAGCCTCATCCATCACCACGAAGCCCATACGGTCGCAAAGGTCGAGCAATTCGGGCGCAGGCGGGTTATGCGTGCAACGGATACCGTTGCAGCCCATCTCCTTCAATATCTCCAGTTGCCTCTTGATGGCACGGACATTGACCGCCGCCCCAAGGCATCCCAAATCATGGTGCATGCACACTCCGTTTATCTTCATGTGTTTCCCGTTGAGCCAAAATCCCGTCCGGGCATCAAACTTGAAATGACGCACGCCAGTGGTAGTATAGTAAGTATCTACGCTACGTCCGTCTACTTTAAGTTCCGTCCTTACCTTATATAAATAAGGGTGCTCAGTGCTCCAAAGCTCGGGAGCCGTCATAATCAAAGTGTGACTCGCCTCGGAGCACCCACCGGCCGGCACATCTACAAAACCGGACTGCCCAGCCACCATCCGTCCCCGTGCATCAAGGAGGGTGGAAACGACTCCTACCCTACGGCCTGCCTGCCCGTCATTCTTCACCATAGTACGCACCTCCATTACCGCCTTCTCACCGGTCACTTCCGGAGTGGTCACGAACGTGCCCCAATGCCCCACATGGACAGGCTCCACCACCGTAAGCCATACGTTACGGTAGATTCCGCTACCTGAATACCAACGGGAATTGGGTTGGGTACTATTGTCAACTTTCACGGCCAATACATTGCGCTCTCCCCACTTCAAATAAGGGGTCAGGTCGTACCGGAACGAACTGTAACCATAAGGACGCACGCCCAAAGAGTTTCCGTTTACGAACACTTCCGAATTCATGTACACCCCGTCAAAATCCACGAAGACTTTCTTTCCCTGCCATTCACGCGGAGCCTCAAAAACCTTACGATACCAACCCAATCCACCGGGCAACGCCCCTCCTTCCTTACGTGCCGGATGGTCGGCACTGAAATCGCCCTCTATGCTCCAGTCGTGAGGCAAGTCCAACAACCGCCATGCACCGTCGTCGAAATCTTGGCGAGAGGCATCCCCCTCCGGATTGCCCAAATGGAAACGCCATCCGGATACAAACAACTCCGCACGTTCCTTTCCGGAAAAAGCATACGACGACATCGTGAACACATACCCCCCTACGGCCAAAAGGGCAAACCTGCCATATAATATGAAAAGCCCAACGAACCGCCTTATAAATTCCATCTTCATCCTTTTCTTTTTTATCATTAGCACCTCGCAAAATTAATGCACTTATTCTAAAATCACGTGGAAAAACGTGTTTTTGAGGTGGACAATGATACCCAAACACTAAAAAGGCGGCCTTTTCACAAAGACCGCCCTCCCATTGATTACTTGCCGTGCATCATGAAATCCTATCTGACCATGATTTTCACAGTCCTCTTCGTGCCATCTTCCATCCGGTCTTCGCGGATGTAAATGCCGCGCCGTCCCGGGGCAGACACGCGTACACCGTCAATCGTGTACCATAACGTATCTACGACCTTCTGCGTCCCTTCTGCCATCACATCATCCACGGAATCCACAAAATCGTCCGGTTTGTTCGCATCACCATCACCCAAATAATACAAGCGGAAATTATCGAAACAAAGCCAGTCGTTCTTGACGTATTCATTTTTGCGTACCCCTAAGACCACATCCTGGCCTTCTTCCGAAACTTGGAAACTGAAAATCCCTTCATACTCGCCCGCCTCGAAAGCCGTACGTGCCCCGACACGGGAATCCACCGTGCAATGGTAGAGGAGTTGCGGAGAATCGGGGAACAAGGAATCTGCCAACACGCGGTCTGACGTATCATATTTATATTCGCTCACTCCGTCGAAAATGGATTGGAACTTCTCGCTCCACTTGCCTTGCCCCACTTCCACATAAGCCTCCGCATGCCATGAATCGACACTGTCACGGCGGGCCAACGCTGCCGATATGAGCTCACCGGCACGGTAAAGCCCGTTGTACACCACACGGTAATACCCTTTCGGGAGATGGTACAGCGTTTGATGCAAGTCGCACGACTTCGTGTCGTAAAACTCATAGACCAAGTCCTGATTCTCGGCCTTTCCGCCCACCATGGACGAGACCCATCCGTCTGAAGCATTCACATCCCCACCTTCTTCATCCTTATCCGAAAAACTCGGTGTCATGAGCACTGAAGTCATGTCCAACGGGGTGTCGATTGAAGCGGAAGCCAAATCCATGTGGCCGACCACCATATTGGCATAGGCTTTAGTTATTCTTACATTATAATCCTCTATCTCGGCAACCGACTCGAAAACAGCATTCTCGTTGCTTTCTATCTTTCCTAAAAGTTCTATTATCAAAGCTTCGAACTCATCAAACTCCGGTGTGCCCACATAATCGGAATAACCTCCGTCCTCGCTCTGCATCTTGGCATCATGCCCGTATACTGTAGCCTCCAAGGCAGACGCAGCCTCAAGTGCTTCTTTGCCCATGGCGATAGCGGCATCCAACGATGCCATTTGCTCTTTATAGGTTTCCAACGTCAACTGGTCGAGTACTGCCGAAGCCGACTCTACCGCTGCCGACAATGTTTTCCGAGCCTCACGCGTAGTAAGTTGCAGTTCCTCGTCGCGCATGGCTGCGGCTTCCCCTATCAGGGCACTGATTACCGATTTGGCACCACTCATATCCTCCGCTCCAAGATATTCCACCTCGAAATGGTCGAAAAGCGCCCAAGCAGCCTTTAACTCGGCTCCGGCCATCTTCACTCCTATGCGCAAGCGGCCATCGTCCGTCACATAGCAGTTCACCGTATTCCGATAATTGTCGGGAGACAGGCCGAAAATCTCATGCGCAGAAGAAGTCCCGTGACAGAACCACATGCCGTCAACGGCAGGATCGCCTGTTTCAAAGACTTGTTCGCAATTGCCCGCAATGTCTTCCGTTTGCGGATATGCCAGCACATGATGGAGCTTCACGGACACATCGTTTCCGAAAAGGGAAGCTTTCACCTCGTTAAGCCCATCCCCTTCTGTCCCCCAAGAAGCCTGCCAGCTTTTGTCCGTGGAACTCGGAGAGTAGAACCCTTGCATGGTTATCTTATATGTTCCCTCCGGAAGACCTGTCACTTCCTGATACATTTCAAAATCTGTACCGTTCCAAACCTCGGCCACCTCGTTGGAATTTTTAAACTCCCCGTTCCCGGTCTTTGTCCATCCGGTATTGTCGGAAGTGAAATCCGGATTGACAAACAATCCCGTCACATCGGTCGTCCCACCATTTCTCAATAATTCCAATACGGAATACTTAAATATCCGGTCCGCACGCGACTGGATGCTGTCCACTTCATTGGGATTGAAAGTGCAACGCTCATAAGCCTCCAGCAAGCCGTCCAAAAAAGCTTCATAACCCTCCAAGCCGTTTTCGGAATAGGGATTCTCTTCGTAAGCCTTTTCCAATTCCAACCGTTGGGCATTCAAACTCTCATAAGCGGAAATATCCAATGCCAAAGAATCCATACGTGCCTGCACCACATCGATTACCTGCCTCAAATCCTCATCTTTTATCTCCTGGTTTTCCGCCGCAGCCTTGGCCGCCTGAATCGTTTCTTCATATTTCTCCTTTCCTACATTACTGAAAGTGACATGAGCCTCCGTATATTCCGCATATTTTTTCTCTGCATCCGCTATGGATTCAAGCAAGGCATCACGGAAAGTAGCCGCACCGGATTTCCCATAATACTGCAATGAGAAATTACTTACCATCGTCCAATTGGAATTACAATCCTCTACCACCAAGCCTATCGTGGCCGTCCCACCGATAACTGAGAAATCTACCGTATAAGGAGCCGCATAGGCACTTCCGTCCGGAGACGGCACATTAGCTTCAGTACGCTTCTCGCCCGCCAAAGTCTTGGCGACCAAAAAACGTCCTTCGGGCTGCATCCCCGTCACATTCGTCAGGATATATGCCTTCAACTGGTATTTACCATCCGGAAGTCCCGTCAAATCCTGCGTGACGGACCAATCCGGTTGGCGAGGCACCGAATTTTTGGAATTCCAACGTTGGAAACATGTCGTGAAAGGGACTCCATCCGAAGTCACAAACTCGCCTTTGGTATAACCAAAATTATCCTGTGCCCCTCCCGGTACGGCATCCCTTTGAGCCACCCAACCATTTGAGTTCCCGTCAAACATAGGATTGACAATCAACTCCGTCACATCCATCGGATTCTTCTCCGTGGCAGCATTATACTTGAAATCTATGATGGCCTGGGACAATTTTTCAACCGCTTTTTCCGTCTCTTCTGCCGTCGCGTCAGGGTTATCATATATGCCGACATACTCCGCATAATCCGTAAACCCTGCCTCGTCGGCTTTCTCCAACGCATCCTGTAATTCAAGTTTGGCCTTATAAGCTTCATAAGCCTCCGGAGTGACGAACTTCCAATCCAAACCTGCATTCATGTAACCGGCTGTCTCAGGATTAAGCACAGGATTCACCCCGGTTTCCCCTTCGTTGACGGCCACATAAGAATTTTTATATATGCCATCTGAAGCTTCCACCCCATACAATTTATCCCCATCTATAATTTTGATACGATAGGTTCCATTCTCTTGCGGCATAATCTGCCACAACATGTGCCCCTGTTTGTTATGGTCCACGCATATCACCATGGAAGCAGCCCTGATGAACAATTCGTGAAAACCGCCATTAGAGGGTGCATTTTTCATGCTTAAACGCCACCCTTTTTCAGCAGAATATTCGGAATCAGTTTCAGGTCGACGACTCAATTCGTAATCGTCTCCATAACTCAGAGTTATCTCCTGTCCTTCATCGGCCACCACAAGTTCCGTATTCCAATTGTTCTTGTAATTCCCGTTACACATAAATTTTTGGGTAGCCACATGGTAGATGTAATATATCCCACCGCCCGTTCCATCGGTCTTCAAGTCGGGCATGGCAAACTCCAACACCGGGTCGGCCCATTCCGCCGCCCACAAAGGCATAGTAGATGATGTGGCTCCACAAAGGGCTACCAACGCTAACATTTTGTTTTTCATAATCTTCATTTTAAAATTTGTATTGGATGAATTAAAAACATGACACATATTACTTTACTGAGGACACCATGATTTTCACGGCTTTTCCCTCGGTCTTTACGATATAAATGCCATCCGGCAACCGTTGTCCTCGTGACATTTGCCTTCCGTCAAGACCATATATGTTGTAATCCTCCGTACCGGACACTACGATACGGCCATCTTCTGCCCAAACCTTTACTTCAGGCTTCCGGACATCGTCGACCTTTGTTCCGCCATAATTCTCACTAATGGCAATCCATCCCATCAAGTCCCCGTTGGCTGCCGCATTATCCACAATATGGACTTCAGCGGTCTCATCCTTCTGGCGGATAACTTTCAGACCAGTAGTCAACAACAAGCTTGCATCGGTTTCCGACGGAGACTTAACCTGCTCTGCTATCCGATACACCGAGGCTGAAGGATAATTATCGGTTTGAGGACCACAAAGGAAATAAGGATTCAAAAGGGAAACTGCCGCTCCACTGCCATCCAACAGGTTCACCGGACGGGACCTGCGCCCGTCCACTTTATCCACAGTATTCAATCCGACAGTCAACTTCTTATTCCCGTCCTCTATCCAAGCTTCACCGGGCGTGGCGGCCACATAGCACAAAGGCTGTCCGGCAAAAGTTTCCAACGTCCCGTCCAAAGCGGCTTGCCGGGACAATTTGACAGCAAAGCCTTCATGGGTCACATTCCATACTTTCACCATATAAGGATGCACCTTGTAACGGGACACGACGTTGGCTATCACCACCGGAGTCACTCCTTCAGGAAAAGGTGTTTCAAAGCTGACCCAGACACTGTCTTCCGTAACTTTCTTCGGGGTTTCACCTACTTCCATCATGACATCGCCATACTGGTGGTGTCCTTTGGAAAATACCATGAAGTCCACCGTCTCAGGCTCTGTGACAGTCTGCACATAATCGCCTTCATTCCACGGGAAAGCCCAAAACGAGAATTTATCATAAGCCACAGACACCACGGTTCCGACCGGAACCGTCTTAGGATTATTATACGACACCAACCCCATGAAAACAGCCGACTCTTCCGTTGTTCCGGCATCGAACGTCGTATTGGTTTCTTCAGTATCCGTAATCCGCAACGTGCCATACTGCAATCCGGGTGATCCTTCCGCACCGACTAATGAAACGGACTTCCCTTCCGTCAGACGTTCGTTCCCGTCCATATCGTAATTATGTATACGGTAAGTATACGTCCCCTTTTGGAAATCATCAGAAAAGACTTCGTTATACACATAAGTTTCCTTTTCCGACGATTCATACTTCCGCACTGTCTGCCATTCCCCACCATCGATACTGAGTTCCAATAAGGTAGAGTCTGTCAGTTCCATATTCTTATTCGTCCATTGAACCGTCAGCTTTTGAGTTCGTTCTGTATAAACCACATCAAAACCTTCCGGAGCGTTATAAACGACCTTCGGAACATATTCATAAGCCTTCTTATAACCTATACCGGGGTTCATTTCCGCATAATACTTCCCTGCAATGGAGAGATTTCCTCCCGAGAATAATTTGGAACAGTTCCTTTCATGGTTCCAATAAGAATAACGTTCCACATAAGGCCATTTGTTCAACTTGTCCAATATGGGTTTCAAGCCGTCATAGTTCTTTTGCTGATTCTCCTCGGAAAAGGAATCCCGATTGTCGGCTACGGCAAAGATTCCCGCCTTACCCCACGATGATCCCCAAAGGAATTCGGAAATCCAAATGGGACGGTGGAAATCATTGTACCACTTCTGCAAATCATTAAAATGGCTTTCAGTCCAATAACAATGCAAATCCACGATATCGCAGCGCCATCCTCTTTTGTCTATCTCATTCAAGAAATTACGCAACCATGAAGTCCCCCCGTCATGATAAGACGGCGAACAAAGGCGCATGCCCGTTGCCATGAGTTCCTCCCAATTGGCCAACACTTGCTCCACTGTAGCCGGTTGGTCGTCATTCGGATTCGCGGGTTCATTGTTCGTCTTCATGTGAGGGGAATATGTAGCTTTCCCCAAAGCCGTAGGAGATGGATAAGTCTCATGGATATGATGAGGCACACATTCATAATCCGCTCCCATGTCATAGCCCACACCCCAAGTATAGCACCAAGAAGAATTAAGCATGCTGTTATTCCCCTTACCGGTATCACTGGCTAACCCCTTTTTCTGGGTATCATTCCACTTGAAAATGCGATAAGACGAAATATGCCGGTCAAGTACCTCAGGCAAAACCGCAATTTCCAAATCCGCATCATCCGCAATGAAGCATCGGCTATACCCGCGTCCACCCGGATTGTTGGCAAATGTCACCATATAGCCACGCTTTAACTTGAAACTCCGGATACGGTTGTTCAGCTTTTCCTCCGTCAGAGTATTCATGAATCCTCCTGAATTTTCCAAACCGAAATCATTCACCGATTCCCCACCGAAATTCTGTTCGGAATATACAGTCAAAGGTTTCAGGTCTTTGGCATAAGGCATGATGATTGCCCCCTGCGCATACATTTTCACCTGGCAATTTTCCCCATCCACGGCCGGAGCCCCGTCTATATCAATAAATCCCAAGAATGACAGTGCTGCACTCGGACGTATATTCTCCAAGATAACCACGGCATGTTCCTTGTTCTTGATATTGACACTTCCGGTCACCGTAAAAGGCTCACTTCCGGTAATGACATAGTCTATATCCTCTGTCAATACCACAGATGCCGTCACTTGGCCGATTTTCGTGACCGTATTCTTCGCCGGAACGGAAGAAGACAAGACCACCAACATCGCAAAAGAAAGTAACTTGTTCTTCATAACTTCAATGTGTTTTAAATGGAACATATCCCTCCACAAATGGAAAAGACTTGTGCAAATGTACCCCTCGGTGATATTTACGAGGTGGACTTTCATCTTTTTCGGGTGGATTATCAAACAAGAACTACGAAAAAGGCTTCATTTCATCTCCCGACACCTTAAAAAAAGCGTATCTTTGCTTCATTAAAACCATTGACCCAATGAAAAGCAAGAACTTCTTTTATCTGATCCTACTCATTCTTTCTTGTGTAAGAGTACAAGCCAAAACAAATGATCTCCTTTGGCGTGAAAGCCAAAAGTTTTCTACCATTGGGATAAACGAAGGTTTACCACATAACTTCGTAGAAGACATCTTGAAAGACAGCAAAGGTTTCCTTTGGTTCGCACTCTACGGAGGCGGCGTATGCCGATATGACAGCTATCAGTTCATTTCGTTCAATTCCACTGAAAGCGTCCGACACATTCAAAACGATTTTGCAAAAGCCATTTGCGAAGACCTGCACGACAGGCTATGGATTGCAGGGGACAACGGATTGGAATGCCTTGATACTGAAAAACTAATATCCCTAACCTTATCAGCATCCCCTGCACTTGCTTGGGATTCGTTACGCAGCCAACCATGCCACTCCATCTATTGCGACAGAAAAGGAAACTTGTGGGTTGGAGGCAGACAAGCAACTTACAGAATCAACTTTACCTCTGACGGGAACATTGCAACCATTCAAAACTTTCCTTTCATCCATAACAAAGACATCATAACATTTTATGAAAACGAAAAAGATATTTTATGGATCGGATGTTCCGAAAACATATACAGAATAGACCTACGGCATCCGACCTCTTCCGTCTCCCTCTTTGCCAACCTGCCAAGAAACTGCCGTACGCAAGCATTGTACCAAACTGGAAACCATTTTTGGGTGGGCACATCAAACGGTCTTTTCCTATATGATTCCAAAGGCAACCATCATAAGGAATATCACTCTTCAGCTCCTTTCCATTCTTTAAGTCAAGACTACATCACTGATATTGCAGAAACACCAAACCAGACCTTGATTGTATCTACCCTCAAAGGACTGAACATATACAATGAACAAACGGATAAATTTGAGCAAGTAGGTTATGAATCTTTCCAAGACGAGAAGTCGGACTTCATTTTCTGCAACTTCATTAATTGTTTGTTGGTTGACGGAGAAACCGTATGGATAGGTACAGAAGCCGACGGACTGATGAAAGCTGTCCCCAAAAGACTAACTGTGACAAACTATATCCACTCTGGTGACTTACCGCAAAGTATTTCTCCACAGACCGTCAACGCCATCTATACGGCAGATGACGGTGAGGTATGGGTGGGTACGGTAGAAAGCGGACTCAACCGTATGACCTCACCGGGACAATTCACACATTACACCATGAAGGATGGCTTACCCAGTCACACAGTAAGCTGCATTACAGGATACGGTTCACAGCTATGGGTTGGAATGTGGGGCGGTGGAGTATGCAGTGTGGAGCAAACTCTTTCAGGAAAGGTGAAATTCCACCCATTGTACGACAATACACACCCTGAACTTGCTTGGGCTAGCACTTGTGCCATCCAATATGACAGTCTCAATCAGACGCTATGGATTGCCACCAGCAAATCCGTTTATACATACCATGTCCCTAGCGAGAAAATAGATGAACCGTTTAGGAACCAAAAACTTGGAGGTATGCAAACGGGTAACGCGGGAGCATGTATAGACCGTCAGCACAATTTGTGGTTAGGATTGACAGCCGGCCTTTGCCGCATCGACTTAAAACGCTTCCACCAAGGAAAAAACGTCTTTCAGCTATGGCCGTACCAATTGAATAATCCCCAATCACATGATAAAGAAAGAATCACATTCGTAACAATAAGCTCCGACAACCGTATTTTAGTGGGCACAAACGGTAACGGCTTTTATATCGGAACCCAAACGATAGACGGTACATACACCTTTCAAAACTATTCTACTCGTGACGGGTTGGTAAACAACCACGTGAGGGGAATATTGGAAGACAATACAAAAAATATCTGGATTTCCACATTGCATGGACTTTCATGCTTCTTTCCACAAAAACAGTGTTTCCAAAACTATACCTTGGACGACGGATTAGCTTGTAACCAATTTTACTGGAACGCGGCATACAAAGGAAGAAATGGAGAACTGTATTTTGGTAACATGACCGGACTCTCTGTAGTCTCACCGGCTTCACAACCTTCAATCCTACAAAAAAAATTTCCCGTCGTATTCACCCATTGCCAAACCTTACAAGGTGAGGTACAAGTAAAAGACGGAGTCGTTGAAATACACGAGCGTGAAAAATTCATCTCCATTGAATTTGCCACACTGGACTACAACGTCACCCCACAAGCCGCCTATGCCTACCGACTCAAAGGCTTTAACGACCAATGGACCATCACGGGAAAAGACAACCGTACCATATCATACGCCAACCTTCCACCGGGTCAATACGTCTTGGAAGTACGGTACGCCACAGACGGTATACACTTCGAATCCGGTTCGGAAGGAAAGATGGCATTGCACATCACTCCTTACTTTTTCAGAACCGCATGGTTCAGAATCATAAGTTGCCTGTGCCTTATCCTAATCCTATACCTTATATATATGTGGCGCGTACGAACGCTAAAGCTACAAAAGAAAGAATTACACCAGAAAGTCGTATCACGCACACAGAAACTGAAAACACAAACTGATTTGTTGGCACAACGTACACAAACGTTGGAAAAACAAAACGAACTGCTTAGCCGACAGAAAGCTGAAATACTCGACATGTCAAAAAGAATACAAAACCTGACAGCCGAAAAATTGGCCTTTTTCACCAACATCACACATGAATTCCGTACTCCTTTAACACTCATTATCGGCCCCGTAAGGCATCTTTTAGAGACCAATACCGATATAGAAACCAACAAACAATTACAGATAGTAGACCGTAACAGCCACTATCTACTCTCTTTAGTCAACCAGTTATTGGACTTCCGTAAAGTGGAAAGTGGCAATATGAAGATCACGCTCCACGAAGGATACCTATTACCGCTATTCCAAAACTTGAAACTCCTATTTAGCGCTTATGCCGCTGAAAAAGGCCTAAGAATACAATATTATTTCCATTTACCGGAATGTACCGTCTCTTTTGACGAAGACGCACTTCATAAAATCCTGTTCAATTTAGTGTCTAACGCGATTAAATTCACTCCCAAAGGAGGATGTATAAAATTGTTCACCAAGACCCTTACCTCCACTTCAGGTTCTTTACTCTTTGTAAGCGTATGCGACACAGGTCCGGGTGTTGCTGAAAAAGATAAAGAAATGATATTCCAAAGATTCTACCAATCAGATAAGCGACCTTGTACATCAATAAATGGCCAAAGCGGCACAGGCATAGGTTTATATTTATGCAGACAACTCGTACAACTGCAAGGAGGACAAATATGGGTCGTAAACAATCGGACCGCCGGTTGTTCTTTCCGGTTCTTACTTCCCCTGCACCTTATTGAAGCATCTCCATCTACAAGGGTACAAATATCCCTGCCCAAAAGCCCGGAAACCCATAAGAAAATGATGGAAACGGAGAAAAGCTCCATAAACCTGCTCATCGTGGAAGACAACAAGGACATGCGGGAGTATTTACATACCATCCTATCGCCCTATTATCACTGCCTGGAAGCATCGCAAGGTAAAGAAGCACTCGACATCTTGCACACGCAGCACGTTGATTTCATCTTAAGCGACTTAATGATGCCTATCATGGACGGAATGGAACTATCCCGTCATGTAAAATCGGACTTTTCCATATCACACATCCCCTTCCTGATTCTGACAGCCAAAACTTCCGAAACGGCACACATCCAAAGTTTCGAGTTTGGAGTGGATGCATACCTGACCAAACCTTTTGACGAACACCTGTTATTGACCCGGATAGAAAACTTACTCAGAAACCGCAAAAGGCTTCAAGAGAAATTCGCATATCACATGATAAGCGAAGAATTACACATCAAAGCAGGTACTCAAGACCAAGCATTCATGGACAAGCTCTTAGACCTCCTTAAAAAGAATTATTCCAATGCTGAATATGGCGTGGATGAATTCTCCGTCGACATGGGTATCAGCCGAAGCCTATTATACAAAAAAACACAAGAACTGACCGGTACTGCCATAGGGGAACTCTTACGTAACTATCGCCTGAACATAGCTAAAGAAATTCTCATAAGCAAAACCGGACATACCTTAAACATTTCCGAGATAGCCTACCAAGTCGGCTTCAACGACCCGAAATACTTTACCCGTTGTTTCACCAAACACTTTAACGTACCTCCCAGCAAGTTCACCGGAAAATAAAAACGGGGAATGCCCTTTTATGTGCATATTCCCCGTTTTTATCCATCAGTTTATTTCTGCCCCCTTATCATCTCTCGCCCGCCGCTTCATCTCGCGAGCAGACCATCTCTTCAGGCGTTTGTATTCCTTTTTGGTCAACCTCATGAAAGAACCGTGCTGCGGTGCCTCCACTCCTTCTATGGTGACAGGGGAATGGAAATTCTGCATACGTTCATCTGCCTGACAGATACGGTATTGCCGGGGTTTCGTGGAATACTGGATATACGCCACCCGCCAAGTACTGTCGCCTATCAGTTGGAAAGCCGAACATCCTTCGCATTTCCGGTTGCCCTCAAAACGTACATAGTCCGTTTCGCTCTTAATCCGGTAAGGCCCTGTCAGCTTGTCAGCCGTGGCTGCAAAAATACCCGGCGTACCGCCTTCCTTTTTAATCAACATGTGATACTTGCCATCGGCCGGGACATAATTAATGTCCGCGTCAATCGTAGCATATCCCCAGTCGAACATCAAGCGAGGTTTGGTCAGCGTCGTAAAAGAATGGTCGGCATAAGAATAATACATCCGGTCATACTTTTCTTCCTCCGGATTCCACAAAGAATAGTAAATCATATATCCGCCTTTCTTCCCGTCCGGCCACACGTATGCAGGATCCCAAAAAATCTGCGGAGCCCAAACCCGCTTTATCCCGGCATAGTCACGATACACATCAGGAGAATCCGGATCGGAAAAGACGGAGGCCCCCTTGCAGAAATCGAAAGCCACGGATTCCCAGTGTATCAAATCGTCACTGCGGAGCAAGTCTATCCCATGGTTGAACCAGGAACGGCTCTTGCGGTTGCTCATGTCCGTCGTCACCATCACGTACCCCTTGCCGTCGTACGTCCTGCAAATATAAGCATCGCGCGCCCCTCCCTCTATCGGGGAAAGCTTCTCTACGTCGTACACGGGTCCTCCTCCCAACAGGTCTTCGTAATGCAAGCCGTCCCGGCTCAAGGCGTATGCCGTCCATTCTCCACGTCCGCTCATGTGACAGTATAAATAACCGTAATCTCCCTTTTGAAGATTCTGTGCCGCAAGCGGGGCGCATGCCATCCACGCTGCACAAGCCCCTATCCACCATTTATTTCTCATGTTTCTTTCTGTTTTTGACCATAAAAAAAGCCGCTGCACAGAATCACTTCTCCACAGCGGCACATAACGGTGTAAAAACTACCATGATAAAATTTGAATATTAACCCACCGTTATTCTTTTATCTGTATGAAAGACTATTTCTTACATACGTTCCAAGGTTTGATTTGCTTGAAGAAATCGTTGCCTTTGTTGTCCACCAGGATAAATGCCGGGAAGTCTTCTACTTCTATTTCCCAGATGGCTTCCATCCCCAACTCGGGGTATTCCACGCACTCGATGCTCTTGATGTTGTTCTGCGCAAGGATGGCAGCCGGACCGCCTATAGAACCGAGGTAGAAGCCGCCGTGCTTCTTGCACGCATCGGTCACTACCTGACTGCGGTTTCCCTTAGCCAACATAATCATGGAACCGCCGTGGCTCTGGAACAGGTCTACATACGGATCCATACGGTTGGCCGTAGTCGGCCCCATGGAACCACAAGCCATGCCCGCCGGAGTCTTGGCAGGACCGGCATAATATATAGGATGATCCTTGATGTATTGCGGCAAGTCTTCGCCACGGTCGAGGCGTTCTTTCAGTTTGGCATGGGCAATATCACGGCCTACGATAATCGTACCGTTCAAAGACAAACGGGTAGCCACCGGATATTGGTCCAACTGTGCCAGAATCTCTTTCATCGGACGGTTCAAATCCACGCGTACCACATCGCCCTCGCCCGCCTGACGCAACTCTTCCGGAATCAGTTCGCCCGGATTGCTGTCGAGTTTTTCAATCCAGATACCGTCCTTGTTAATTTTACATTTGATATTACGGTCGGCCGAGCAAGACACGCCCAGACCTACCGGACAAGACGCACCGTGGCGTGGCAAACGGATGATGCGCACATCGTGTGCGAGGTACTTGCCGCCGAACTGTGCACCGAGACCAATCTTATGCGCCTCTTCCAAAACTTGCTTTTCGAGTTCCACGTCGCGGAATGCTCGTCCCGTAGCATCACCCGTGGTCGGCAGGTTGTCATAATAATGAGTAGAAGCCAACTTCACGGTCAGCAGGTTCTTTTCAGCCGACGTGCCGCCGATAACGAATGCGATATGATAGGGAGGACACGCAGCCGTACCGAGGCTCTTCATCTTCTCAATCATGAACGGCACCAAGGTGGCCGGGTTGAGGATGGCTTTCGTCTCCTGATACAAATAAGTCTTATTGGCAGACCCTCCGCCTTTGGTCACACACAAGAAACGGTACTCCATACCTTCGGTGGCTTCGATGTCGATTTGTGCCGGAAGGTTGCACTTGGTGTTCACCTCTTCGTACATGCTCAACGGGGCATTCTGGCTGTAACGCAGGTTTTCTTCGGTATAAGTCTTATAGACACCTTTCGACAAAGCCTCTTCGTCGCAATAACCGGTCCACACTTGTTGGCCTTTTTCGCCGTGGATGATGGCTGTGCCCGTATCCTGACAGAACGGAAGAACGCCCTTGCATGCCACTTCCGCATTGCGAAGGAACGTCAAAGCCACGTATTTGTCATTGTCACTGGCTTCAGGGTCGTGCAATATCTTCGCCACTTGTTCATTATGGGAACGGCGCAACATGAACGACACATCGCGGAACGCCGCGTTTGCCATCGCCGTCAATCCCTCGGGAGCCACCTTCAACACGGGGTACCCTTCAAACTCGCCGACCGACACATAGTCTTTGGTCAGCAAATAATATTCAGTATCGTCCTTGCCCATCTGGAACATCGGAGCGTACTTGAACTCAGGTGCATTTGCCATAATCGTTTTTGTTTTAAATTGAGACATTTTCTGTTTCGTGGAACAAAGATAGTGCAAATCGGGAGCAAAATGCCAAAATCAACTGGAATATTTTGCCGAGATGCTACCTATTTCGCCCGAAAGGCTGTTGTTTCCCCGACCCTATTCCCCTTCTTCGTCATATTTCTCAAAGAGAAAATCATTATAAGGGTACTTCTGCACGTGAAGCTCGCGCACCTTGTCGTACAACACTCTCTTCAAATCCTCCAAGTTGGTCTTCTCACGGGCTGAAATGAAAATACAGTTGTCGTTACGGCGAGCCATCCATGTCTTCATCAGGTCGTCCAACGACACGTTTTCCTTTGTGGCCGGTGTCAAATCGTCTTCATCCTTCTCCACCCAACTGTAAGCGTCTATCTTATTGAACACAATCATACACGGTTTGTCACTGCAGCCCAAGTCGCCCAACGTCTTCTCCACCACCTGAATCTGGTCCTCGAAGTCGGGATGGGCGATGTCTACCACATGCAACAGCAAGTCGGCCTCGCGCACCTCGTCCAACGTGCTTTTGAAAGAATCCACCAAGTCGGTCGGCAATTTACGGATAAAACCGACCGTATCGGACAGCAAGAAGGGCAGATTGTCAATAATGACCTTACGCACCGTCGTGTCCAGCGTAGCAAACAGCTTGTTTTCGGCAAACACGTCACTCTTCGAAAGCAGGTTCATCAGCGTGCTTTTCCCCACGTTAGTGTAGCCCACCAAAGCCACCCGGATCATACGTCCGCGATTGCTCCGCTGTGTCGTCTTTTGGCGGTCGATTTCGGCCAGACGTTGCTTCAGAAGCGACATCCGGTTCAAGATGATACGGCGGTCCATTTCCAACTGCGTCTCGCCCGGGCCGCGCAATCCCACGGAACCCTTTCCGCCTCCGGAGCCGGAACCGCCTCCCTGACGCTCCAAGTGCGTCCACAAACGTTGCAGACGGGGCAACATGTAACGGTACTGGGCTAGCTCCACTTGCGTCTTGGCATTCGCCGTTTGGGCGCGCATGGCGAAAATATCGAGAATCAACGACGTACGGTCGAGAATCTTGACTTTCAGTTCCTTTTCGATATTTCGTAATTGTTTGGCTGAGAGCTCGTCGTCGAAAATCACCATACCGATTTCACGCTCAGCCTCTTCTTCCGCCTCTATGTATGTACGGATTTCTTCCAACTTCCCCTTGCCCACATACGTCACGGAGTTAGGGCCGTTCACCTTCTGCGTGAACCGCTTCACCGTCACGGCACCGGCCGTATGGGCCAGAAACTCCAGTTCATCCAAATATTCGTTCGTCTTGCGTTCGTTCTGCGTTTGCGTAATCAAACCGACCAGGACCGCCGTTTCGGCCTGTGCGTCGGAAATCACAAATTCTTTCATTCAAAAAACTTTCTTTATTCGGCAACAAAAATACATAAAACCCCGTTGGAAAACAAATAGAAAGGGAAGGAATTTAAAAAAGCAAAAGAGGCTGCGCAAACGCAACCTCTTTTCCATTCATTTAAACCTAAAATGTGTCCTGCACAGGCCATTCCTTCCTAGCAGAAAAAACGGCCTTATTTTACTTGGATGACCAGATACTTACTTACGCTCCAGAACGTTTCGGGCGCGGTAATATGCAACACATATTGCCCCTTGTTGTCTTTCTCCAACTTATAAGAACCGGCCGGATGGTTGGTCAGCAACTTGGCACTCTTGGAATACAACTTGATTTCCTTGTCGTAACGGATATCCACTTTCGTGAAATAATCCTTATTGAAGTCATCACCTTTCAAGACATCGCCTTTCTGCAAGATTTTCTGTTCTTTCAATTCCGACTTCGTACCAAACACGTACCACGCCGTGTGAATCTGCTTGTCCTGATCGGCAACAGTCTGGCTCTTAGCCTTGTTTTCTTCCGTCAACGTATTCACGTTCTCGTTCAAATTCGTGATAGCTTCACCCTGTTGGGCAATCACGATATCCTTTTCTGCCAATTGTGCCTCTAACTCCTGCACCCTTTGCTTCTGGGCTTCAAGTTGGGCTGACAAGTCATCCACCATCTTTTTCAGTTTATCTCCCCCGATGCTACTCGTACGGAGCTTCTCTTTCAACTGGCTGATTTTATCCCGGTTTTGAGCCATGGCATCCTGAATGTACTGCATGTTCTCACGAATGGCTTGTTTGGAAGTTTCCGATTCCATATTTCCATCGTTCACGGTGATGCGTCCCTCCGCCTCATTAATGCGCCGGAAGCCCTCTTGAATCTCGTTCACCGTCCCCATGATTTCATTCAACTCGGTATCTTTGTCGTTGATGACTTGCATCAGCGAATCCCGTTCCTCGGCAAAAGCCTGGTCTTTCTTATTCGCCCCGTTGTTACATGCGGTCAAAGCCGCTGCACACATCACACATAAAAAAATCTTTTTCATACGTTTCTATTTTTTATTCGTTCGTATTCTTTTTCTTACTCTCTTTCTCTTCGCATCCGGCCAACACGATGACGAACTCTCCGCGCGGTTCCGTTTCTGTGAAATGGGCCAACACCTCTTCCAACGTTCCCCGCACGCTTTCCTCATGCACCTTGGAAATCTCACGGCACACGGCAACTTGGCGTTCCGGCCCGAAAGTCTCAACGAACTGTGTCAACGTCTTGACCAAACGATGAGGAGATTCATAAAAAACAAGGGTCCTGGATTCTGAAGACAAGGCCGCCAAACGGGTTGCCCGGCCTTTCTTGACCGGAAGAAAACCTTCAAAGCAAAAACGGTCGCAAGGAAGCCCCGAAGCGACCAAGGCCGGTACAAAAGCCGTGGCGCCCGGCAGGCAAACCACCTCCACACCGGCCTTTACGGCTTCACGCGCCACCAAAAAACCGGGATCGGAAATACCCGGAGTGCCGGCATCGGACACGACCGCTACCGTTTCTCCGGCATTTAAACGACTGACCACACTGCAAACCGCCTGATGCTCATTAAACTTATGATAAGACAACATTGCATTCTTTATCTCAAAATGCTTCAGCAGAATACCCGTCGTACGCGTGTCCTCCGCCAGTATCAAATCGGCTTCCTTCAATATGCGCAAAGCACGATATGTAATATCTTCCAAGTTCCCCACCGGAGTAGGTACCAAATATAAGATTCCCATCAGTCTACTGTCAATATGGACAAAAGTAAGAATAAAACATTATCCACTACGCTACACACGCCAATATTTAACAGATGTTTGCGAATTTGCCTCTTTTTTTATCCTATTATCCACCCTTAATTCTTATTTTTGCAGAGAATTATATCACAAACAATATCCGCACATGAGTCCGATAACCGAACGAAACGGGGAAATGATGCGCAGAGGACGGATTGAAGTCATCTGCGGTTCCATGTTCTCCGGCAAGACCGAAGAACTGATCCGAAGATTGAAACGGGCCGAGTTCGCCCGCCAAAGCGTAGAAATATTCAAACCGTCCATCGACACGCGCTATGCCGAACAAGACGTGGTGTCGCACGAAGGGAACTCCATCCCCTCCACGCCCGTAGATTCTTCTGCCAGCATCCTGCTGCTCGGTTCGGACACGGACGTAGTGGGCATAGACGAAGCACAATTCTTTGACGAGAACCTGATTGACGTATGCAACGAATTGGCCAATCGCGGCACACGCGTAATCGTGGCCGGACTGGACTTGGATTTCAAAGGAGTACCTTTCGGCCCCATGCCGGGATTGTGCGCCGTGGCGGACGAAGTGACCAAGGTGCATGCCATTTGCGTACGTTGCGGAGCGTTGGCCTACGTGTCCCATCGTACCGTCGACAACGAGAAACGAGTGCTTTTAGGGGAACAGACAGCATACGAGCCCCTCTGCCGTGCCTGTTACCAAAAAGCGATAGAAAAAGATAACCTAAAACATCAAGCCTAATTCCTGCCTCATCATGTTTGAAAAAGAAATAACGTTCGACCGGTTTATCCGGGGATTGATGGTCGTAGCCGGACTGGGACTATCCATATATGTCCTCAATCTGCTTAGCACAGTATTACTTCCTTTTTTTATAGCCTGGTTCCTGGCATATATGATTTATCCTACGGTGAAGTTCTTCCAATACAAACTTCATCTCCACAACCGAATCTTGTGTATCGCCATTACCTTATTACTAATATTGGCAGCCATAGCCGGCTTTTTTTGGCTCATCATCCCACCGGCCATTGCAGAATTCGTGAGATTCCGCGATTTAATAGCCGACTTCATCAAAGAAACAGGAAATTCCACCATAACCCGCAGTATCGAAATCTTCTTCCAACAGAATATCGATCAAAATGCTTTCATACGGTTACTGCATGAGAATAACGTAATGGAAGCGTTGAAAGTAGCTATCAACCAGCTATGGAGTCTGGTTTCGCAAACATTCGATTTCATCATTGCAATACTCGGTTTTTGCATGGTGCTCCTCTATCTTTTTTTCATCTTGTTAGACTACGAGAAATTATCTGAAGGTTGGATTAAGTTAGTCCCCAAACGCAGCAGGCGTTTTGCAGCGGAATTGGTAGATGATGTACAACACGGGATGAATTCATACTTTCGTGGTCAAGCCCTTGTCGCTTTTTTAGTAGGAATCTTGTTCAGCATCGGGTTTCTCATCATCGACTTTCCTTTAGCCATAGGCTTGGGAATGTTCATCGGCTTTTTGAATCTCGTCCCCTACATGCAGGCCATAGGCTTTATCCCGACTCTCCTGCTCGCTTTATTAAAAGCCAACGACACCGGGGAAAGTTTCTGGCTGATTTTACTTTCGGCTTGTATCGTCTTTATCGTCGTACAAAGCATACAGGATGCGTTTCTCGTCCCTAAAATCATGGGCAAGCTCATGGGATTGAATCCGGCCGTCATCCTGTTGTCGCTATCCGTGTGGGGATATTTATTAGGTTTAATCGGCCTCATCATCGCACTTCCCCTGACGACCCTCCTGCTTTCCTATTACCGTCGCTTCATAGAGCGGGACGAACGCAAAGTCATACTGGCCGAAGAAAGGCGATGCAAACGCCCTTCATCTTCCCAGGCCTTTTCAAGCGAATCCTCCGATACTTTCCCCCACAACACCACAACACCTAATCACAACGGTGAGTCCACGCCAAAAGAAGAACACATTCATGCTTCTGAAAGCGGTAAAGGCTCTTCCGTGGAGGGTGAAAAGGATTAAAAGACATCATCTCCACGAAAAAAAGCCCCCATTACGAAAAAAAACGGGCAAATCTTTTGCTATTCTCAGAAAAAGCCGTACCTTTGCACTCGCAATCAGGAATGATGCGCTATAGAGGTTGATTCGTTAGCTCAGCAGGTAGAGCACAACACTTTTAATGTTGGGGTCTTGGGTTCGAGCCCCAAACGAATCACTGAAAATAAAGCGGTTATCTAATTCGGATAATCGCTTTTTTCATGTTTAGACAATAAAGACAAATTCATATTAATAAATGCTCCGGAATCGCGTTCTCCTGCGATTCCGGAATCCCTCCTAAAACTATTTCAACTCCACCAACTCATATTGCTGACTGCCCAACCCGATTTGCTCGGCATAGTCCAACGTATGCATGCCGTGCCGGGAGTCGATGCGTTCAATCAGGTGTATCTTTCCATGGTCTTCCGAAGCACGTACCTGGTCCACACAAGCCCGGTCGAGCGCCACGGGGTCAAGCGAAGCCAGGATTCCGATGTCCCCCATCTTCGGGTCTTCAGGTGTAGCCACGCAATCGCAATCCACCGAAAGTTTGTTGGCCACGCTGATGTACAGGATGCGGTCTCCGCAATGGTCGGCCACAGCTTTGGCCGCTTCGGCCATCGACTCTAAGAAATCGTCCTGCGGAGGCAATTTGCCCCACACTTCTTTCACGCTCTTCGTTTTTCCGGCGGAATGGATGTAAGCTTTTCCCGAAGAAGAAGCAATACCGATGGAGATATTCTTGATAGCCCCACCGAAACCGCCCATCGGATGGCCTTTGAAATGGGATAACACTACGGTAAAGTCATATTCCGGATACGCCTTTCCCACAAAATCTTCCTTCAAATGCTTTCCCCCTTCCACGGGCAACGCGACTTCTCCGTCCGCATCCATGATGACTACCGGGGCTATGGCCGTAAAGCCGTGTTCTTTGGCCGCTTTCAGATGCTTTTCTGTATCGGAACGTCCGCCGCCGTAGGCCGTATTGCACTCCACGATAGTGCCGTCCACCTCCTGCACCAACCCTTTTATCAATGCCGGATCGAGGTAATTGTTATTTCCGGGTTCGCCGGTGGAAAGCTTCACCGCCACTTTTCCGGTAGCCTTCCGCCCAAGCGCTTCATACACTTTCATCAGGCTCTCCGGACTGATTTCTTTTATCATATACACCTTGGCCGGTGCTTTTTCCGACCGTGTCTCACAAGCAGTCCCCTGTCCCTTCACACCGGAAGCCCACAGGGAAAGACCTGCCCACGCGCAAACCACAAATAAAAACAAACGTTTCATGACCCTATATTAAAAAAAACTCATTTTACACTCCATTCCACCACTTCGCCAATCATCGGACACAAGACTTCTAGCGAGCTATCCTCAGCAAGCCTTCGGGCGTTCTCCAACGGCTCGTCCCAACGGTGGCGCGCTAACGCATATTTGGAATGATGCACCGTGAGCACCCGTTTGGCCCCCAAAGCTTCGGCTTCCGCATGCAGGTGTTTGGGCAACGTGTGGATATAACGCCAGTCTACGTTGTACTGCCCGTTCTCCAACACGGCCAGATCTATCCCCGGGAAACGTTTCCCGATGCCGGCATAATGCGCTCCATAACCGCCGTCCCCACCGATGTACACCTTACGCCCCGCCGCTTCTACCAAAAAAGACGCCCACAAGGTACGGTTAGACCGCAAGCCACGGCCGGAGAAATGGCGGGCGGGCAAGCAATGCACCGTAAAACCGCTGTCCGGCACCGCCGTCTCGTTCCAATCCAACTCCACCAACCGTTCCGGTTCATAACCCCAGTACTCAAAATGTTCGCCTACGCCCAAAGGGCACACCACCTTACGGACGCGCCCCTTCAACTGCGTCACCGTCCCATAATCCAAATGGTCCCAATGGTCATGCGTAATCACCAGATAGTCTATGTCCGGCATATCTTCCGGACGATAGATATCCGTCCCCGGAAAAGGCTTATTCAGGAAAGATACCGGAGCGGCACCGCAAAACACGGGGTCCACCAAAATACGCTTGCCGCCCAGTTGAAACAAATAGGAAGAATGCCCAAACCATACCAAAAGCTCCCTATCCGGGTCGAGTGCACGCAAATCTGTCTTCACCGACGGAACCGGATGTTCCGGACGCAATCCTTCCGGCGACTTTTTGAAAACGAAATCCAACATGGCTTCCCACCGTCCCTTTTCCGAAGTCATCAGGGGGGTAGGTTCCTGGTTACGGAACTCCCCGTCCCTGAAGTTCGGCGACCGCCTGATACGTTCCAACCGTTCGCCACGCGGCAAACGCCCGAACGACGGAGTCTGAAGGAAAAGGACCACAGCCACAATCGCCACGGCAATGACACACAATATGACGAGCAATATCTTTATCATTTTCTTCCGATACATGTCTTTTTTAAACTTTATCTCCTAATGTCCTGACAAAGATAAGCGTTCGCCCGGAAATATCCTATACCTTTTTTACTTGATTTACAACCGGAATTACTTCCCGGCCTTCCGAATGCGGATTCCGACCCTCATCCTTTCATCATCCTGACATACAGCCACCCCGGTATATGACGATACACCCAAGCAGCCAACCTCCAGCGCCGGGTAACATATACGACTTTACGCCGCCGGTCGATACCTCGTGCGATTTGCCGGCAAGCCTTGTCCACCGGAGCGACCCAAAACAGCCCCTCACCCTTGGCCATGTCCGTATCCACAAAACCGGGACGGATGTCTGTCACCCCTATCGGCAGCCGCCGTGCGGTCACACGTTGGCGCACCCCCTCCAAATAATTCATCTGGAAAGATTTCGTGGCATTATAGGCCGGTGCCGCCCCGCTGCCTCGCAAGCCGCCCACCGAGGTGACAGCCGCCAGATGCCCCTGTCCCCGGTTTTCAAAACACCGTATGGCCCAGTCCGCCACGCAAGTCCATCCCGTCACGTTCGTATCCAACGTACGACGCTCCACGGCGTAATCCAGCTCCGGATTCAAGTCTCCCGTCCCGGAAGAAAGCACCAGAATATCCACTCCTCCCAAGCGAGACGCCAAACGCTCCAATGCCACCGGAAGCGCCTCCGTGTCCGTCACATCACACACCTCTGCTTCAAACACATCCGGACGCGACGCACACAAGTCTTTCAAACGGCCCGACCGACGCCCCATCACTCCGATTTTCACCTCTCCGCGTTCCGCATACAAACGAGCCAATCCTTCACCGATACCGGACGTGGCTCCCACAATCAAAATTCTCTTCATGGTCGTTTACGTTTTATTTCCACTTTCGATTTTCGGGCAAAGTTAAAAGGGAGCCACCGGATTTTCCTTGAAGTATTTCAAGAAATTCCGGACTTCAGCAATTTTTTCCGGATGGCACTCACCGTTTCGGGCGTCACCCCGATAAACGAAGCGATTTCTTTCAGCGGACGCTGTTCTTTCAGTTCGGGATAACGCCTCATCAAGTCCATATAACGCTCTTCGGGCGTACAACAATAACTGTCCATCAAACGGCGGTAGGTCATGACGAACAGTTGCTCGGCCACGATGCGCCCCAAACGCTGATGTTCAGGAGACATTTCCCAGTAACGCCTCAGCTTTTCGTAAGGCAAGACGTAAAGCGTGCTTCTCACGATAGCCTGCACGTCTGCCAACGCCGGACGGCCACAAAGGCACGAGGTGTATTCGGCCACGAAACTGTCGCAGAAGCTATACCCGACGATATGCTCCCCACCTTTCGTGTCCATCCGCACGAAACGGAACATGCCGTCTTCCACATAGGCCACACGCCCCGACCGTTCGCCTTGCCGCACAAAATAATCCTGCTTTTCCAATATCCGCCGCTCCCCTTGTTCCAAAAAGAACCGTTTCATGGCCGAGAGGTCCAGCTCTTCCATATAATAATCATTTATCGCATCCATGCCGCAAAATTAATATTTTCCGTGCATGCCCGCACATTTATCCCACCCCAATCTATCAAATTGTCAAACTAGCCGGTGCAGGATTGCACCATTCGGACACAAAGGAAGGCACGAGCGGGAAAACGCGATTCTCGCGGAACGGGAAGAATGCACAACGCCGACCGTTTGCCTCCTTCCGCTTACTTTTTGTCCGTCCGGATGCCAATCCGTGCGCACAGGCAAAAGACACTCGTCAACGAGACAGGGTATTTCCATGACATCCTGCTTCCCCTTTTTTGTCCTCCGAAAGCCACCAATCAGCATCCAAAAGGGTATCCTGCACATGTTTGTATGTCGCTTTCACCCCGTCCGTACGCCGTCATGCGCAGTTTTCCGGAAAGTCCTGCGGAGAAAAAAAGTGTTTTTTCAGCCGAATGAAAAATGAATCGACTGAAATTGATTCTTAATTTTGCTTCAGGAAAGTGAAAAACGAACCTGAAACCTTAAAAAGCGTGTATAAATCGGACTGAAATCCTTCCTGAAAGCACTTTTCCATACGCTCCCGTTCTTCTAAAATTTGCCATTTTACTTTCCTTTCGTCACCCATTCCCATATTTCCCTTTCATTTATCCAAAAAGCACAAATCCACACGACCAACGGGAAACCGCAGGACATGCCGCATAAGACCAACCTCAACATGCAGGGTAGCCTACTGGAAAGCCCTTATTCTGAAAAGGATTTTTTAACGCGGCCGGATTGCATATATTTTCCCAATACCTTAATTTTGAACATTGATTTTAAAACCATTTCGCCATGAAAAAGATGATATTGGGATGTTTTTTGTATGGGACGGCCATAGGATTATATGCACAAGCCCCACAAGGGGACTTCAAAGGCTCGATACAAATAGGGCAAACGACAATGCCTATCGTGTTCCACTTCGGAGAGCAGAACGGCCAACCGGTAACCACCATGGACAGTCCTGCACAAGGAGTTTTCGGTTTCCCCGTACAGTCGTCTGAATGCCTTTCCGACGGAGAATTGACCCTGAAGATTCCGCAAATACAGTTCCGCTACGTGGGCAAAGTACGCGGCGACTCCCTGATAGAGGGGACGGTGACGCAAGCCGGGCAGTCCCTTCCGCTGAACTTGGTACGCACGGCCCGGAAAGCCGGTGCATCGTCTGAACCGGAAAGGCCCGGCACCCCCAAACCACCCTTCCCCTACCGGGAAGAAGAGGTAACCGTCACCACGAAAGACGGCATAAAATTGTCCGGCTCACTGACCTTGCCCGAAGGGGAAGGGCCATTCCCTGCCGTGCTCCTTATTTCCGGCAGCGGACCGCAAGACCGGAATGAAGAGGCATGGAAGTACAAACCGTTTCTCATGATAGCCGACTGCCTGACCCGGCAAGGCATCGCCGTACTCCGCATGGACGACCGCGGGACCGGCAAGTCGGGAGGCCGCTATGCCGATGCCACCTTGCAACTCGCCGCCACGGATGCGGAATGCGCCTTGGATTATCTTCTCCGACGGAAAGACATCCGGCGCGGAAAGACCGGACTGGCCGGGCACAGCATGGGCGGCACCATCGCTTTCCGCATCGCCGCGCAATGTCCGCAAGACGTGGCTTTCGTACTTTCATTGGCCGGAGCCGCCATTCCGGGAAAAGACCTGATGATGCACCAATGCGAGAAGACCATCCTTTCGCAACTCCCTGCCGCCGCAAGCGACAGCCTGCGCCCCCTGTACGAGGAACTGTACGGCACCATGGCGCTCCCCCTCCCGCTCGATTCCATACGCCACAGGAGTGCCCCTCTCATGGTCTCCATTTGGCAGCATCTCGGCATAAACGAAGGCACCTACCGGGAAAACCTCACGGACAGCATCCGCCGACGCAATGCCCGCCTGCTCACCGAACAGGCCATAAGTCCGGAAATAGCCAGCATCGTGCAATATGACCCGAGCCATGACTTAAGCCGGGTGCAATGCCCCGTATGGGCCGCCAATGGGGCAAAAGACCTGCAAGTATTGCCCGAAGAGAACATGGAAGCCATCGAAACGCTCGCAAAAGGAAGCCCGCAAGTCGTCACGCACATTTATCACGGCCTGAACCACCTGTTCATGGAAGCCCCCACCGGGCATCCCTCGGAATACGGGCTTCTGAAAGGGAATTTCAGTCAGGACGTGCTACGAGACATGGCGGAATGGATCAGGAAAACCGTAGGTGCCCCACAAACGGCTTTCTGACACGTCCCACGACCGTAAGGGCAAAAGCCCTCGTTCACTTCACGGTTTGCGTCCGCAAATACCTCTTGAACTGCTCCTCCGAACCGTTGAACACGTCGATGTCCACATCGCCCCGGATACCGCGTACCCGACCGTCGGGCGAGAGCTGCCAGTAAAGCAAATGCACGTATGGCTTGTACTCCCCGTAACGGGCCACCCATACGGGATACTTTTTCAACTCTTCCGGTGCGAACGGCATATAACGGTTGACAAAGTCCTGGCTTACATATATAATTGGTGTAGTGCCGCTCCGGCGGCCCACCTCCTTCAACCATACCAACATTTCGCGGAACAGCACGTCACGGCCTCCCATCGCCGCAATCCGCCTGTCGGACAGTTCCACGTCGAGCATCGGCGGAAGGTCGCCTTTCCGCAAACGGGATTTCTTCAGGAAATAATCTGCCTGACACATCGCCGGACGGGTGGAAAAAAAGTGATAGGCTCCGACCGGGAACCCATACCGGCGTGCGGCACGCACATCCTGCGTATAATAAGGATTGAACACCGTCAGCCCCTCCGTGGATTTGATGTAGACGAAAGAGACCGGATAGTCCACCGCCCCCAACGCATTCCGGTCTGCCGTATGCCCCAGACGTGTAATGCGCAGGTTCCTCCAGTCTATGCCGTACGTCCGGTGCCTGTGCTTGTGTTGGTATTTGGAAATGTCTATGCCGTATATCCGTTCCGAATGGTACAGCATTTGTTCGCCCCGGAACCGTCCCTTCGCCCATACCCCGCACTTGACCACCTCGTGAGGAGCTACTGAAAAGCCGAAGCCGTCACGCCGCCCGTCCTTCCATTTCCCGACATAGTACCCTCCGTCGTTCGCCGTGAACTCTCCCTCGCCATGCTCTTCCATCCGTCGGTTGAAGAAACCTTCATACATCCCCTCTTTTGCCCGAAGACGTCCGCGCCGCAAAGAATCCCCGCGCCAATATCCGCTGTACGTGCGCCCCAAGGAGTCGGTATACTCCCCGTATCCTTTTCGGATGCCCGCACGCCAACCGCCACGGTACACCCCGCCATCGGGATACCGCATCACCCCCTCACCTTCCGGGAGGCCACCGGACAACTGTCCGTAGAACAGCGTATCCCGACGCGCATAAGTACCGTAGACCGCCCCTGTTTCCGGCACGTCTTTTTCTCCGGTAAAGTCAAAACGGCCCCCCGTGCGCCAACCGGAAACCCAGGCTTTCAGATCCTCCCATACACACTCCGGCCAAGACGAATGGGACAAACTCAAGGCATACAACCCGGCAGCCGGATAAAAGCGGCCGCCGGCCCACATGCCGTTCAGGTTTCCCCACGGGCCAAACACCGGGGCGCCCTCAGCCCCTTGGACTAAAGGAATTTCCGGACAACCGTCTTCCATCCGGATGCTCACCGGCGAAGCCTCGTTTTTTTGCCTACGGGGCGCCGCACCCGACCATCCCCAATGCCCCCACCATGTATAATACGGCGAAAGGAAATGGAACCAACCATAGGGAAACGGATTCAACCGGAAACGACGGCAACCGTCGGGCAACTTACCGCCTGCCGCCTGCCACACGGACGGACCTCCCGGCCTTTGCGCCAACCGTCGGCAAACTACCGTTCCTCCACTCGCAGCACGGCCTGCCCCCGCATGGATACGCAACGTCCATTCCTCACGCAAATACGCATCTTCTCCCCCAGCGGCTAGCAAACTGTCCAAAGCTTGCTTGCAACGCGCCAGTTCTCCACACTGCGCCTTCACCCATTCGTTATGGGCCATGACTTCATGAAATCCTTCGTCCACCACCGAATGCGTACGGCCGTAATACTCCATTTCCTCCAACATTCTCCGAAAACCGGCCAAACGCACAGACAACAGCCGTGCCTCTTTCTGCAAGGCAGGGAGCAAGTCCTCACGGTTCAACCGCTCCGGTCTCGCCACGGAATCAGCAGCCGTCAGCAAACGGCCGGAATAGGAAATGAAAAAGGCATTGGCCCGAAATTCACACTTTGCCGTTTCACGCTCCGTAGAAAGCCCCGTTAACGTGGAATCGGCGCGCAAGGCATTAAAATACAAGGTGTCTCCTCCGGGTACTCCCAATTCATACCAAGACACCGTGACGGCTTCTGCCACGCCATCCCGGCATGCCTTTTCCGAAACAGGCCAAAAAAGCAGGCATCCGCACAAAATGATGCCTACCGTCGCCGCCCACGCCGTTCTCCTTTTATCCCATTTCCATTTCATACATTTTCCCACACGAAAAAGCCTCAGCACTTTTCTGTCTAATTAAAAACAAAAATACAAAAAGCATTTAAAAGATGTTGCGGTTTTAAAAGAATATAAGTATTTTCGCATCGACAAATCATTTATTAATTTAACTAACGTTCCATTGTATCATGAAAATCAACTCTCTGCTTGCAGGTGTAGCACTCATGGCAACTTCGTACACGGTTCACGCACAAGACAACACCGTGACCGTACAAACCAAGAAAATCGGGGCTGAAATACAACCCACGATGTACGGCGTGTTCTTTGAAGACATCAACTTCGGAGCCGACGGCGGCTTGTATGCCGAACTCGTCAAGAACCGTTCTTTTGAATTTGCTCCCGACCATTACATGGGTTGGAAAATGTTCGGCAACGTCACGTTGCAGGATGACGGCCCCTTCGACAAGAACCCGCATTACGTGCGTTTGGGATGTGCCGGACATGGCGACATGTGGACGGGCATACAGAACGAAGGTTTCTTCGGCATCGGCCTGAAGAAAGATGCCGAATACCGTTTTTCCGTATGGGCACGCGTGCCGGACGGCAAGCCGGTGACGCTGATGGTCCAGTTCATCGACCAGAACACGATGGATGACGCACAGCAATTTGTCAGCCAGGACTTGGTCATCAACTCGAAAGAATGGAAAAAATACACGATGGTCATGAAATCCAACCGTACCATCGCCAAAGCCAACCTGCGTATCTTCCTTTCCAATCCACAGCACCGTTCGGGCACAGGCACCGTGGATTTGGAACATGTGTCCCTCTTCCCCGTAGACACTTGGATGGGACATGAGAACGGCATGCGCAAGGATTTGGCACAAGCCTTGTATGACATGCGTCCGGGCGTGTTCCGTTTCCCCGGCGGCTGTATCGTGGAAGGTTCCAACCTGGAAACGCGCTACCAGTGGAAAAACACCGTAGGACCGGTGGAAAACCGGCCGCTCAACAAGAACCGCTGGGAGTCGACCTTTACCAACCGTTACTATCCGGACTATTTCCAAAGCTACGGTTTGGGATTCTATGAATACTTCCTGCTGAGCGAGGAAATCGGTGCGGCCCCGCTTCCCGTATTGAATGTGGGCATGGCTTGCCAGTACCAGAATTGGGACAATGAGAAAGCCCACGTGGCCTGCAATGCCGATGACCTGAAACCTTACATCGACGATGCCCTCGACCTGATCGAGTTCGCCAACGGTCCGACCGACACGAAATGGGGAAAGCTGCGCGCGGAAATGGGACATCCGGAACCGTTTAACATGAAATACTTAGGCATCGGAAACGAACAGTGGGACAAGTTCTATTTCGACCGCCTGAAATTCTTCGTGGAGGCTGTCCGCAAAGCCCATCCGGAAATCCTCATCATCGGTTCGTCCGGTCCCGACTCGGAAGGCAAGATGTTCGACCTCGGTTGGGAAGACATGAAGAAACAGAAAGTAGACCTTGTGGACGAACATTTCTACCGTCCGGTGGACTGGTTCAAGAACAGCATGAACCGCTATGACGACTACGACCGTAACGGCCCGAAAGTGTTTGCCGGCGAATATGCCTGCCACGACCATGGCAACCGCATGAAATGGAACCACGCAGGTGCTTCCATTTACGAAGCCGCCTTCATGACCACATTGGAACGCAATGCCGACATCGTGCACATGGCCACATACGCCCCGCTCTTTGCCCACGTGGAAGGTTGGCAATGGCGTCCCGACCTGATTTGGTTCGACAATCTCCGCAGCGTGAAGTCCGTAAGCTACTACGTACAGCAGATGTATGCCAAGAACATGGGTACGAATGTCGTACCGGCCACGCTCGCCACTCCCACTCCCAAAGGTGAGGACGGCCTGTTCACCAGTGCCGTGTTCGACAAGAACACCGGCGAATATATCGTGAAGGTCATCAACACGACGGATAAGGCACAAACCGTGGACATTAAATTCGACGGCTTGAAGAAGATAGAAGGCAACGCCTCAACCCTTACCTTGGATTGCAGTGACTACACCTTAGACAACACATTGGACCATCCGAACGCCATCATTCCTCAGGACGGATGGGCAGCCGTAGAAGGCAACGTCATCAAAACCACCGTCCAAGGCAAGAACTTCGTCATCTTCAAGGTGAAGAAATAAAGCCTCGGTCACGAACCTCTATAACGTTTTTTTGCGGGTACTTCCTTTACCACGAAGGAAGTACCCGCAAACTTTTCACCCTACGCTATAAGAAAAATATCGGAAAACCTTGCATTCGCCCCTCTAATTAACTTAGTTTAATATAGAATATTTGTATACCTGATAGAACCATCTTAAATTTCGGAAAATTTAATTGTATAACCTTTTAACACCTTATGAACATGAAAAAGTCAGTTACATTAATCGGTGTGTGTTTTGTATTTTCCGGGTTGCAGGCACAAATCAAGATGTCCCCCAATGGGAATGTAAGCATCCAGTCATCCGTAACGGCACAGTCTGCATTGTTAGTAGGAGGAGACCAAAACGTAAATGGAAGTGGTGGATGGAAAGGAGTTTTTCAATCCAATGACCACGGTGTCTTTGTAAAACGTAATGGCAAGACAAAAGTTACCATCAACGACCTCATGGCCATTTATGGTGAAAACTCGATTGACGCGAAGAAATTTTATATAGGCGTAAAGGGAAGGTCGTATATCAAAAGTTCCTTAAACCAAGGACGTGCATGGGGAATATTGGGAGAAGCCGGGAATTCCACCGGCGGTTATAATTATGCCGTGCATGGTAATTTAAGGGGAAACCAAAGGGGAGCAGCCATACTTGGAACATTGGACAATATAGATATAAATGTACCCGGCCGCTATGTCGGTTATTTCATGGGCGACATCCGTACCACAGGAAATATTTACGGTACAGTACTGACACCCTCGGCTTCCCGTTCCGCCTTGATGGGGCGTTCGGCAGTGATACCCCTGTCGGCTGAAAGCGATGCCACGAACAGCATGTCAGTGGCAGAGAAACTTTCGCAGTTGACCGCCGTGCAATACAACCTGTCCGAGCCACAGGCGGCGCAGGCTTTTGCGGCATCGGGGGATACCGTGGCAGCAGCTCCCCGTTCCGTGACAGACGCGCAGGCATTGGAGAAAACACATTACGGACTGGATGCCGAAGTGCTGAAAGAGATCTACCCGGACCTGGTCTATGAAAGTCAGGAGGGAGACCTTTGCATCAACTACACGGAGATGATTCCGCTTTTGGTGCAGTCCGTCAGTGAACTCCGCGCACAAGTGGTATCGTTGCAAGGGGCGCAGACCTATAATGTACGTGCCCGGAACGGAAATGAAACGGGCATCGGCGGCAACGCATTGGATGTCCCGGCATTGGAGCAAAACGACCCGAACCCCTTCACGCAAACGACAGTGGTGCGCTACACGTTACCGGAAAGCGTGAAGTCCGCATTCCTGTACATTTATGACTTGAACGGCACGCAGATAGACCAAAAGACGTTGCAGGACAGGGGTAAATCTTCCGTGACGCTTGAAGCCGGAAGCCTCGCCCCCGGAATGTACCTTTATGCTTTGGTGGCCGACGGCAAGGTGATTGACACCAAGCGGATGATTATCACTAAATAAGTAGGGAGGAGCTTATGAAAACGTTATTGATAATATGGACGTGCTGCTTGTGCACAGGATTGTGCATGGCACAGGCACCTGAAAGTAACGGTACGCATGTGACTGTACACGCCGGTGAAAACGCCTTGGAAACGTTGTTGACGGAGGAACAGAAACAATCGGTGAAATACCTGACGGTTACGGGAACGTTATTGGATGCAGACTATACCTTTCTTCGGGAAAGGTTGTACGGACAGTTGGATACATTGAACTTACGAGCTGCAAATATTGATACGTTGCCGGATATAAGGACGGAAGATATATGGGCATCGAGTCCTAACAAGATTCATCTTGTTCTACCCATGAACATAGAGCATATAGGAGCAAATTTCTTATCTCAATTTTCTAAGTATTACAGTTTAGAAGTGACAGAAAAGTTTCCTACATTTGGAAACTCTACTCGATTTCCATCTTCTTATAACACAAAAGTCACATTAAGTGATGATAATTATTCTTATAGGACAGAAACATTTAGATTTCCAGAAGAATGGCAACCAAATACCTATACTTCTATATATTCATGGGATGGAAATATCTTTTATTATATGAATATAGGAGTTGAAGGGAAATATACGATTAAGGAAGGAACGAAAATTATTCATGGAACTGCTTTCAGGAATCTTCACCTTCCGACATTTACACTTATACTTCCGGCATCTTTGGATTCCGTTGGAGACAGTGCATTTGAACAAACAGAATGTCCAGCCCCAACAGGTTATGGCAGTGGAGCCGAAATAATATGTTATGCTATTGAACCGCCCAAATTAGGAAAAGATGTTTTTAAAAATAGCGTATTGGAAATTTCTGATTTATACGTGCACGAAGTAAGCATCGCGAAATACAAACAAGCAGACGGTTGGAACATAGCATCAGATATTCGTGCCATAGAAACAATGGGGCAACCTCCCAGTCACGCCTCTGAACAAATCCATAAAAAGAATATATCTATCGTATCCACACCGGATTCTTATGAATTGACTTTTGACCAAAAGCCGCTCTATATGGAAATGTACAGTACAAATGGGATATTATTTACCAAACAAACTATTGATTCATACACTTTGTCCATAAGCCGAAACCAATTGGCAATTCCCTATACTATTGCACGTGTGTACTTTGACAATGGCATCACTGAAACTATTAAACTAATACCGTAATGATTATGAAACAAAATATGATACAAAAACAAACAGCTATGAAAAAGAGATTATTGTCTGCCTTGTTTGTCATGGCAATGCTATGCAGGCTGCAAGCCCAAAACGCAGAAACACATGTGACGGTACACGCCGGTGAAACCGCCTTGGAAACCTTGCTGACGGAGGAACAGAAACAATCAGTAACCCATTTGACAGTTACGGGAACGTTATTGGATGAGGATTATGCTTTCCTGCGAAATGAATTGTTGAATCAGTTAGAAACCTTAAATTTGAAAGATGCTGAAATTGATACTATTCCGGCACATGCTTTTGAAGATTTCAAATATTTAGGGACAGATTCCATTAGAATTATCCTTCCCTCGTGTTTGAAACATGTTAAGGACAAAGCTTTCTGTTGCAATAACCCCATATGCGTATTTGAACTAACGGGCAAATATCCAACTTTAGGTCAAGACATTTTTACTAAAGACCTTATTTATGCTGAGCCGAGAATGGAAGTATCTCCCGACAATGAATACTGCACAATGATAGAAGATGCAATATATTCGTCAGACCATACCACTTTACATTATCCCAATTACAACTGTACAGAACCTACTAATGGAGGACAAATAATAGAAGGAACCAAGGTTATTTCTGCAAATGCTTATGAAAACAGAGCTTGGGACTACAAATGGACTTTTACCATTCCGGCATCGGTCGATTCTATTGGCGACCGTGCCTTTGCAAGTTTCCAAATAATAACACCTGACATGCCCATAGATTCCAAATATTTTCGGATGATATGCAAATCATCCATCCCCCCTTGTTTGGGGCAAAATGTTTTTTATACAATGGAAAATCCTTATTGGGGAATGTTTTATGTCAATGAAGCCTCCCTTTATGTCCCGGACGAAAGTGTGGATATTTACAAAACGACTAAATGTTGGAACCGATTCAGGAAAATAAAAGGTCTCAGTGAATACCATCCCGTCTCTGTAAATTTGGTTTCTCTCAGCCCCTCTTTGTCTGTAAAAGATGTAAGTGGTTGTTACATACTTAGTTCTTCTATTGCCATAAAGGAGGTGAGACTATATAGCCTGTCCGGGCTACTTTTGTTTTCCACAACTGTGCATGCCCAACAAGTAAGAATAAACAAATCCATCCTTACACCACCTTACGCCATAGCTTCTGTTGACTTTGCAAATGGCACAACCCAGATTGTTAAACTAACGTAATGACTATGAAACGAAATGTAGAACAAAAACAAACAGCTATGAAAAGGATATTATTGTCTGCCTTGTTTGTCATGGCAATGCTATGCAGGCTGCAAGCCCAAAAAGTTGAAACACATGTGACTGTACATGCCGGTATAAACGCCTTGGAAACGTTGTTGACGGAAGAACAGAAACAATCGGTAACCCATCTGACAGTTACGGGAACGTTATTGGACGAAGATTATGCTTTTCTGCGTGGCGGGCTGTTGGAGCAACTCGACACGTTGGATTTGCGGGATGCGGAGATAGATACTATCCCGGCGGGTGCGTTGGGAGCGATGGAACTCTATTTGGTTTTGCCGAAAATGATAGAATGTATCAGGGACTATGCCTTTAAGGGAGTGTGTGAAGTAACCGGAAAAGCCCCTTTCCTGGGAGAGTACAAAAATAATCCTTACTACAAGCCTTTAATGCAGGCAAGTAAAGGACATCCAAATCTCATGAATATAGAAGGAGATAGTTATTCTGCCGTTTATTCCCAAAACGGAGATACACTATACTATCTGAAACCGGGAGAACATCTTTTAAATTGGGGTGGAGATATGGAAATACGACCGGGTACACAGGTTATTGCTCCAACAGCTATGCGAAATGAGCCTTTTCCCGTGGGGATGATTAATTTAGTTTTGCCGGAAAGTATGGAGTTCATTGGGAATTATGCTTTAGATATCACCCTGTTGCTTCCTACTAGTTATATCTCAAAGAATCGTTATCCGCATGGGGGAGAATATGGATGCGGAAGTGTAATATGCAAAGCCGCAAATCCTCCAAAATTGGATATATTTGGAAATGATTTTTGGGTTGCATGGTCCTATCTGTATGTTCCCGAATCCTGTCTTGAGGCTTATAAAGCAGCTCCGGGATGGGAACACGCAATAAAAATAGATACGATAGAGAATCTCTTGAAAAAGGGGCAGAATATACAATCCATTCATGGGGAGGGGGAAAACACATCTATTTCCATTACTTCAATGAATGAAAATTATATTTTGGATTTTTCAAAGGCACCTTTGCAAATGGATTTGTTATCGACAGATGGAGGCTTGCTTTCATCTCAGATGATTTCTTCAGCGAAGGTTACGCTACCCAAGAAGAGTCTGCAAAAACCATTGACCATAGTCTGTGTCCGTTTTGCAGACGGGACAAACGAAACTGTCAAACTAATACCATAATGATTATGAAACGAAATGTAGAACAAAAACAAACAGCTATGAAAAGGATATTATTGTCTGCCTTGTTTGTCATGGCAATGCTATGCAGGCTGCAAGCCCAAAAAGTTGAAACACATGTGACTGTACATGCCGGTATAAACGCCTTGGAAACGTTGTTGACGGAAGAACAGAAACAATCGGTAACCCATCTGACAGTTACGGGAACGTTATTGGACGAAGATTATGCTTTTCTGCGTGGCGGGCTGTTGGAGCAACTCGACACGTTGGATTTGCGGGATGCGGAGATAGATACTATCCCGGCGGGTGCGTTGGGAGCGATGGAACTCTATTTGGTTTTGCCGAAAATGATAGAATGTATCAGGGACTATGCCTTTAAGGGAGTGTGTGAAGTAACCGGAAAAGCCCCTTTCTTGGGGGAGTACAAGAATAAACCCTACTACAAACCTTTAATGCAGGCAAGTAAAAGGCATCCAAATCTCATGAATATAGAAAGAGATAGTTATTCTGCTGTTTATTCCCAAAACGGAGATACACTATATTATCTGAAACCGAATGAATTTGTCTATTGGGGTGAAGATGTGGAAATACCATCGGGTACACGGGTTATAACCCCAACGGCTATAAGGAATGAGGATTTTCCCATAGAAATAATCAATTTAGTATTACCGGAAAGTATAGATTCCATTGGAGATTATGCACTTGATATCAGACCAAATTTTATGACTGGCTATAGCAAAAAGGATCGTTATCCGAGTGGTGGAGGATATGGATACGGAAGTGTGGTATGTGAAGCCGCAAATCCTCCCAATTTGGGAATATTGGGAGAATTTTTTTGGGTAGGATGGTCCAACTTATATGTTCCAAAAGCCAGTCTCGAAGCTTATAAGGTAGCTCCGGGATGGAAACTTGCAAGAAAAATAGGTGCGATAGAGACTCTTTTAGACATACAATCAGTTCGTAAAGAGGGAACCACATCAATTTCCATTACTTCGATGGATGAAAATTATATTCTGAATTTTTCAAAGGAAGCTTTGCAAATGGATTTGCTGTCAACAGATGGGGGCTTGCTTTCATCTCGGATGATTCCTTCAGCGAAGGTTATGCTACCCAAGAAGAGTTTGCAAAAACCATTGACCATAGTCCGTGTCCGTTTTGCAGACGGGACTAACGAAACTGTTAAATTAATACCATAGGCTTATGAAACGATTAATACCTTTAATATTTTTGCTTTTGGCAGGATATATGACTGTTCGGGCACAAATTGGCGGACAAGTCGAAGTGAATGTGAACGGATTGTCCTTTTCCAAACAGGACAATTACGATGTGGTTCGTTGGAACGGTGGAGATGATAGAATCCGTCAAGTCGGTGCTCCAGAACTTCCTGTCATTCTCAAAACGTACGTAATTCCTTTAGAAGCTAAACCGACTGGAGTAGAGGTTTCAGTGTCAAATCGTATGGCTGTGGATGGAACATTTACGCCCTATCCCGTACAACCGCCTATTTCCATAAACGACAAAGCGAATGACGTGAAGTTTACACAACCGGACGCGTCTATTTATCAAGGAACGGAAATTTTTCCTAAAGTCAAAGCCAAAATTGTGGCAGATTACAATGAGATGGGATACCATTTGGTCACCGTGCAACTCACTCCGATAGAATACGACCCTGTTTCACAAAAGTTGTTCGTCAGTCGTTTGGATTTTACTTTACGGTACGACATGATAGGCGTTGACGGCATTCAGCCACAAAAACAAAGCGTACGTCGGGCAGATGCCGTGAAAAAAGTAATCCGCTCCATGGTGGACAATCCAGAGGATGTGGACGGTTTCACGAACCAAAAAGTGAAAGTGGTTGGAGGTGGAATGCCGGACGTGCAAACTCGCGTTGCATCTTCCATGCCAATAAATGTAATACAAGAACAAATACCAGACTATATTATCATTACCAATAATGAGTTGAAGAGTGAGTTCCAACGTCTTGCCGATTGGAAAACGCAGAAAGGTGTACCTACATTGATTAAAGATGTGGAAAGCATTGGGAAAGAATACCAAGGTGCAGATTTGGCAGAGAAGATACATACCTATTTACAGGAATGTTATCATAAGTGGGGAGCCGGACTTTTTGTATTATTAGGAGGGGATACCAATATCATTCCGGCAAGACTATATTGGAGTACTTATGATACAAAAAATCCTCCGGGGTTTTATCCTTCCGATGCTTATTATGTAGATTTGAACAGTAGTTGGAACGAAAATAAGAATCATATTTATAGGGAGACGGGCGATGGAATGAAAGAAGATCGGCTATGTTATTTGGGGCGTGCGTCTGTAGAGGATATAGAGGGAGCCAAGACTTTTATTAACAAAGTACTCATGTATGAGAAAATGAAAAATGTGAGCACAAAATATTTAATGAATCATTTGGCTATTTCCGCATATATAAGCAAGGATGAATCTAAAGATTCGCTCTATAATGACGGAAAAGAAAGCATCAATGGTTATCTTTCCCATTATCCTCAAATCAACAAGTGGTATCTTTTTGACCATTACAATTGCACTTGTCCCCGTCATCATGATAAGACAATGTATCATTCCGGCCAAGAATTGAATAGAGAACATTTCCTTTCCGCCCTTCAGGACGGAGGTGAATCCGGACTTGATTATTTCCATATTGTCTACCACATGGATCACAGTCACCCAAGCGCCTTGGGGGGTTCTTCCAAAGATAAACATGAAAGTATTTACATTCAGGATGTGAATGATTTAAAAAACGGAGACTATCCGCTAATTATGATTTCAGGAGGATGTAAGCCTGCAAAATTTACAGAGGATTGTATTGCAGAGCATTTCCTAACGAATCCCAATGGTGGTGCTGTGGCTTTTATTGGAAATACAGATATTGGATGGTCTGATGAACATGATCAATATGAGGCCTTTCTACAATCATTGTATAAGGATGGAATCCAGTCATTAGGAATGATTTTTGGAACAATGTTTTTTGGATGGACCGAATACTACCGCCTCCACCTTTTAGGCGACCCCGAAATGCCGGTATGGTCTGCCGTGCCACAGAAATTAGAAGTAAACGTGACACCCACGCAAATAGAAGCCGGAACAAACACCATCACGGTGCAAATCACGAATCTTCCGGCAGGAAAAGAAGCCACAGTCTGCCTGATGAAAGACGCGGAAGCATACACCGTGGTGACAGTGAACGACACAAAACCGCACAGTTTCACTTTCAACCCGAAGACTTCGGGCGAAATGAAAGTGACAGTAACCGCCCGCAACTTCCTGCCTTTGGAAAAGACGGTGCCGGTGTCTGTCAACAGCGGCAACCTACTTTCTGTCGGGCAAATCAATGACTTCGAGGGCTACGTACTGGCCGGTATGGGACAGGATTTCGACATCGTGCTGAAAAACAACGGGAAAACGGCAGCCCGGAATGTGACGGCCACTTTGTCATCATCTTCCCCTTACGTGACGATACTCAACGAGACGGTAGATTACGGTACTATCAATGCCGGACAGATAAAATCCGGAAACGGGAAGTTCACGGTGAAAATATCCGAGGATGCACCGGAAGCAACCCGCAACGAATGGAATGCCCCCTGCTTCTACCTGATGATGAAAAAAGACGGGACAGACATCGTAGACGTGGACACGTTCAAGGTAGACCTGAAGCATTACAAGTTCAGGATTGCCAACCTCTCCATCGCATCCGGGTCATCCCTGAAACCGGGCGGACAACTCGCAATGGACTTGAATGTGGACATTTTAGGAGACGCAACCTCTTTAGTCCTGAATTGGGAAATCATACCGTTAAATCCGTCGCAAGTAAAAATTATCAAAATTACATCTTTCGCCTGCCTCTGTTCCCTCACCAACGCCTACGTCCCCGGCAGCAGCCTGACGTTCGATGTCAAACTCTCCATCGGCAACATGCGGCAAGACAGCGTGAGATGGGACGTGACGGAACGAGCCGTGCCGGTGGACTTGACAAAGGTGACTTCCGAACTCGGTGCCGATGCCATTTCTTTCCATTGGGACAAGATGGGAGGCGAGACGAAATACAACGTCTACCGCAGCACTTCGGAGAACGGGGTTTATGACAAACTCAACGCCTTGCCATTGGACACAAGGTATTACAAGGACGAGGGCCTGCAACCCCTGACCACCTATTATTACAAGTTCTCCACACTGACCCGGGGGATGGTGGAAAGCGAACTGTCCCCTGCAGTACGGACATGGACCACCTACCCCACCATGGGCATGTTCCCGCTTTCCATGGGAAAGAGCCTGCATTATACCTGTGAGACGCACACCTTCGATTTCGACTATGACGGCCAAAAGGAAATATGGGTTACCGGCAATACAGACGAGAGTACAGAAGGAACGGTAGTGGCCCTCCGTCCGGACGGCACGGAACCTTACGACCTTGATGGAAACGCCACTTCGTACAGCGGTTATGCCGAAATACCGTGGAATGCAAAGGCTACCCCGGTAGTGGCCGACCTGTTAGGAAACGGGGAACAGTGCATCATCGTGCCCACAAGGAAAAGCGGAGAAGACAATTACATCATCTGTTATTCTTCGTTGGACAAAGACGGGGACAAATTGCCGGATAAGTTATGGGAAGCCCATATCGGTAAAATATACTCTTACCGCAGCGTGGTGGTAACGGACATAGACGCACCGGACGGGAAAGGAGAAAAGGAAATCATTTTGCGTGGAGAAAAACCGAATACTCCGGTCATCGTGCTTGATGCGCGTGGAAAGGAAGTGATGAGGACCGGGAATACAACGGGGGATTTTTATGGTGTTCCGGCTGTGGCCGATCTTGACGATGATGGATATAAGGAAATCATTTGTGGTTCCAACGATGGAAAAGTGTATGTATGGCGACATGACGGTACGCCCTATCTTCGTACGCCGTTCTTTTCACGTGTGGGACAGATGCTGAACTGTTCCCCTACGGTCTGTGATTTGGATGGAGACGGAGAGAAAGAAATCCTTATCACAACAAGAAGTACTGCCTTGAGTTACATTTATGCGATTAAACGGGATGGTTCTTGTGTGGGCTATTTTACTCCGGATGCGACGCAACCCGTTTCTATTCCTTACACGAATGCTCCCGGTAGTGGCATTGAACATCCCATCAGCGTGGGGGACATCAACGGAGACGGCCAACCGGAAGTAGTGGTTCTCGGAAACGAATGCGTAAGGGCATGGACACACACGGGAACGCTAATATTCGACCGTAATCTCTCCGGTCTGTTCCCGAACGAACAGTGGGCTATCAATATGGCCACTCCGATTTTGGCCGACGTGGACGGCGACGGAAGCATCGACATCGTGTTCCACCAAGACAAACTGATATACGCCTTGCACAATGACGGCACGGACGTGAAAGGTTTCCCCTTGTCAGCTCCAGCCCATATTTCCAATGGGGTTTGCGTGTCGGACATGGACAGTGACGGGAAAAACGAAATCATCGCAGTAGACAATGACGGCAGCATTTGTGCTTGGAAAACAGACGGCAAATCCACGGCAATAGAATGGGGCCGTTCCCGTTTCGACACGGGATTCACGGGAGAATACGTCCCTCATTATGAAGACCCGAAAGTACTCACTGCATCCACCGAATGGGGAGGTGGCGCGTTCACCAACGATATCATCGTACGCTCCGGCACATTCAAAATCCCGTCGGGCAAGACCTTGCAGATGCGCGACGGATACCGGATTTATGTACTCGAAGGCGGAACGCTGGAGGTGGACGGCGGCACCATCCAAAATGCCGATGTATTGGTGAAATCCGGAGGCACGCTGAACATTAAAAACAACGGCGGCATACACCTCAACCGGTACGGGAAACTCAATGCCGAGAAAGGTGCCATCGTGAACGCCTTGTACGGAGAAGTGCAAACCGCCCGTTAACTTGCAAGCCGATATGGGGAAGACACATTTTTCCTGCCTTCGCGTCAGCCCCATATCGGCTTTTGAAAAAAACATATCATTCCTTTCCTCTTTTTACCTGTATATTAAGATTCTTTGCGTATCTTTGTACAAACGAAGAAAGGATGAACGTCATTGATTTGATTCAGAACCATAAAGGAACGGCTTTTTCTTTTGAAGTACTGCCCCCGCTGAAGGGTGCGGGCATAGAGCGGCTGTTCCATACCATAGATACGCTCCGGGAATTCAACCCGGCATACATCAACATTACCAACCACCGCAGCGAGTATGTGTACAAGGACTTAGGAGGAGGCATCATGCAACGCCTCCGCATCCGCCGCCGTCCCGGCACCATAGCCGTGGCTGCTGCCATCCAACGGCATTATGACATACACGTCGTGCCGCACATCCTGTGCAGCGGATATACCCGTGAGGATACAGAGTACATGCTGCTCGACCTGCAGTTTTTGGGCATCAGCGACTTGTTGGTGTTGCGCGGCGACAAGGCCAAGGAAGACCCGGCATTCCGTCCTACAGGCGACGGTTATTCACATGCCACGGAACTTATCGGGCACATCAACCGTTTCAATGAAGGTTTCTTCGTCGACGGTTCGCCCATCAAGTCTCCCGGCACACCGTTTTCATACGGTGTGGCTTGCTATCCGGAAAAACATGAGGAAGCACCCAATCCGGAAGCCGACTTGGCCGTGCTCAAGCAAAAAGCCGACATGGGTGCCGCATACGCCGTCACCCAGTTGTTCTACGACAATGCGAAGTATTTCGACTTCGTGGACCGTGCACGCGGAGCCGGCATCACCATCCCCATCATCCCGGGCATCAAGCCGTTTGCCAAACTGTCACAACTCAGCGTAGTGCCTAAAACGTTCCATTGCGACCTGCCCCAGGATCTGGCTTTGGAAATAAGAAAATGCAAAACGGACGAGGAAGCCAAACAAGTGGGGATAGAATGGACGGTGGAACAATGCCGCGAACTGATCGGCCACGGCGTGCCGAGCATCCATTTCTACACCGTCTCGGCTGTGGACAGTATCCGCGAAATCGCACGCCAAATCTACTAAAGCCATGTTCAGCCGGGTTGTAGGACAAACAGATATCAAGGAACGCCTCCTTCAGGAAGCGCAAGCTGGGCGTGTGCCGCATGCCCTGCTCCTGAGCGGTCCTTCGGGATGCGGAAAACTGGCTTTGGCTGTGTCGTACGCCCAATACCTGCTATGCCACCGTCCGAGGGCGCACGATGCCTGTGGGGAATGCCCGTCATGCCGGGCTTTCACGCACTTCGTACACCCTGACCTCCATTTCGTCTTCCCCATCATCAAATACAAGACTGCGGAAAGCTCCGTATGCGACGTGTATATAGACACGTGGCGCAAGCGGCTGCAAGCCGGGCTTTATTTTGACTTGAACGACTGGTTGGGCGACATGAAGGCTGAAAACCAACAGGCACTCATCTATGCTGCCGAAGCCGCCCAGATACAGCGGAAACTGGCACTTAAATCCACCTTGGGCGGACGCAAAATCCTAATCGTTTGGATGCCGGAGAAAATGAATGCGGAATGCGCCAACAAGTTGCTCAAACTCATCGAAGAACCGCCCGAACAAACGAATTTCCTTTTGGTGAGCGACGAGCCGGAGAAAATCCTGCCCACCATCCTGAGCCGCACCCAACAAATCGAGGTAAAGGGCATCGACCACGAAAGTCTGGTGGAAGCCCTCCGCAAAAGCCATCCCACGGAGGACGTGGAAGCTCTCGCACGCAATGCCAGAGGCAGCTACACCGCAGCACTGAAAAGCCTGGATGCAAGCCGGGACAACTTGCTCTTCTTCGACCTGTTCGTCATGCTGATGCGGTTAAGTTACCAACGCAAAATCAAGGACATGCGGAAATGGAGCGAACAGATTGCCGGCATGGGACGGGAAAGGCAAAAGAACTTCCTGACGTATTGCCAGAAACTGATTCGCGAGAACTTCATATATAATTTCCGCAATCCGGAACTGAACTACATGACAACGCAGGAAGGAGACTTCGCCAAGAATTTCGCACGTTTCGTCAACGAACGCAACGTCATTAAAATCATGGATGAACTGAGCAACGCACAACGGGACATAGAGCAAAATGTCAACCCGAAAATCGTATTTTTCGACTTTGCCCTGAAAATGATCGTGCTGCTCATACAATAATATATTTCAAAAACCGACAACGAATGGAGGAAAAATTCAAACTGAACGGACCGTGCCGGGGACTTTGCGCCAAAGGCTGCGGACGACAAAATAAACAGCTGAACACGTACGACTACTTGGCAGACATCCCGGGTAACGCGGAGGCTACCGACCTCGTGGAAGTACAGTTCAAGAACACGCGCAAGGGGTATTACCACAACAGCAACCGTCTGCCACTGGAGAAAGGCGACATCGTGGCCGTAGAAGCCACTCCGGGGCACGACATCGGCGTGGTCACCCTGACAGGAAGGCTCGTCCCCCTTCAAATCAAGAAGGCCAACCTGAAATCGGAACAGGAAATCAAACGGGTGTACCGCAAAGCCAAATCGGTGGACATGGAAAAGTACGAAGAGGCCAAAAGCCGTGAGCACGACACCATGATACGTTCGCGCCAGATTGCCAAGGAATTGGGACTGCAAATGAAAATCGGCGATGTGGAATACCAAGGCGACGGAAACAAAGCCATTTTCTACTATATCGCGGACGGACGCGTGGACTTCCGGCAACTCATCAAGGTATTGGCCGAAACTTTCCGCGTACGCATCGAGATGAAACAAATCGGTGCACGGCAGGAAGCAGGACGCATCGGCGGTATCGGCCCGTGCGGGCGGGAATTGTGTTGTGCCACGTGGATGAAGAACTTCGTTTCCGTCTCCACCGGAGCTGCCCGCTATCAGGACATTTCGCTGAACCCGCAGAAACTGGCCGGGCAATGCGCCAAACTGAAATGTTGCATGAACTATGAGGTGGACACTTACGTGGAGGCCGGAAAACGCCTGCCGAGCAAGGAAATCACATTGCAAACCCAAGATGCGGAATATTATTTCTTCAAAGCCGACATCCTGGCCGGATTAGTCACCTACTCCACAGACAAACATCTGGCGGCTAACTTAGCCACCCTCACTACCGCAAGAGTCTTCGAAATCATCAACATGAACCGCCGGGGCGAGAAGCCTCAACGTTTGGAAAGCGGGGAAGCAGCAGAACCGGCCAAACCGGCCGACCTCGTTGAACAGGAGAGCCTGACACGGTTCGACAAAAGGCGGAAAAACAAAGGCAAACGCAGAGACAACGGCACTCCTCGCAACCCACAATCCTCCAAAGAGACTCAGGGCACGGAACGCAGGGAAGAGAATGCAGGGAAAGACCGCCGTAACCGCAGACGGGACAACAAAGAATACAAAGGGGAACAGGGAGGCAATCGCGAAAACCGCCCCGGCAAGGAAAAACGCAAAAGGGACAGGGGAAACCGTTCGGAAAAGCCCGTTAAACCCGCCCCAAGCACACCGGCCGAAAAGACGGAATGACCATGACCATCCTCCACGCTCCAAAGCTCATTGCAGCCATAGGTGCCCTCTTGTCGCTTACGGGCTGTAATGAGCATGTAATCTACCATTCATACCGCCACGTTCCCGGGTCAGGATGGAGCAGGCGGGACACACTCACATTCGACATCGACACGGTGCGGGCAGAGGCTACGTGTCAGTTCGAATTGGGATTGCGCTCAACCGATTCATATCCGTACACCGTTATCTGGTTGGCAGTGGAACGGGAGTTTTCCCACCCGGACACCCTACGCCGCGATACGGTGAAATGCCAGTTGATGGATCCTGTCACCCACCGCATGGGCAAAGGCATTTATATGTACCAATACGACGTACCGGTTCCTCCCATGGCGTTATACCGTGGACAAACCGGACAAGTCCGCATCATACATCTCATGCAACGGGAAGTCCTTCCGGGCATACACGATGTGGGAGTTCTCATCTGCCGCTAAAGCCTTAATTCCTCTTGGCCAGATTGCGTCCGGCATCTATGCGCAGGAACACGAACAACAAGATGGTGAAGCCCCACAGGGATGACCCCCCGTAACTGAAAAACGGCAATGGGATACCGATAACCGGTGTAAGTCCCAACACCATTCCCACGTTGATAAACACATGGAACAGGAAAACACTCATCACGCAATAGCCATAGATACGCCCAAAGGCAAAGGGTTGCCGCTCGGCCAAATGAATCAAACGGAGAATGAGCACCAAGAACAACACCAACACTCCGGCGGCTCCCCAAAAACCTTCTTCTTCCCCGACCGTACAGAAAATGAAATCGGTATCCTGTTCCGGCACGTACTTCAATTTGGTTTGCGTCCCGTTCAGGAAGCCTTTCCCCCGTAATCCTCCGGAACCGATGGCAATTTTGGCCTGGTTGACATTATAACCGGCTCCCGAAGGATCGTCCTCCAACCCCAAAAGCACGTTGATACGCACCCTCTGGTGAGGTTCCATCACGCTGTTCAGCACGTAATCGGCCGAATAAAAAAACGCCATGGAACCCAACGCAAACAACGCGATATAGAAATAACGCATGACACGCTCGCTCAAAGCCACATAGCACAAATACAGTATCATGGCCACACATACCGTAACCAAAATCCAGGTAATGTCGAAAGGTATGACAAAGCCTGAAAAACCAAGAGCCAATGCTATCACGCCCACCCCATAGAACAGGATGTTCCGTTCCACCGATACCTTGTCACAATAGACGTGCACCATACCGACCGTAAAAAGAACCACCATCATCATCACCAAGAACTCTCCGGCGCTAGTGGGGATATGCCCTAACATGACGTGCTCGAAACGCACGCCCACTACAAAGTAAGCCACAGCCGACACCCCGGTAAAAAGCACGGCTCCGGGCATCCCCTCCCGGTAAAGCATCAGGAAAAAGGCCAGATAGACCAAAGCCGAACCGGTCTCCCGTTGCAAGATAATCAAGACGATAGGCACGACAATGATGGCCAACGTCACCAAAAAGTCTTTCCACCGCGAAATATTATACCCGTAAGCAGACATGAATTTGGCCAAAGCCAATGCAGTGGCACATTTGGCAAACTCGGCAGACTGCAGGCTGAAAGGCCCTATCTTTATCCACGAATGGGAGCCCTTGATGTCTCGTGCCAAAAAAGGCGTGACAAACAGCAAGACAAGCAACAGAGCATAAATGACGTATGCAAAGGTGTCGTACAACTTCCCGTCAAGCATCAAAAGGATAAAGCCCAATGCCAACGATGTCCCTATCCATACAATCTGCATCCCCGAGCGGGAATCGAATGAAAAAATGTTCCCCTCCATGTCAAAATCGTAGCTGGCTCCGCAAATGCTGATCCATCCGAACGCCAACAAGGCCATATATATAAGGATGGTCCACCAATCCAATGAACGCCACACACCCTTTTCCTTTTCATCTGTCCGCCGTACCATAACCGATATGTCTTTGTTGATACATCTCCGCCAATTTCTCGCTTTCGGGCGAGAGCTTGCCGTTCAAATACTGTTCCATCATCAGCGCCCCGAGAGGCACACCATAGTCTGCTCCCCAACCACCATTTTCCACGTACACCGCAATGGCAATCTTAGGTTCGTTCATCGGGGCGAACCCCATAAACACGGAATGGTCGTGTCCACGGTTCTGTGCCGTACCCGTCTTGCCGCAGACTTCTATACCGGGAATATTAGCCTTACGGCAAGTCCCGGCCAACACGGCCCTCCGCATCCCCTGCGCCACCGTTTCGTAATGCCGGGCTTCCACCATCGTATACCGCCGCCGGGTGTAAAGCGTGTCTATCTGCTCGTCTTGTATCTGTTTCACCACGTGGGGCGTGATAAAGTACCCCCGGTTGGCTATTGTCGCACCGAGATTGGCGATTTGCAAAGGAGTGGCGTTCACTTCGCCCTGGCCGATGGAGATGCTGATCACGGTCAACCCGTTCCATGAACCACGATAGGCCTTGTCATAAAAGGGAGCATTCGGAATCAATCCCCGCTTCTCTCCGGGCAAGTCGATGCCGAGTTTATACCCGAACCCCATCGACACCATATAGTCTTTCCACACCGTCATGGCCTCCTGCACATTCTTGTATTTGGTCCGGTTGCCGAACATGTAATAAAGCCCCCAACAAAAATAAGCATTGCAGGAAGTCCCTATGGCCGGGACTAACTTGGCCGGTGCCGCATGTCCGTGGCATCCCACTTTCAGACCCCGATAGATAAAACCGTGGTAACAAGGATAAGCCGTCTCGGGAGTGATGATGCCTTCCTGAAGGAAAGTCAACGCCTGCGTGGTCTTGAACGTGGAGCCGGGAGGATACTGCCCCATGATGGAACGGTTCAGCAAGGGTTTCAACGGATTACGGCTCAATGCCAAATGGTTCTTTCCACGCTGCCGGCCCACCATCATACGGGGATCGTAAGTAGGCGAAGACACCATGCACAACACTTCGCCGGTAGAAGGTTCTATGGCCACGATACTGCCCAACTTGCCTTCCATCAGACGCTCGCCGAGTGCCTGCAATTCCAAGTCGAGTCCCAAAGTCAGGTTCTTGCCGGGCACGGTCTTGGTGTCCAGTTTGCCGTCCATATACCGCCCCTTGATACGCCCCCGGGCATCGCGCAAAAGAATTTGTATCCCCTTTTTCCCCCTCAACTGCTTCTCATACGCACGTTCCACGCCTTGCTTGCCGATGAAATCACCGTTCTGGTAATATTCATCTTCTTCCACATCCGCGGGCGACACCTCGCCGATGTCCCCCAAGACCAACGCGGCATACGGGGACTGGTATTGACGGATGGAACGGCGTTGTACATAAAAGCCGGGAAAACGGAACAGCTTTTCCTGGAACACGCAGAACTCCTCGGAAGACAACTGGCTCATGAAAAGCTGCTGGGTGTAGCGCGAATAACCGGGATTGCGGTGGCGGTCCTTGATTTCTTCCATCCGCCTGACATAGTACTCCTTGGTTATTCCGAGGCTTGCACACAAATCCAACGTGTCCACCCCCTGCTGCTCGTTCATGACCACCATGATGTCATACGATGGCTGGTTGTATACCAACAACTTCCCGTTGCGGTCGGTGATGACTCCCCGCGACGGGTATTGGATTTTTTTCAGGAAAGCATTAGAGTCGGCATTCTTCTTGTAATCGTCACTCATGATTTGCAAAGTGAAAAGCCGGACGATATAAATGAGGACGATGCCCGTAGCCACCGCCCCAATTACATATTTACGCTTTTCCCTATTATAATTAGCCATCCTATCCGAAACTTCCAACTATTTATTACCGCGCATCCTCTCCAATACCAATATCAGCACAATGGAAAGCGCACTGCTTCCCAAGTAAGTATAAAGCATGTCCAAAGCACTGAAGAAGGAAAAAACCTCAAGCATCATAACGGATGCCTGCTGTAGCAGTACGAGCAACGTCACATACCCAATGTATTTCCATCCTCCCAACGTCCGGTAGCCCGGCACCATGTCTTCCAGACAGTCTTTGGGAGTAAACAACCGCAAAAGTTGCGGAGCGCACAAGGCCGTCAGAGTCATGGATGCAGCCCCCAAACCCGGTGTCTCGGAAAAGAAATCGGATCCTAACCCGACAGCAAATCCCCATAACAGCCACGCCCACCGTGAAGTGTTCAACGGCTGGAGACAAAGGATATACACATATATGACAGGAGTGGCATAACCGAAAAAATGGATATGATTGAATACCAATCCCTGAAAAACCAACAAGATGAATGCCCACAACAACCTGCTGAAAAAACTCTGCATCATACCTCTGCCTTATTTTTCTGTTTCTATCTTTTGCTGCAAACTGTCTATCTCCACCCGATTAGGTGTCGTGAGCACACACACATCCCGAAGCCGGGCAAAGTCCGTACTCAAATTCACCTGTAACTTATAGGAAAGCCCGTCTTCCGAATTTTCCACCTTTGTCACCTTGCCGACAAACAAGCCCGCCGGAAAAACCGCAGAGAAACCGCTGGTCTCTACCGTCATGCCTTCTTTCAGACGGGCATGGCGAGGTATATCGCCCAAAGAAGCATACAAAGGATGCCCGCCTTCCCAACGCAAGTAACCGAAATAATCCGTTCCCCGTACCCGGCAACTGATATTCGACTTTCCATTCAACAATGGCATGACAATCGCATAATGCGATGAAGCCTGATAGACGATCCCCACGACACCCGTGCCGCATACGACCCCCATCTCCGGCCTCACGCCATCCAATTCCCCCTTGTTAATGGTCAGATAATTGTTATGCTTGTTCACGCTGTTGCCCACCACCTCGGCCGGCACCATACTGAAATCCGCCAACAACTCCTTTTGGCGCAGTTCCGTATAGGTGGAATCATGCCCCGCACGGTCCAACAACTCCGTCAATGCCCTGACCCGCTGTTCCAACACTAAGTTTTTCTGCATCAACTCCTTGTTCCGTTCACCCAAAGTGATATAGGACAAAAAGTCCGACTCCCACTCCAACACGCGACCGGATACCGCATTGGCAGAAGTGAACCACACGCTACCCTGATAAAGGTTGAAACGGAAAAGCAATAACAAACTGACTCCTTCCAATAAAATGAAAAGGAGCCAATAACTATATTTCTTCAAAAAATCCAATAAGCCCTGCACGGCTTACATCAGGAAAGAGAAGTTGTTCACATTCTTCAGGGCGATGCCGGTGCCTTTGGCCACACTGTGCAACGGGTCTTCGGCAATGTGGAACGGTATGTTGATTTTGTCGGTCAACCGCTTGTCCAACCCGCGCAACAAAGCCCCTCCGCCGGTCAGGTAGATGCCGTTATGCACGATGTCGGCATACAATTCCGGCGGCGTATTCTCCAACGCGCTCAAGACAGCCGTCTCGATACGGGCGATGCTCTTCTCCATGCAGTGCGCCACTTCCTGATAACACACCGGGACTTCCATCGGCAAGGCCGTAATGCGGTTCGGGCCATACACTACATAATCCTCCGGAGCATCCTCGCCCAATTCCGTCAGCGCAGCCCCCACGTGAATCTTGATACGCTCGGCCATACGTTCACTCACCTTCACATTATGTTGGCGGCTCATATACTCCTGGATATCGGCCGTGAGGTCGTCCCCTGCAATACGGATAGAGTTATTCGACACGATGCCGCCCAAAGAAATGACGGCGATTTCCGTGGAACCTCCGCCTATGTCCACTATCATGTTGCCCTGAGGAGCCTCCACGTCGATTCCGATACCGATGGCTGCCGCCATCGGCTCATAAATCAGATACACGTCCCGTCCCCCGGCATGTTCAGCCGAATCGCGCACGGCACGCAATTCCACCTCGGTAGAACCGGAAGGAACGCCTATCACCATGCGCAAGGAAGGGGAAAACAAGCGGCTACCCGTATGCACCATCTTTATCAGTCCGCGCATCAGTTGTTCGCAAGCATAGAAATCAGCGATGACCCCTTCGCGCAAGGGACGCACCGTCCGGATGTTGTCATGCGTCTTTTCATACATCAACTTGGCTTTCTCCCCCACGGCTATCATCTTGTCCGTGCGCCGGTCCAACGCCACCACGGAAGGCTCGTCCACCACAATCTTCCCGTCACTGGTGATAATGGTATTGGCCGTCCCCAAGTCCATTGCTATTTCCTGAGTAAAAGAAAAGAATCCCATCAGCCTTTCACTTCATTTTAATATTTCCAAATCCGTTACCTTAAACGCCTTCGTCTTACTTGCCACCATCGAAATAAGCATGTATGGCCGTATCGTAATGGCTGCTCACGCCGAACGCACGGGTGGCAAACCACCGGCGGTCTTCCACGTCAGTCTGCGCCCCTTTCCGGTTCAGCAAATCCAACAGCGGCCCATATTCAGCCTTGCTCGGCACGATTACCACATCCTTGAAGTTCTTGGCTCCGGCACGAATCAGCGAAATGCCGCCTATGTCTATCTTTTCAATGATGTCCGCCTCGCATGCACCGCTCGCCACCGTATCCTCGAACGGATAAAGGTCTACGATGACCAAGTCAATTTCAGGTATTTCATATTGTTGCATCTGCGCCTGGTCTTCAGCCAACCCGCGACGCCCGAGAATACCGCCGAAAATCTTAGGATGCAACGTTTTCACGCGCCCGCCCAAAATGGAAGGATAAGTCGTCACCTCTTCCACGGCTTGACACGGATACCCTAACTCTTCGATAAACTTCTGGGTCCCTCCCGTGGAAAGGAACTTCACACCTTCTTCATGCAACTTTTTCAACAAAGCGTCCAACCCGTCTTTGTGGAAGACCGACACCAATGCGGTTTTGATTCTTTTCGTTTCAGCCATAGTCTTATTACTTATATACGTTTAAGGTGCAAAGATACGAATTTTATAGTGATTCTAAAGTGATTATCCTTAAAAAAATAGGCACTTATTGCTTCCTTTACGGACTTTATGAAAATCCAGAATATAATCCATATCCATTTTCTAAAACAAAAATCATTATGGCCTCATTCAAATTGAAATTCCGTCCTTCTACCCTGCCAGAGCAAGAAGGGACCTTGTATTTCCAAGTGATTCATCGCAGAACGGTAAGAATGATTCATACCGGTTTCCACATACGGCAGGATGAATGGAACGACACCACATCCTCCATCCGGATTGCCGGCACACCGGAAAGGCAAAATTTCCTGCGGCTTACGGCTTCCAAAATAAAATGGTACACCAATCAGCTTACGGCCATCATCACGGAGATGGAAACGAAAAGGGTGGAGTACGGCACAGAAGACATCGTATCGGCTTACAAACAGTTGCCCACCTGCCCGACATGGTTCGGTTTCATCCTCGACATGGCCGACCGGAAGGCAAAGGTCGGCCGCCCTGGAACAGCCAAGACCTACCGTGACGCACTGAGCAGCTTCGCCCGTTTCCGCCAAGGCACAGACATAGCCCTTGACGAACTGAACGCGGAAATGATGACCTTATATGAAGCATGGATGAAGAGCCGTGGACTTAAACGCAATTCATCCTCATGTTACCTGCGTACCCTTCGTACCCTTTACCGCAAAGCCGTCGAGATGGACCTGACTACGGACAAAGGTATCTTCCGGCATGTGTTCACCGGTTTTGCCAAAACGTCCAAACGGGCCATCCCGTTAGAAGCCATCCGGACCATCAGGCTTCTCCGCTTGCCTGCAGGCTCTCCGCTCATTTTTGCAAGGGACATGTTCATCCTGAGCATCTACCTGCAAGGAATATCGTTCGTAGACCTGGCCTATCTGAGAAAATCCGACATCCGGAACGGCGTACTGCAATACGACCGTAAAAAGACGCGACAGAGCCTGAACATCGGTTGGGAGCCTTCCATGCAAGCCATCGTCGAGACGTATGCTCATTTGACAACCGAAAGCCCGTACCTGCTGCCCATCATCACCCATGCCGACGGGACGGAACGCCGACAATACGAAAAAGCAGAACATAACATCAACCGGAACTTGAAGAAAATAGGCAGGATAGCAGGCTTGCGCATCCCACTGACAACATACGTGGCGCGCCACACTTGGGCCACCACTATGCGGGACATGGGCTATGACCTTTCGATTGTCAGCACAGGATTGGGACACGACAACCTGAAAACCACACAAATCTACCTTTCATCAATCGACACTACTGTCGTGATGGAAGCCAACAAAAAGATGATTGACAAGATTTTGAAATAATCAAACCTACAAGGAATGCTTAGCAACCATGGCAGTTGTATAATATGAAACAGCCACTTTCTGCAAACAGGTTAAAATCAAAGTTATCCTATGGGGCTTTTCTTGTGGTTCGTCTAACAAATGAAGGTTTGGAAACATGTTTTTCAAAAAATCTAAGCATAAAACGGAGCGGATTCAGTTCTTTTTACTAACTTTGCCGCTGAATGGCTGTTTCATATTATACAACATTATGAAAACTGCCACTTAGAAAGGTTGAACAAACCATTTTAAACATGAATGATATGGCAAAGGATCTTATGAAGCGTGCAACGCTTCGTTCATCTCTTCCCATAAAAACGGTGGATATTCGTTGCTGAGGTTCTTCCAGGATACGACCGTTACGCCTGAAAAAGGCATTTCATAACTCTTATGCGTCCGGCATGAGGGGAAAATAAAGATTGCATGAAGCCACAGCATCATGACAAATTAAACAAGGTGGACTTCCGGTGGTTCGTCATCCGCACCCTTCCCCACCAAGAAAGGAAACTTACCGATTTACTTTCGGCCCATCTGCCGCAAGCCCCCAATATACTTGAAGCCTATTGCCCCACCCATACCACGGCAGACATAGGCAGCAAAGGCAGGGACGTGCAGCAGCCGTTATTTGCCGGTTACGTGTTCGTCCTTTCCACCCAGGAAGCCGTGGCAGACTTCATCGGCAAATACTACCCGGACGGCACCCTCTTGTATGAACGCAAAAAAGACGACAGGCACAAGGCCGGTTTCCTGACGATACCCGAAGAACAGATGCGCTTCTTCAAGGACTTCAATGAAAATTACGCAGAACACGTCATCGTATTGGAAAAGCCTTACAGTGACTACGCCTTCAACCCGAAAACCAATGAGCCGAACGAGATTGTCAAGGTTTTGGACGGCCCGTTGAAAGGGCGCGAAGGCTATCTGACCCGCTTCCACAGGGAACGGAGGTTGGTGTTCAACATGAAATCCATAGACTCGGAAGGGCACTTTGCCGTATCCATACCCAACATCTGGAACTTCCATGTGGTTCGCTTGCATAACACCGAAGGCGACCGCCAAACCATCGGCACACAAAAAGCACGAGCCGTAGATTTGCTCGTCGGCATGTTGGAAAGTTGCGGTCATGAAAGGGAAACGCTTCCGATGCTCTACGAAACAGTCGATTCGTTGGTGATAAAACCGTCGCTCGCCGAACTTCGCAAAGCCCTGGCCCGCAAAGGGTACGAGGCACTGAGCCAAAAGACATCCCGACTGAACACCCGAGAGGCAGAACTGCTCTTGGACCTTGCCCGTTACGAGCGTGACAATCCCGGCTACGTAAGAACCCATTGGGACAAGCACGTCATCCGCCCGTTTCTCACCCCAACTCCGGGCATGGATTTCGAAGACGGAAAAGACGAAGCGGAATTGCCCCACACGGACTTCACCGAAATCATCCGAAAGACGGACATTACGGAACGGGCCTACCGCCCCAGCAAAGGCGAAGAGGAATCCATAACCACCACTTACTATAGCCATATCGGCATCATGCCCGACACAGCCCAAGGCGGTTACATCCTTTTCACCAACTGGGACATGTTCTTGGACAAATATTTCCGAACCACAGGCAAGGCCAATGAACGCTTGGTAACAGGAACGGGCCTAAACGGAAAAGACGGCAAGACACAGGAAGAAAAGCTCGTCGAGTCGTTCCGGAACTTCGCCCCTACGCTCTACCGCGTACTAACGGACAAGGACTCTCCGGTAAAAGCCCTCCCCCGTCTCAAGATAGGGGTAGAAACCCTGAACGTGTTGGCCATCACGTCTCCGGACATCGACGGTGCAAAAGAACGACTGGCCACGACTTGCATCAACATCTGCAAGGAAATCAATGCCACCACCCATTTGGCCGTATGGCGCAGGTACTTGCAGACGGTGTGGCTGCACCAATAAGACATAAAGAAAAGTTTTCCGGCAAAACATTTGCATGGCTTTTCATTTTCAGTAACTTTGCACTTATACAAATTCAAAAAGTGAGGGTTCGACTATGCAGTACACAAGGCGAAAATATCCGATAGGGATACAGACATTCTCAGAAATAAGAAATAAGGCATTCCTGTATATCGACAAAACGGAATATATCCACCGTTTGGTGCATGCCGATTCGAAATACATCTTTTTGAGCCGCCCGCGCCGTTTCGGCAAATCCCTATTGACCAGTACCTTGGAAGCTTATTTCCAAGGGCAAAAAGACTTGTTCAAAGGTTTAGCCATGGAGCAGTTGGAAACGAAATGGACGGAATACCCCGTATTGCGCTTCGACATGAGCCTCGGCAAACACATGGAAAAGGAACAACTGGAACGTTATTTGGCTTCACAGTTGGAACCGATGGAGTATAAATACGGTATCCTCACGGAAAGTCCGGATGCCAACATACGCCTCACGAACTTGATCCGCCGCGCATACGAACAGACGGGCCGCCAGGTGGTGGTGCTCATCGACGAATACGACGCGCCCCTGCTCGACGTGGTGCATGAAGAAAAAGACCTGCCCGTCCTCCGTAACATCATGCGTAATTTCTATAGTCCGCTCAAAGCCTGCGACCCCTACCTGCGCTTCGTGTTCCTGACGGGCATCACCAAGTTCTCGCAACTGAGCATTTTCAGCGAGTTGAACAACATTAAGAATATCAGCATGCTGCCGGAATATGCCGCTATCTGCGGCATCACGGAAGAGGAGATGGCCACACAGATGGACGAGGATTTGGACATTTTGGCCGGACGGTTGAACGTAAATTGCGAAGAGGTCATAAAGAAGCTAAAAGCCCATTACGACGGTTACCATTTCACCTGGCCCTCGCCTGACATCTATAACCCATTCAGCCTGCTGAACGCTTTTGCTGACGGGCGGTTGGATTCTTATTGGTTCGGCAGCGGCACGCCCACATACCTCATCGAAATGCTGAACAAATTCGGTGTATTGCCCTCCCGGATAGGAGGTAACGAGGCTGTGGCGGCCGATTTCGACGCACCGACCGAACGAATGGAAAGCATCACGCCCTTGTTGTACCAAAGTGGCTATGTCACCATCAAGGGATATGATGAGATGTTCCAAATCTATACGTTGGACATCCCGAATGCGGAAGTGAGGATAGGCCTGATGCGCAGCCTCATACCTGATTATGTGACACGTGACACGCAGACGACCAATACCACGGTGGTCAATTTGGCCCGTGCCTTAGTGCGCGGCGACATGGACGGGATGCTTCGCCTGCTGCAAACGTTCCTTTCCACCGTCCCTTATTGCGACCGCACGGACTACGAAGGCCATTACCAACAGATGCTCTACATCATCTTCAGCCTACTCGGCGCGTATGTGGACGTGGAAGTACGTACCCCAATGGGACGGGTGGACTTAGTGATGCGCACGGCCACCACGCTCTACGTCGTAGAACTGAAACTGAACCAATCTGCCGAAGCCGCCATGCAGCAGATCGACCTGAAGAATTATCCTGAACGCTTCGCCCTGTGCGGCCTGCCCGTAGTGAAAGTCGGCATCAACTTCGACATGGAGCGGCATACCCTGAAAGATTGGGTAATCACTAACTAAAATACACCCAAGGGAATTTCCAAAAACATCCTTCATCCTTCAGGATGTATGTTAAATATCTATCATACAACACATTAGAAACTGAACGATAAAATCTCATCTTTCAGTTCCCTTTCATGGCAGAAAGCCGTCAA